>DATHCZ010000057.1:0-6344 GCA_035319265.1 Methyloceanibacter sp. | reverse complement strand
GTCCCGTCCTCTCTCAACTCGTCCGATTCCTCGCCCGGCACATCCTCTTGCTGCGGTGCTGCCGTCGATCTCACCGCGGCGATGCGGGCGTCGGGAAAGTGCTGAAGCACCTCTTTGACCTTAGGGTGCTCGCGAATCTTGTCGATCTCGCGCGCGGCCTGATCGCGGCGCTGGGCACCAAGCGGCTCGGCGCCCGGCTCATCGCTCACCGCGACGATCCACACGCGACCCGTCCAGGCCTTGAGCTTCCGCATCAGCTCCTGGGTCAGGTCCTTGGCAGCCTGGGGCAGCGGATTGAGCTCGATATTGCCGGGCTTGAAATGGACGAGCCGCACCTGCTCGAGCAGAGCATGCTTCAGCTTGAGATCGCGCTTGGTTTCGGCGAGCGCCACGACATCGTCGAAGCTCCGCAGCTCCAGCGCTGGCGCAGGTTCTAGCGAAGGCGCCGGATTCTCCGACTCGTGATCGGCACGTGGTGGCGGAGAGGGTCGTGCCGGAGCAGCTTTGGCCTCGGTGGGGGCAGGCTTGCGGGCAGCCTTCGGCGACGGCGCCGCCGGGGGCGGCGCCTTCTCGCCGCCACCCGCGCCGTCGTGCATGCGGCGGGCAAGCTCGGTCGGAGGCGGCAGCTCCGAGGCATAAGCGAGCCTGACAAGAACCATGTCGGCCGCAGCGAGCGGGCGTGGGCTCGCGCGCACCTCGTCATGTCCCTTGAGCAGCATCTGCCAGGCGCGGGCAAGCGACGACATCGGCAGCCGCGCCGCAAGGTCGGCGGCGCGCGCGCGCTCAACCTCGCTCGCAGCGGGATCGGCGCTTGCCGCACCGGCGGCCTTGATCAAAGTCACGGCATGAACCGCATCGGCCAGGTCGGCGATGACCTGGCCGGGCTCGGCTCCATCGCGGTTAAGCTCCGCAAGCTGCTGGAGCGCTGTGCCGGCGTCTCCCTTCAGCACGGTCTCGAGCAGATCGAAGATGCGGGTGCGGTCGGCGAGTCCCAAGAGCTCGCGCACCGCGCCCGTCTCGACCTTGCCGGCACCGAAGGCGATGGCACGATCGAGGATCGAGAGCGCATCGCGCACCGAACCTTCAGCCGCGCGGGCGATGAGTGCGAGCGCCGGCTGCTCCGCGGTCGCGCCCTCTTGCACGGTGACGCGCTGAAGATGCTCGACGAGCTCGTCGATCTCGATGCGCTTCAAGTCGAAGCGCTGACAGCGCGAGAGTACCGTGACCGGCACCTTGCGCGCCTCGGTGGTGGCGAAGATGAACTTCACATGCTCGGGCGGTTCTTCCAGTGTCTTGAGCAGGCCGTTGAAGGCCTGCTTGGAAAGCATGTGCACTTCGTCGATGATGTAGACCTTGTAGCGGGCGGTGTTTGGCTTGTAGTGGGCGCTGTCGATCAGCTCGCGGATGTCGTCGATGCCGGTATGTGAGGCCGCGTCCATCTCGACCACGTCGAGATGCCGGCTCTCCAGAATGGCGCGGCAGTGTGCGCCCTCTTCGGTCATGTCGAGAGTTGGACCGCTCGGGCCGGGAGTTTCATAATTCAGCGCCCGGGCGATCAGCCGCGCGGTCGTGGTCTTGCCAACCCCGCGCACGCCGGTCAGCATATAGGCTTGGGCGATGCGTCCCGAGGCGAAGGCGTTGCGCAGCGTGCGCACCATCGCCTCCTGGCCGATCAGCTCGGCGAAGACTTTCGGCCGGTACTTGCGCGCAAGCGCCGCGTGGCTCTCGCGCGCTCCAGATAAGGCGGCCGGAGCGGCGCCCGCCGCTTTCGACTGGGCGGGGTGCTTCCCGCCCTTCTCACGATGTTCGACGTCGGCCATGGACGGACGGTACTTTCAACGCAAAGGCTTTGCCGCGAAGGGCCCGGACGGGCCCAGACACGCACTATAACGCTTTAAGGCAGGTGGGAGGCTGGACGAGCAACCCGCGAAACTCTCGTTAGGGCTGCTTCCTTCCGGACCTGACCCGGTTGGCGAGGCACGCGCCTGCTGCCAACCTCCCATCGCAGTATATCGGGGATAGGGGCGCCTGTGGCAACCCGCGCACGAGACGGGGTCGCGGCGGGTCGGCCTCCGCTGGCCGGGAGATGACCGCGACCATTACGAAAAAGACACGCCACATTTCCGCGAAAGACGCTAGGTTCCCATCCCAATAAAGCCACACGCCCTTACTTGGTGTGCAAAGATGAACGAGCAGGCGCCTCAAGCCTCGGTTGAAACCGTTGCTGGCAGTCGGGCCAAAGTCTTTATCTCTTACTCGCGCAAGGATTTGTCCTTCGCCCAATCGCTGGTCGAAGCACTTACCGAGCGCGGCTTCGACGCCTTTCTCGACAAGACCGACATCGCGCCGGGAGAACCCTGGAAGGAACGCCTCGGCGGGTTGATTGCCGCTGCCGATACCGTGGTGTTTGCGATCAGTCCCGATTCGGTCGCATCCACTGTCTGCGCATGGGAGCTCGATGAGAGCGGGCGGCTCGGCAAGCGGTTGATTCCCATCGTGGCGCGCCGCATTCCCGATGCCGACGCGCCGCCGGCGCTTGGCCGGCTGAACTGGGTGTTCTGCACCGAAAGCGACGACAAAGATGCCGCGCTGACGGCACTCGACACGGCGTTGCATACCGACCTGCCCTGGGTGCACGAGCATACTCGTCTCGGCGAGCTCGCACGGCACTGGGACGAGCAGAAGCGCAGCCGAGGCGCGACCCTACGTGGCGCCGATCTCGACGCCGCCGAGCGCTGGCTCGATCGGCGTCCGGCCGACGCCAATGCACCGACCGATCTGCATCAGGATTTCATCCGGGCGAGCCGGCGTGCCGCGACTATGAGGCAGCGCTATTGGGTTGGGGGCTCGCTCACGGTTGCCATCGTCGCAATCGGTCTTGCGGTTTTCGCCGAGATCAGCCGCCGTGAGGCGCAGACGCAGCGCGACCGTGCCGAGCATACGCTGACGCTGGCAACGGGTACCGCCAACGGCCTTGTGTTCAATCTCGCGCAGAAGTTCCGGAACGTCGTCGGCGTTCCTGCGTCGACCATCAAGGACATTCTCGACCGCTCGCGCCAATTGCAGGACCAACTCTACAGTTCGGGCGAATCCACTCCCGCTCTCCGGTACAGCCAGGGCGCAGCGCTAGACGAAGTCGCGAAAACACTTCTCACGCTTGGCGACACGAAGAGCGCTTTCGACACAGCGAAGCAGTCGCAAGGAATTCTACAGGATCTCTTGGCGAACGACCCGAATAGCGCGGAGCTGAAACGGGATTTGGCCACGTCCTACGCCACGATAGGCAACGTGCTGGATGCCGAGGGCGACTTGCCGGGCGCACTGAAGTCGTATCAGGCGGGACTCGATTTGATCGAGACTCTGGCGCAATCGGACCCAAAGCAGACGGACTGGCAAGATCGTTTGTCGGTCGCTTATTCGAAGACCGGGGACGTGCTTATCAAGCAGAACCGGCTGCCTGAGGCGTTGCAAGCCTTCCAGGCGAGTCTCAAGATCATGGAGCAATTGACGGCCGCGGATCCGAGCAATGCGGTTTGGCATCGCCGGTACGAGATCACCTCTGGCCGCATCGCCGATATCTTGCTCACCCAGGGTCACTTGGAGGAGGCCCTCAAGTTGCAGCGGACCGCTCTCGAGCGGCTGGAAGCTCTTGCAAAGGCCGATCCCGGCAACGCCGAATTCCCCCGCGACATGTCCGTGACGAACGAGAAGATCGGCAACATCCTCATGTCCCAAGGCGATCTGACGGAAGCTCTCAAATTTTACCAGGCCTCCCTCGCCATCGACCAACGCTTGGCGAAAACTGACCCCGACAATACGCTTTGGCAGGATGATGTTGCGGCGTCTTACGGAAAGATCGGCGATGTCTATGTGGCGCAGGGCCACCTCGACGAGGCGCTCGCATCCTTTCAAAGCAGCCTCGACATCAGAGAACGCGAGGCGAAGGCCGATTCGAGCAATGCTCAGACACAGCTCACGCTTGCCGTAGCGCAGGCCAAAATCGGTGACGTGCTCTATGCCCAGCAGAAGCTGACTGAGGCGCTCACTTCGTACCAGTCGAGTTTCGACACAATCGCGAAGCTGGCGGAATCCGACGCCACGAACACGGACTGGCAAGCGGATCTGGCGTTAGCGCACCAGAAGATCGGCGATGTCCTGTCGAGCCAGAACAAACTAGCAGAGGCGCTGCAAGCCTATCAGGCCAAGCTCGACATCGACAAACGTCTGGCACAATCCGACGCCAGCAATACGGACCGGCAGCGCGAGCTGGCCGTCGCCGACAACAATGTCGGCGACGTTCTGCTCATGCAGGACGAGGCGGCGGACGCTCTGAAGTTCTTCCGGGAGGGTCTCGACACAATCGAAAGTCTCGTGAAGGCCGATCCCTCCAACGAAACGTGGCAAAGCGACCTCTCGGTCTCCTATGTGAAGATCGGACTGGCTCTGCAACATCAGTCGAATCTACCTGATGCGCTGAAATCCTTTCAGGCGGCCCTCGAGATCATGCAACGTGTCAGCCGGTCCAATCCCGCCGATATGGACGCACAACGAAGAGTTTCAGTCCTCAACAACATGATCGGCGACATCCTCAAGGCCGATGGAAAGCTCGACGAGGCGCTTGCTTCCTATCGTGAGAGCCTCGCTCTGATGACCCATCTGACCAACGCGGATCCCGAGAACGAGGGCTGGAGAGGCGATCTTCAATTCAGCGTCTCGAAGATCGGTGGGCTCGCCTACAATTTCGTGCTTGCTGGCAATTTCGCCACCGCGCTCCAGGTCGCCGACGAAGCCATTGCGCTCGCACCCAATCAGATCTGGCTCTTCACCAACAGAGCCCATGCGCTCATGTTTCTCGGTAGGACCGACGAGGCGCGGGAGCTCTATCTCAAATATCGCGGCACACAGTTGCAAAAGGACAAGTCCTGGGAGGCCGCGGTCCTCGAGGACTTCGCTGCCTTCCGGAAGGTCCAACTCAGCAATCCGCTGGTGGACGAGATCGAGAAGGCGTTCAGCTCGCAGGGTTGAAGCCTTGCGCCGGCATCTAGCGGCGGGACGGCAGTTGAGGCTCGAAGCCGCCCGTCCGCCAATAGAGATACAGCAGCCCGAGAAGCCATATGGCGATGAAGCCATCGGAGAAGATCGTCAAAAAATTGTACGGAGCATAGTCTGAATTGAGCACCGTCTCGCGGATGTGCCCGTAGGTCGCGCCGAGCATGAAGAACGACCAACCAAGCCCGGTCGCCAGCCAGAACGTGCCACCAATCCAAATGCACAAAAAGCCGAGAAGGCCCCACGCTCCATCATGGAAGCCAACCTCGAATTGAAAGGGACTCCCCGTTGGCCAGCCGATGGCTCGAGCGGTCTCGTCGGCGAAGAAAATGTGGGGAACGAACCCAAGTGGCAGGCCGATGACGCCTACGTCCAACACCAGGGCATAAAGAAGGAGGGTGTGGATGACGCGGGGCTTAGTCCGCGGCTCCTCACTGACGAATAGGTGCAGCACCGGAAGCGCCAGGCTCAAGACGGCGACCGTTATGGCGCTCATAGTGAGCGACCCTCCTTGCTGGGGCTCAGAGGATAAGCGATTCGTGGTGCCCGGACCCCAGCTATCAGCAGGCGCTCGTCCACTCGAGTTCCTGCATTCATGTTGCAGCGCAAAGTGTTCCGCAAAGGGGTGCCCGGAACTTTCCAGTGCAACAAAGGTTCTTTTCGACGAGGCTCGCTTCATTTCTGGGCAATGCAAGGAGTGCTCGCATGACCAATTCATCCAGCTCGACGAAGAAGGGCGTTTGTCGCCGCTCTTTACTAAAGAGCGTACCGATGATGGCTGGAGCTATCATCGTGACGGGCGCCACGGCGCAAAACCTTTTCGCGCAGCAGAAACTTGCGCATGACGCGGCCAAATATCAGGACCATCCAAACAACGGGCAGCAATGCTCGGGTTGCACCCAGTTCGTCGCGCCGGCCTCATGCAAGGTGGTTGAGGACCCGATCAGTGCGAGCGGGTGGTGCCAACTCTTCACGGCCAAGCCTGCCTAGACAGATCGAGCCGCTCAATCCTCCGGCGCCTAACCTTCGCCGGAGGGGAAACTTCGGTGTGAGCGCTCACGCCTTAGTCGTCGCCGGCTCAATGGCCCTGGCTAACCTTCTGAGGCTTTCAGCTTGGCGCGGAAGGGGCTCGCCGCATAGGTGCCGAGCACTGTCACCTCGCTTGAAAAGAAGTGAAGCTCTTCCAACGCGAGCGCGACGGGCCGCTCCTCGGGATGGCCTTCGATATCGGCATAGAACATGGTGGCGTTGAACGAGCCCTCGAGTTGATAGGACTCGAGCTTGGTCATGTTGAC
>DATHCZ010000056.1:0-10170 GCA_035319265.1 Methyloceanibacter sp. | reverse complement strand
GAGCCCTATTCGTTCGTCGATCCAACGGGGAATGAGTGGGACGTGCCGACCGGCTACCAGACCGACGGCGCCTCGGTGCCTGAGGCGCTCTGGGCACTTTATCCGCCGTTCACCGGCAACTACCGACAAGCGGCCGTGATCCACGATTATTACTGCGATAATAAGCAGCGGACCTGGCAGGACACCCACAAGGTTTTCTACTACGCCATGCGCGCTGCCAACGTCGACGAGAAGACCGCCAAGATCATGTATGGCGCGGTCTATCTGTTCGGCCCGCGCTGGGGACCAGGGACGCAACCCGGCCAACACGCGGCGCCCATCAAGGCCACTCCGGCCCGCCAAGAGGCGGTGGTGAAAGAGCTTCAGACCATGGTGGCCAAGGAGAATCCGGACCTCGATGATCTGGTCGCCAAAGCCAAGACCATCGCCACAGCGCCGGAAAGCGGCACCCCGTAGTGTTGCCAATTCTTCATATGACGTGCCGCCAAGTCGCCATGTTTGAGGGCGAGAGGACACTTAGGAGCTAACCAGTTATGTGCGAACGCCTATGGGGAGGCGCTCGCTTCGGACTATACTCAGCCGCGAGTTGGTCCTAAGGGTTCAGGCTCCGTTGTGACCTCCCGGGCATGAAAACGGTTCGCGTCTTCGTCTCGTCGCCGGGCGACACGCATTTCGAGCGCATGCGCGTCGAGCGCGTGGTCGAGCGCCTCAACGGCGAATTTCAAGGCATTGCCAAGCTCGAGGCAATCCGTTGGGAGAACGCCTACTACCAGGCGCGCGCGACTTTCCAGCAGCAGATCCCCGAGGCATCGGCCTGCGATATCGTCATCGCCATTCTCCGCCACCGCCTCGGCACCGAGCTTCCCGCCGACTTTCCGACCATGCCGAACGGGGAGCCTTACCCCTCGGGCACCGCTTACGAGATTCTGACGGCGATCGAGAGAAGCAAGGAGAAGTCGGTACCCGACGTCTATGTGTTCCGCTTCACCGAGCCGCCCACGGTCAAGCTCGACGACGAGGCGACCAACCGCATGGTCACCGAGCAATGGGAGCGGCTCAAGACCTTCTTCAAGACGTGGTTCCAGACCTCCGACGGCACGTTCAAGCTCGCGTTTCACAACTTCCAGAGCACCGACGCCTTCGAGGTCGAGATCGAGAAGCTCTTGCGCGGCTGGCTCGAGGAGAAGGTCCTCAAGGGCCGTTCCGTGCTCTGGCCGGTCGATATCAAGGGCTCGCCGTTTCGCGGTCTCGCCGCGTTTGGCGCCAAGCATGCTCCGGTGTTCTTTGGTCGCTCACGCGACATCACCAAGGCGGTCGATGCTCTTAAAGACGCCGGCGAACGGGGCACGCCGTTTCTGCTCATCGTCGGCGCGAGCGGATCGGGTAAGTCATCTCTTGCTCTTGCCGGTCTCGTGCCGCGCCTCACCGCGCCCGGCGTCGTGCCGTCGGTCGATTTCTGGCGCGTTGCGGTGATGCGGCCGGGCGAGAATCCGGGTGGCCCGGTTGCTGCGCTCGCAGCGCGGCTGTTCGAATCCGAGACCGATCTGCAGGAGGACGACCAGGGACGTCCTCCCGCCCTGCCTGAGATCGCCGAGAGCGATTATGCGACGCAAGCCGAGCTTGCCACTCTGCTCGCTCATGCCGACGAGTCGAGCGTCAAACCCGTGATCCGCGCCCTCGACAAAATCGGCGAGACCGAGGCCAAGAAAAGCGGTTTCGATCGACCCGTCCGTGCCGACCTCCTCATCGTCGTCGATCAGCTCGATGAGCTGTTCTCTGGCCAAGTCAATGACGCCGAGCGCACGCGCTTCGCCAAGCTGCTGGTTGAGCTGGTGGCAACAGGGCGCGTCTGGGTTATCACCACGCTCCGCGCCGATCTCTATGAGCGCTTCCTGAAGGAGCCCGAGCTTCTTGCGCTCAAGAGCAAGGGCGTCACCTACGACCTCGCTCCGCCCGGTGCGACCGAGATCGACGAGATTATCCGCGGTCCGGCCTCGGCGGCCGGCCTCGTTTACGAGACGGACGCCAAGACCGGGGAGCGGCTGGACGACCGGCTTATCCGCGATGTCGACCGACCCGACATGCTGCCGTTGCTGCAGTTCACCTTGGACTTCCTGTTCGAGCAGCGGGTGACCGATGGGGGCGAGACCAAGCTCACGCTGAAGGCGTATGACGCGCTCGGTGGCCTTGCTGGCGCCATTGACCGCGAGGGCGAGCGGGCGATGGGAGGTCTCGGTGAGGAGGAAGCGGAGCGGCTGCCGCGCCTGTTACGCCAGCTAGCGGCGTCGGCGCAGTTGGCAGAAAGTGGCGGGAAGCCGAGTAGCGGTCTCGCGACCATCTCGGTGCCATTCAAGGAGGCTGCCTATGATGCGCCCGCGGAGCGCCTCGTTTGCGCTCTGGTCGATGCGCGTATCCTGCTCTCCTCTGGTGGCGAGCAGAACGCCACGATAAGACTCGCGCATCAGCGCGTGCTGGAGAACTGGAAGCGGGCGCGGGAGATCGTCGCCACCAATGCCGAGTTCTATCGCATCCGCGACGACGTCGAGGGTCTAGAGCGCCGCTGGGAAAAGAGCGACAAGAAGCGCGACCTCCTGATTCCCAAGGGCGTGCCGCTTGCCGAGGCGGAAAGCATCGCCAAACGCTACCCCGGCGAGCTGTCGGCGCCCACGCTCGGCTTCATCGCCGCCTCGGGCAAGCGCGCGCGGCTCCGGCAACGGCTGGTCGGGGCGGCGGCCATGGTGTTCGCCGTGCTGGCAGTGGGCGCCACGGTGGCCGGCATTCGCGCCATGCAAGCCGAGCGACGCGCCAAGCGCAACTTCGACGTGGCCGGCGCTCTCGTCACCGATATCGCGCGTGGACTTCGCAACGTCGAGGGCATGCGCGCCGAGGCGCGCAAGAAGATCTTCGATCAAGTAAGCCAGACACTCGACGGCGCGGTCGCCGAGTCGCCGAACGACGAGCAGTTGCTCGGCATGCAGGCGACCATGTTCGAGGAGTTTGCCTCGACTCACGCGGCAGAAGGCGAACAAGCTGAGGCTGCCCAGAGCACGGTGAAGAGCCTCGAGATCCGCCTGCATATCTCCGAGATGAGTAAGAGCAACGAGCGCTCGCAGGACGCCTCGCTGACGCTCGAGCGCATCGGCGATCTCAAGCTCGGCGCCGGCGATGCGAGCGGCGCGCTTGCCGTCTATGAGAAGATCCTCGCCAACAAGCGTGAGTTGGTTGAAGCCGAACCAACGCCGGCGCACCAGCGTGAGCTTGCCGCCGTATTGTTCACCGTCGCCGATCTCGAACTCCGCTCCAACGATCCGACAGCGGCGCTTGCGGTCCTCAAGGAATGCTACGCCATCAGGACGGCCCTGGCTGAGCAAAACAAAAGCGATCCTGAGCTGAAGCGCGATCTGCTGCTGACGCTGAATGCCACGGGCACGGCCAAGCTCAGGTCCGGCGATCAGAAAGGCGCGATCGAGGAGTACGGCAAGGGTCTCGATATTGCGCGCGCTTTGGCCGAATCCGACAAGAGCAACATCGAGTATCAGAAGGATCTCGCCACGACGCTGACGTTGCGCGGGGATGCCAAGCTCGAATCGGGCGACAATGCCGGCGCCCTCGCCGATTACGGAGAAAGTCTCGTCGTCCGCCGGGGGCTCGAGGTCGCCAACAGGACCGACACCGCACTCGAGCGCGACATCGCGGCAAATCTGAGCAGCATCGGCGATGCCCGCCTTGCCGCCGGGGAGAACCAGAAAGCGCTCGCGGCATACGAGGACGGCGCCAATATCCAGCGGCGCCTGGCGCAGGCCGATGCAACCAATATCTCGCTGCAGCGTGACCTGTCGTTCAGCCTGAGCCGCATCGGCGACGTGAAACGCGATTCGGGCGACACGCCGGGAGCGATTACGAGTTATGAGGATAGTCTCGCGATCCGCAAGCGCATCGCAGACATGGAGCCCGAGAACACGCAGTGGCTGGCCGACCAGGCCTACGTCCTGCAGCGCATCGGTGATGTGAAGCGCAACGCCAACGACAATCAAGGCGCACTCGCTGCCTTCGAGCAGAATGTGGAGATCGCGCGGAAGCTCGCCGCGGCAGGTCCCAATGATACGGGCCTGAAGCACGATCTCTCGGCGGCTCTCACCAAGCTCGGTGTGGTCAAGCGCGACGCTGGCGACAATACGGGCGCGCTGGCGGCGCAAGAGGAGAGTCTCGCCATCCGCAGGGCGTTGCCCAAGACCGATGAGGGCAAATGGAAGCTCGAAATCGCGGAGAATCTGGAGCCGATCGGCGATCTCAAGCTCGCCGCCGGCGATAAGGACGGAGCGCTCGCGACCTATCAGGAGATGCTCGGCATCGATCGTAACCTCGTGGCCGGAGAGCCGAGCAACACCACCTGGCAGCGCAACATGTCGATCAGCCTGAGCCGGGTCGGCGATGCGATGCTTGCCGTTAGCGACAACAAGGGCGCGCTCGCGAGCTACGAGGAAAGCCTCAAGGTTCGCCGCCACCTCGCCGAGGTCGACGACAACACGCAGCGGCAAGAGGATATCTCGCTCATCCTGGAGAAGGTCGGCGACCTCAGGCGGACGATGGGCGACAATCAGGGCGCGCTCGCCGCTTACGAGGAGATGCTGGTCATCGACCGCAAGCTTGCGGCCGCCGACGCCACCAGCACGCGGCTGAAAAGCAATGTGGCGATCAGTCTGGTCAAGCTTGGCGATGCCAGGCTTGCCTTCAAGGATGCAGGCGGAGCTCTCGCCGCCTATCAGGAGAGCTACGAGATCCGCAAACGGCTGGCCGAGGCCGACAAGACCAATACGCGATTGGGATGGGACACGGCGACAACTCTCGAGAAGATCGCCGACACCAAGAAGGGCACCGGCGACAAGGCAGCTGCGCTCGCGGCCTACGCCGAGGCGATCGACATTTGCCGCAACATCGGCACTCTCCTCGTCGGCTGGAACGACAACGCCAGCGCTCTGACGGTCTATGAGAAGAGCCTCGCCATCGCGCGGCGGGTGGCTGAGGCCGACGCCAACAACGTCGATTATCAATACGACGTATCGGTCAATCTCGAGGATCTTGCCGCAACCAAGCTTCGTTCGAGCGACAAGGCGGGGGCTCTCGCCGATTACGAGGAGAGCCTCGCCATTCGCCGGCGTCTCGGCGATGCTGACAAGGCCAACAAGAAATGGCAGCAGGCCATCTCATCGACGCTCGAGAAGATCGGCGACCTCAAGCAGGGCGAGAACGACAACACGGCGGCGCTCAGCATGTACGAGGAGATGCTGGCCAACGACCGCAAGCTCGCCGCCGCCAATCCCAACAACATGGACCAGCAGCGCGAGGTGGCGATTGGGCTCGAGCGGATCGCCAAGCTGAAGCTGAACGCTGGTGACAAGCCCGGCGCGCTTGCGCTGTTCGACGAGAGCCTCGGCATCCGCCGCCGCCTGGTCGCCGCCGACCCTAGCAACGCCGACGAGAAGCAGGACCTGTCGACCACGCTCGAATGGGTCGGCGATATCAAGCGTGATACCGATGACGCGGCAGGGGCGCTCGCTGCCTATACCGAAATGCTTGCCATCGATCGCGAGTTTGCCGCCGCCAATATCGGCGATACCAAGCGGCAGCGGGTGGTGTCGTTCGACCTCAAGAAGATCGCCGATGTGAAGCTGAACGGCGGCGACGCCAATGCGGCGCTGACTGTGGCAGAGGAAGCGCTCGCCATCGCCCGGCATATCGCCGTGACCGACGCGACCAATGCAGACTGGCAGCGCGATCTCGCCAACGCCCTTGAGAAGATGGGGAAGATCAAGCTCGGCCTGCAAGACAAGCAAGGCACGCTGGCCGCCTATCAGGAGGCGGTCGACATCCGCAAGCGGCTGGTCTCTGCCGACCCGAGCAATGTCTCAGAGAAGCAAAACCTCTCAACGACCATCGAGTGGATGGGCGATGTCAAGCGCGACATGGGTGATGCCTCCGGCGCGCTTGCTGTCTATGACGAGATGCTGGTGCTCGATCGCGAGGTAGCCGCCGCCGACGCCACCGATCTCAAGCGCAAGCGCGTGCTGATGCTCGACCTCAACAAGATCACCGACGTCAAGAACAACAACGGGGACAGTGACGGCGCGCTCACGGCGATCGAGGAAAGCATCTCGATCGCCCGCGATCTGGCCAAGGCCAGCGACGAAATCTCGACCCGCCGCGATGTTTCTATCGCGCTCGAGAAGCTCGGCAACGTCAAGCTCAACGCCGGCGACAAACCGGCGGCGCTTGCCGCCTACGAGGAGATGTTGTCGATCGACCGGCGTGCGGCGGAGGAGGATGCCGACAATCTCCAGCGGCTGCGCGAGGAGATGTACAGCCTGAATAAAGTCGGGGATACGCGGCTAGGCATCGATGATGCGAGCGGTGCGCTTGCCGACTATCAGGAAGGGCTCTCGCTCGCGCGCAAGCTGCTCGCGGCCGATCCTGATAACGATCAGGCCAAGCGCGATGTGTCGTACAGCCTCGAGAAAATCGGCGATGCTCGGTCGAAAGCCGGCGACGCTGACGGCGCGCTGGCGGCGTTCGAGGAGGAGCTCGCGATCCGCACGGGCCTCGCCCAAGTGGTCAAGGACGACGGCAACGTCGATGCCAAGACCGATCTCGTGGTCGCGCTCTACAAGATCGCCGAGGTGGCGAGCGGAGACAAGAAGGACAAGGCGATCGATCAGGGGCTGGCGATTCTCGCCGCTCTCGACTCGGACGGAAAGCTCACCGACGTGCAGAAGGGGTGGAAGGATTACTTCCTCTCCTTGCGCAAAAGCAGCTCGCAATAGGCGGTAAGAGCGCGCTAGAAGCTGCGCCGCGCCGTTCTTCGCGCGATGGCCTCGAGCATCTCGGCGAAGCGTGGCGCGAGCGCCTGCCAAGATATCTCTGTGTTTGCATGGCGAAGCGCGCCTTCTCCTAGGCGATGGGCGAGGGGGTGCTCGTCGGCAAGACGCCTGATCGCTGCGGCTAAACTTTCGGGCGAGACTGCGGCAGCGATCAGTCCGGTCTCACCGTCGCGGATTTGCTCCGGCAACCCTCCGACCGGCGTCGCGATAACGGCGCGCGCACGCTTGAAGCTCATGGGGGCCACGCCGGACTGACTCGCCTCGACATAGGGAAGGATCGCAGCATCGGCCCAATCGAGATGGGCGATGAGCGCGCGGTCGGTCTTCCAGCCAAGGTCGAGCTCGACGCCGGGAAAGGCCGCAAGCGCCGCAATCTCGCCGGGGTCTTGCGGCGAGCCCACGACGCGCAGACGGAGCGGCACCTCGCCGAGAAGCTTCAGCGCATCGGCAAGAAGCTCGAGCCCCTTGTAGCGCTTCAAGCGCCCGGCAAGGAGGAGGCGCAAGGGACGGTTTCGTGCGGCTTGTGGAAGGATCGGCTGAGGCAGTTCGAGCTCGGTGAAGTCGAAGGCAACATGCGGGATCGTCGCGCGGACTTTGCCGGCAAGATCGACGCGCGTCTCGATCTGGCGCGCAACGAAGTCGGTCAGCGTAACCACGCCGTCGGCCTGACGCAAAAGATGACGTTGCAGGTGGAGTACGAGGTGGAACCGATCACCCGGATGCACCTCGGCGTCATGCGAGATGACCGCGACCGGCACGCCCATGCGGTGCAGCTTTCGCATGAGGAAGACGTCCCAATAGCCCATCATGGTGACGATCGCGGCGTCCGGCCGTTTGACCTCCAGCCGTCGCACGATCGGGCGCAAGATCCGGCGAACGTCAAGGGTGCGCGGCACGAACTCGCGCGCATTGGCATAGGTGTAGAGCGGGAGATCGACAGCGCCGCGCAACGTCTTGTCCTGGAGCAGTTCGGAGCCTTCAGCGAGAGACAGCAGGGTGTCCTGCCCGCAGACCTGATTGAGCGCGCGCGCAAGCTCTAAGGCGTAGCGGGGCCCAGACCCGAAGCGGCCCCATTGCCAGACAAGGACTCTCATCGCGATGAGCTCTGAGTTGCGGTCGTATGCGTGCCCCGCGGGGATTAGCTAACCGGCGGCGATTCGGTTGCCGATGCTTTCTTTGGCCACTTATGTTGTACCGGTCCCGAACTGAAATACCCATATTTCAAGAAGAACGGTGCAGTCAGGACGACGGTAAGCCGGCGAAAAAATGCCGGCATCTGAGCTTTCCAGGCAACGTCCTCATTGAGTGTGGCAAGCAACGCCGGCTTGCGGCGAACCCTGTTGCCGTGAAGTTGATGCCGGTTATCGCTTGCCACTGCGCGGTCAAAGCGTGAGGGCTGAAGCGACGCCGCCTCGAAGACCGAGGGTAACGTCACTTCCGGTGAGCGCACGATATCCTCGTAACGAATGCGCAGGTATCGATCGGGGTATAAGAAGCCAAAGGCCTCACAAGCGAGGTTTGCGCCCATCCAGCCGAAGATGGTGCGAAGATAGCGGCCCAGCTCGGTTCCCGGCTCTTTGCGTCTGTTTTGGCGCATGGTTCGGAGTGTCGACCAGGAGACGGCCCGCGGATCGCGTACCAAATGGATCAAGAGAAAATCGCGTCCGAGCTTCTTGCGCAGACGAAAGGGCACAAGACCCGAGCCCCACGAGGTCTTTGACGAATCCACCATGACGGAAAAGCTGCTTGAAATGTGCTCGAGCAATGCAATCGTCAATCCGGGATGATCCCAATCGGCAAAGCGTTTTCGCCTATGGCGGAACGGCTGCCAAACCGGGCATTTCTTGATCCACCGGCCGCAGGTGCATGTCTTTCGGGTCTTGGTTCGCCAAAGATGACGGCCGACTTCGCCACAAGCGACGAGGTTCGGATCGGCCGTCAGCAAACTCTCGAACAGAGTCGACCCGCTGCGACCGTATCCTCCGATATAGATAAGTCTGGCCAAAGTGGACTTTCGCTGAGAATGGCTGTGCGATGCCTACGTCGCTCCCGACCCGGGACGTTGATCACCCTATGGTCTGGGCCCGCAAGATGACACCATGCTCGACCAAGCTCAACCAACATGAGCGCTCTTGGTCGGGCAGGAGATGCAAGGCATTTGGATCGGTCGTGGGTTGGATCTGGACGGAGAAATCGGCGGCGCCCGCCTGAGCTCGATACCGGTTCGCTTATGGATTACATGGTCGGCAACTAGCCCCACCCTGATTGCTGATCGCACTTGATGAAGGCGCCGTCGCGACACGCTTCTGAAGGTTCCTGATGGACATCGTTTCTTTCGATCCTAAGGTGCACCGACCTCGCTGGGACGACTTCATCGTCGCGAGCTACCGCAATCCGAATTATATCATGCTCTCGCCGACCTTCCTGCGCTGGCAGTTTTTCGACAATCCTGCCAATCAAACCGGCGGCTACACGCTGTGGGTGGTGGAGCAGAAGAAGGAGATCGTCGCCCAACTCGGCTTCGTTCCATTTCTGGGTATCACGCCCTCCGGAGAGCACATCCACGGCGCCTATCCCATCAATCTCATGGTGCGCCCGGAATACCGCTCGGTCGGACTGGGAGCGATATTGCTCAGACGGCTGCTGAAACAATATCCGTGCCTCGTGAATCCCGGCGTCAACGAGGCAGGCGCCGCGCTTGGCGAGGGACTCGGGATGACGAATCTCGGATTCCTCCACCGCTATGTGGCGGTGGTCGACAAGCAGGCGGCGCAGGTCATCGCCGTGAATGGGCGACTCCCCCTGGGGATGGAGGAAGCTGCACCCGTTGCGGCGAGCGTGATTGCCTCGACGAAGGTCCCCGACGAGGTCAGCGCCGGTTTCGCCTTTCCGCAACCAGCCTACGGCGCCGAGCGAAGCCGTGATTTTCTCCGCTGGCGCTACGAGAGCCATCCGGCCATCACCTACGAGTTCATCTTCAGCACCGACTACCGCAGCGTCCTTGTGTTCCAGGAGGAGCGCGAGACCGAGAACGGCATTCTCGTTCTCCGTGTGGTCGATGCGTTGTGCCGATCCGAGCATCAGTCCGCGCTGCTCTCCGCGGTCGTGCTCGCGGGGAAAGAACGCGGTGCGGCGATCGTCGATTTTTTTTGCAGCCTTGATTCTCTGCGGCCGGCGTTGGGTGCCGCGGGATTTTTCGATGAGGTTAAGCACCCTGATGGTCGCATCGCGGCACTATTCCAACCCCTAGATTTTCGCAAGACGGCAATCCGCGTGCTTGCCGCTTGTCCGGGTT
>DATHCZ010000055.1:0-12942 GCA_035319265.1 Methyloceanibacter sp. | reverse complement strand
GAGCTCGATCCCGGCGTGTTCAAGCTCAAATGGAAGGAAGCCGCCGCCGTCGGGCTGGCGAGCTTCCTCTTCCCGTTTCTCGGCTGCGCGGCCGGAGCCTATTACGTTCTCGGTTGGGACGTCATGCCGAGCTGGCTCGCCGGGGTCGCCATGTCCACGACCTCGGTGGCGGTGGTCTATGCGGTGATGCTCGAGTTCGGCTTCAACACCACCGAATACGGCAAGACGGTGCTCGCGGCCTGTTTCGTGACCGACCTCGGCACTGTGGTGGCGCTCGGGCTGATCTTCGCTCCGTTCACGTACAAGACGCTGATCTTCCTCGGCGTGGGCGTCGTGGTGTTCGGCCTTTTACCCTTCGTCACGCCGCGCTTCTTCGCCCGTTACGGCAACAGGCCCTCTGAGCTTGAAACCAAATTCCTTTTATTATGCTTGTTGGGCATGGGAGCGCTCGCCACCTGGGCCGACAGCGAAGCGGTTCTTCCCGCTTATCTCATCGGCATGGTGCTGGCCGGCACCGTCGGCAAGGATCACATTCTCGTCCGCAGGCTGAGGACGCTCACCTTCGGCCTGCTCACGCCGTTCTACTTCATCAGGGCCGGATCGTTCGTCTCGATCCCCGCGCTGATCGCGGCGCCATTCGCCTTCATCTTCTTCCTGATCGTCAAGGTGGGCACGAAAATCGTCGGCGTCTATCCGGTCACGAAGCTCTACAAAGCGCCGAACCGCGAGGCGGCCTACACCACACTACTCATGTCGACCGGTCTCACCTTCGGCACCATATCGTCGTTGTTCGGCCTGTCGCACGGCATCATCGACCAGGGCCAATACTCCGCGCTCGTTGCGACCGTGATCGCGAGCGCCGTGATTCCCACGGTCATTGCCAACGCCTTCTATCTGCCGCGTCACCTCATCCCCAAGTCCGAGCCCGAACCCGCGGGTGAGCCCATCAAAGGCGGACGCCTTGCGGCCGAGCCCGCCGCGACCAGCGCAGCCGACCAAGCGGTGTAACCCGAAGAAAGTCATCTCGATGTACAAGACCATCCTCCACGCCAATGACGGCTCGCCTGGTGCAGCCAAGGCGCTCGATCTTGCCCTTGGCCTCGCCAAGCTCTCAGGTGCCGAGTTGCATATGATTTGTGTCGAGGAGATATCGGAGTTCCCGGAGATCATCGGCGAGGTGAGAGAGGAGAAGCGTTTTGCTGACCGCCGCTACCGCCCGATCGTGCAGCACGCCGAGCGGTTGGCCGAGGAGCAAGGCGTCAAGCTCGTTACTCATATTGTCACCGGCCACCCGGTACGCGACATCATCATGCTGGCCGGCGATCTTGCCGCCGACCTCTTGGTGATCGGCGCCACGGGCCATTCCACCTTCTACGAGCGAGTGCTCGGCACGCGGGCCGACCGGCTCGTCGACCTCTCGCCTTGTCCCGTTCTCGTGGCAAAGTGACGGCTCGCGTTGTAACAACCCCGCCTCAAGGAGAAGCGTCTTTATGGCTGTTTATTTTTGGATCGCCTTGGGCAGTGCGCTCGGAGGCATGAGCCGTTTTTGGGCCTCTGGCGTGGTCGCCCGCACGATTGGCGAGACCTTTCCCTGGGGCACGCTTATCGTGAACGTGACGGGCTCCTTCATCATCGGGCTGATCGCCGCCCTGACCGGACCCGATGGCCGAATCTTCGTGAGCTCGACCATGCGGCTCGCCCTCATGGCGGGATTCTGCGGGGGCTACACCACGTTCTCCTCGTTCAGCCTTCAGACTCTGAACCTCATGAACGACGGCGAATGGGCCTACGCCGGGGGGAACATCGCCGGCTCGGTTGCGCTCTGCCTGCTGGCGGTCTGGGCCGGACAAGGTCTGGGAAGCTCGCTCAACGCCATGAAGTGGATTTGACCATGCCGCTCCACCGCGATGCCGTTCTCTTGCGCATCTTCATCGGTGAGGACGACAAGGCCGGCCACAAGCCGCTCTACGAAGCTATCGTGCTGAAGGCGCGCGAGATGCATCTTGCCGGCGCCACTGTCTTGCGCGGGCCTCTCGGCTTCGGCCATTCGAGCCGGCTGCACACGACCAAGATCCTGCGCCTCTCGCAAGATCTTCCCCTTGTGATCGAGATCGTGGACGTCGAGGAGAACATCGAGAAGTTCCTCGAGGCCATCGAACCAATCATGGGGAGTGCTCTGATCACCACGGAAAAAGTGAAGGTTATCCGCTACGGCGAGAGCGGTCCCTGCGAAGGGGCTTAGTCCCCGCCCCGCTCTCTACGCAGCTTGGCGAAGCGCTTGAGCCGCTCTTTCAGCTCGGCCTCAAACCCGTAAGTGGTGGGCGCGTAGAAGGTCTGCCGCTCCATGCCGTCGGGGAAGTAATTCTGGCCTGAGAAAGCTTCGTCCTCGTTGTGGTCATAGGCGTAACCGCCGCCATAGCCTTCCTGCTTCATCAGCTTGGTCGGCGCGTTCAGAATGTGCTTCGGCGGGAGCAGAGACCCGCTCTCGGTCGCCACGCGCGAGGCCATGCCGAAAGCGACATAGCCCGCGTTCGATTTCGGTGCTGTGGCAAGATAGATCGTGGCTTGAGCGAGCGCGAGTTCGCCCTCGGGACTGCCGAGGAAATCGTACGTGTCCTTGGCGGCGATCGCCTGCACCAGAGCATTCGGATCGGCGAGTCCGATATCCTCGACTGCCATGCGCACCAGACGCCGCGCGATATAGAGCGGGTCCTCGCCGCCGGCGAGCATGCGCGCCAGCCAATAGAGCGAGGCGTCGGGGTCGGAGCCCCGCACCGATTTATGCAGCGCGCTGATGAGATTGTAATGGCCGTCCTGGCTCTTGTCGTAGATCGGCGCCCGGCGCTGCACGAGCTTCACCAGCGCCTCGCGGTCGAGCGGCGCTTTAGCGCCCGAGGCAGTGGCCAGGAACACATCCTCCGCGAGATTGATCAGCCCGCGCCCGTCGCCGTCGGCCATGGTGATGAGCGCCGCACGCGCGTCCTCGGTCAGCGGCAGCTTGCGCTTCTCGTGCGCCTCGGCACGAGCGAGCAGAGCTTTGAGCGCCTCGTCGTCGAGCCGTTTGAAGGTCAGCACGCTCGCCCGCGACAAAAGCGCCGAGTTGAGCTCGAAGGACGGATTCTCGGTCGTGGCGCCGATCAGGATGATCGTCCCGTCCTCCATATGCGGCAGAAAGGCATCCTGCTGCGAGCGGTTGAAGCGGTGGATTTCGTCGACGAACAGCAGAGTGCCGCGCCCCTCCTCGCGCCGCGCGCGTGCCGCGTCGAACACCTTGCGCAGATCAGCCACTCCGGAATGGATCGCCGAGAGCTGCTCGAATTGGTGATCGGTCACCTCGGCGAGAAGCCGCGCGACGGTCGTCTTGCCGGTCCCCGGCGGTCCCCAAAACACCACCGAGGCGAGCCGACCGGCGTCGACCATGCGGCGGAGAATGCCCTGCTCGCCGAGGAGGTGGTCCTGGCCGATGACCTCATCGAGCGTGGCCGGCCTGAGACGGTCGGCGAGCGGCCGCGGCGCACCGTCCGCGAGCCCGGCAGCCTCGAACAGCGTCGTTGACGCCGCTTTCTTCATGATCAGCCGGAAATCGTGAGGTTGAACAGCTTCCCGTCTCGCTCGAGAGAGAGCCGCCAGGCGTCGCCGGAAAGATCGAGGGCCGCGGCGAGCTGCGCCACCGAGGCCACTTTCTGATTGTTGAGGCCGACGACGATGTCGCCACGCTTCATGCCGAGCCGTGCCGCGGGCGTCTTGTCCTTGACGTCGAGGACCACGACGCCCTGCCGGCTATCGTCATCGAGCCCGACCTCTTGCGCGACGGCGGGCGACAGATTGGCGACCTTGCAACCCGACAGCGGATGGCGCCCGACGAGCTCGCGCGCATCGCGTGGCGGGTCCTCGACCGGGGCAAGCAGAGCGATGGTCGTCTTGAGCTTCGCACCCTTGCGCAAAACGCTGAGCTCGGCAGAGCCGCCGATGCCCTTGGTCATGAAGCGGTACTCGAAGCCCTGCGGATCCTTGACCTCCTTGTCGTCGACGCCGACCACGACGTCGCCGGCAACAAGCCCGGCCTTTGCCGCCGGGCCCTTGGCCGCGACCTTGGCGACCAGGGCGCCCGACGGCGTCGTCAGCCCGAGCGAATCGGCGATGTCGGGCGTCACCGGCTGAAGCGTCGCGCCGAGCCAGGGCCTCTGCACCGTCACGCCCTTGAGCGCGGACTGAACGACGAGGCGCACCATGTTCGATGGAATGGCAAAGCCAATGCCGTGCGAGCCGCCGCTCCGCGAGAAGATCGCCGTGTTGATGCCCGCGAGCTTGCCGTCCATATCGACGAGGGCGCCGCCCGAATTGCCGGGATTGATGGCCGCGTCGGTCTGGATGAAGAACTGATAGTCCGAGATGCCGACTTGCGTCCGGGCGAGCGCCGAGACGATGCCGCTCGTCACCGTCTGCCCGACACCGAACGGATCGCCGATGGCAAGCACGAGATCGCCGACTTCGAGACTGTCCGAATCGGCGAATTGAATGACCGGGAACTGAGCGCCCTTGGCGTCGAGGCGCAGCACGGCAAGGTCAGTATGCTCGTCCTTGAGCACGATCTTGGCCGGGAACTCGCGTCCGTCCGACAAGGCCACGGTGATTTCCTCTTCGCCGCTCCCCTGAATGACGTGATTGTTTGTGACGACAAGGCCGCTTGGGTCGACCAGCACGCCGGACCCCAACGAGTTCTCGATGCGCTCGCGCGGGACGCCGAACCGCTCGCCGAACAATTGCCCGAAGAACGGATCGTCGCCGAACGGCGACACCATCTGCTCGACCCTATGCTGGACATAGACATTGACCACCGCAGGAGCGGCTCGCTTCACGATCGGAGCGAAGGACTGCTTGATCGCGACTTGGCTTTCGGGGACCGCGCGCTGTTGCGCGTGCGCAGGCGCACCAGCCGCAATAATTTGCCAGGCGAGCAAACCCGCGATGCCAAATTTCCCTAGTGATTTTGCCAAGATAACCATCGCTCGTTCGAATTGGCGGGGTTAAGTCTAGAAGCGGTAAGCTTCTCCTATAAACCAAGGCGAATCAGGAAGGGAACTGGGGCGGTTTGACACTGATTCAAGCCCCTGCGGGCTTGCCGGCCCCCTTCATTCTACTAAGATGCCGCCCGCGTGTTTTAAGAGAAAAATCAACGATACACACTGTGGAGAGAAACGCATGCAATTGATGAAACTGGCGCTGATCACCGGCTTTGCTGTCCTGATCGGTAGCGGCTCGGCCTATGCGATCACGGTCAAGAAGAGGACGGAAGCGCCCGGCCTTCCCCCTGAGATCTGGAAGGTCGTCGGGGAGTTCTGTGCCATCGAGAAATGGCACCCCGCAGTGGCCAAATGCGAGGAGAGCAAGGAAGGTGACGTAACCTTCCGCACGCTCACGCTCAAGGATGGGGGCAAGATCAAGGAGAAGCTGACCAGCACGGAGGATCTCGCCTACACCTATGAGATCGTCGAAAGCCCGCTCCCCGTCAAGAATTACAAGTCGAAGCTGTGGCTCGAAGTTGACGACGAGCCGAACCGCTCGGTCATCTACTGGCAGTCCGACTTCGACGCCAATGGCAAGAGCGACGACGAGGCCAAGAAGGTCATCACTGGGATCCTCGCCGACGGCGTCAAAGGGATCAAGCAGGTAGCCATCAAGGCCTATGACGAGGCCCACCCCGACGCCAAGCCCGAGGGCGACGACGATCAGGATAGCAAATAGCCCGTTGCCAAGACGCGCCGCCTCACGCGGCGCGCCCCTGCCCGTTACGCGGCGGCCGGCTCTTGCTCCTGAGTCGGACCTGAATCCGCCCCCCTTGCCTCACGATCGCGATCGACCAGCTCGATGATCGCCATCGGCGCGGCATCGCCATAGCGGAAGCCGGCCTTCATCACCCGCGTATAGCCGCCGGGTCGGTCCGCATAACGCGGACCGAGCGTCTCGAACAGCTTGGCCACGATGGCCTCGTCCCTGATGCGGGAATAGGCGAGACGGCGCGCATGCAGATCGCCGCGCTTGGCGAGCGTGATCAGCCGGTCGGCGACGCGGCGCAGCTCTTTCGCTTTGGGAAGCGTCGTGGCGATCTGCTCGTGCTTGAACAGCGCGACGGCAAGGCTCGCGAACAGTGCGCTGCGATGCGTCGCGGTGCGGTTGAGCTTACGGCCGGCGTTACGATGGCGCATGTGACTTAACCCTTAGAGTCTGGCTTGCGGCTTCAGCTCAGTAATGGTCCTCGAAGCGCTTGGCGAGCTCCTCGATATTCTCCGGCGGCCAATCCGGCACTTCCATGCCGAGATGGAGCCCCATGGAGGCGAGCACCTCCTTGATCTCGTTCAGCGACTTCCGCCCGAAATTCGGCGTGCGCAGCATCTCCGCCTCGGTCTTTTGGATGAGGTCGCCGATATAGACGATGTTGTCGTTCTTGAGACAATTGGCCGAACGCACCGAAAGCTCGAGCTCGTCGACCTTCTTGAGCAGCGCCGCGTTGAACACGAGCTCGGGCTGGCGCTCGAGCGAAACCTCCTTCTTCGGCTCCTCGAAATTGACGAACACCGAGAGCTGGTCCTGCACGATGCGCGCGGCGAGCGCGACGGTGTCCTCGGGACGCACCGAGCCGTCGGTCTCGATCTCCATGGTGAGCTTGTCGTAGTCGAGAATCTGGCCCTCGCGGGTATTCTCGACGCGATAGGACACCTTGCGCACCGGGCTATAGAGCGAATCGACCGGGATATAGCCGATCGGTGCATCGTCGGGCCGGTTGCGCTCGGCCGGCACGTAGCCCTTGCCGGTCGAGGTGGTGAACTCCATGCGGATCGCGGCACCCTGGTCGAGCGTGCAGATCACGTGATCCGGGTTCAGGATCTCGATGTCGGCTCCGCCTTCAATGTCGCCAGCCTTGGCAACGCCGGGGCCCTCCTTCTTGAGGACCATGCGCTTGATGCCTTCGGCATGTTGCCTGAGCGCGATCTCCTTGATGTTCAGGACGATGTCGGTCACGTCCTCGCGCACGCCGGGGATCGAGGAGAATTCATGCAGCACACCGTCGATATGCACCGAAGTGATGGCGGCGCCCTGAAGCGAGGACAGCAGCACGCGCCTGAGCGCGTTGCCCAGGGTGAGCCCGAAGCCACGCTCGAGCGGCTCGGCGACGACCGTGGCGAAGCGCTGCGGATCGCGGCCGGGAGAGACGTTGAGCTTGGTGGGCTTGATAAGATCTTGCCAGTTCTTCTGCAGCACCGGTGAAGCCCTTTCTTGGTCCATAAGCGGGGCCGCCTGGCCCAGCTTGCGAGTATCCTCGTGCAACATGTGCGGTTAAGCCTTGCCTTTCTTGTTAGACGCGACGGCGCTTGCGCGGCCGGCAGCCGTTATGCGGGATCGGCGTCACGTCGCGGATCGAGATGATATTGAAGCCAGCGGCCTGAAGCGCGCGCAGCGCCGACTCACGCCCCGAGCCCGGACCCCTCACCTCGATCTCGAGATTCTTCATGCCGTGCTCCATCGCCTTCTTGCCGGCATCCTCGGCGGCGACCTGCGCGGCATAAGGCGTCGACTTGCGCGAGCCCTTGAAGCCCATGGCGCCCGCCGACGACCAAGAGATGGCGTTGCCTTGCGCGTCGGTGATGGTGATCATCGTGTTATTGAAGCTCGCATGCACGTGAGCAACGCCCGACGTGATGTTCTTCTTTTCGCGGCGACGAACCCGCGCCTTCTCCTTGACCATGCTCTATTCCCGCATTGCGAATTGATGAATTGACGCGGTCGCGAGCGAAGGCCCGCGATCTGCCCGACATTGCCTACTTCTTCTTGCCGGCGATCGGCTTGGCGGGACCTTTGCGCGTGCGCGCATTGGTGTGTGTCCTCTGGCCGCGGACCGGCAGGCCGCGGCGATGGCGTAGGCCCCGGTAGCAGCCGAGATCCATCAACCGCTTGATGTTCATGGCGACGTCGCGCCGAAGATCGCCTTCCACGACATAGTCGTGGTCGATGACCTCGCGAATCTGCATGATCTCGGACTCGGTCAGCTGGCTCACCCGCCGCTCGGGTGGGATCGCGACCTTGGCGCAGATCTGCTTGGCAAACGTATCGCCGATGCCATGAATATAAGTGAGCGCCACCTCGACCCGCTTGTTGGTCGGGATATTAACGCCTGCAATTCGGGCCACGAAACCGCCTCCTCGCGCACGAGCTAACGTGCTGAAATTAAACCAGATTTCCCAACATGAACACGACAAGACCGACCGCGGAAAGGCAATACCCCCGAGGACCGGTCAGTCCGTTTTTCAATGTAGCCGGGCTTATGTAGCGATTCCGCTTGACAAGGTCAACCGGCCGTATTTGCCCGGTTTCCTCCTCAAGCGGCGGCGCCTTCGAGCGCCTGGTTGATCTCCTTCTGGACGGTCGCAATATCCGCCATGCCGTCGACCGTCCTCACCTTTCCCTGCCGCGTGTAATAGTCGATCAGGGGCTCGGTCTGGGCGTGATAGGCCTTAAGCCGAGCGCGCACCACCTCTTCGTTGTCGTCCTTGCGCCGCACGAACTGCGTGCCCCCGCAGCGGTCGCACACGCCGGGCACTTTGGTCGGCTTGTAGATGTCGTGATAGCCCTCCCCGCAATCGGCGCACGCGAACCGGCCGGTAATGCGCTCCACGAGGGCCTCGTCGTCGACCTCCATCACGATCACCCGATCGAGACGTTTATGACGCTCGGCGAGCAACCGGTCGAGCGCCTCGGCCTGAGCGATGGTGCGGGGAAAGCCATCGAGGATATAGCCCCGGCCTTCGCCGCCCTCATCCATGCGCTCGGCAATCAGCTTGATGACGAGATCGTCGGGGACGAGGGCGCCGCGCTCCATGATGTCGCCAGCCTTGCGCCCGAGTTCGGTGCCTGCGGCGACCGCGGCCCTCAGCATATCGCCGGTGGACAGCTTGGTGAGAGCGTGTCCGTCCTCGAGCAGCTTGGCCTGGGTGCCTTTGCCCGCCCCAGGAGGGCCGAGCAGGACCAGGTTCATCGCCGCCTCGCTCCTCTAAGGCGGGCCCGTTTGATCAGGCCCTCATATTGATGGGCGAGCAGATGGCTCTGGATTTGAGCGACGGTGTCCATGGTGACGCTCACCACGATGAGGAGAGAGGTGCCGCCGAAATAGAACGGCACGCCGGCATAGGAGATGAGGATCTCCGGCAGCACGCACACCGCTGCAAGATAGATGGCGCCCACCACCGTAATCCTGGTCAGCACGTAGTCGATATACTCGGCGGTGCGCTCGCCGGGCCTGATGCCGGGCAGGAAGCCGCCATACTTCTTCAGATTGTCGGCAGTGTCTTTCGGGTTGAACACCACGGCCGTGTAGAAGAACGCGAAGAAGATGATCAGGGCGATATAAATGAAGATGTGGAGCGGCTGCCCGCGCCCAAGCATGGCGGTCACGGTGGTCAGCCATTCAGGCCCCTGCCCGGCGGAGAAATTCGCCACCGTGATCGGCAGAAGCAAGAGCGAGGAGGCGAAGATCGGCGGGATCACGCCCGCGCTGTTCAACTTGAGCGGCAGATGCGAGGCATCGCCCTGGAACATGCGGTTGCCGACCTGGCGCTTGGGATATTGCACCAGCAGCCGCCGCTGCGCCCGCTCCATGAACACGATGATGGCGATGACCACGACCGCCATGACGAGGAGAAGGATGATCAGCGTCGTCGAGAGCGCGCCCTGCCGGCCGAGCTCGAGCGTTCCGACCACGGCATGGGGCAATTGCGCCACGATGCCGGCGAAGATGATAAGCGAGATGCCGTTACCGACGCCGCGCGCGGTGATCTGCTCGCCGAGCCACATCAAGAACACGGTGCCGCCGACCAGCGTGATGGCGGTGGTGATGCGGAACATCAAGCCGGGATCGAGCACGATGTTGCCTGCGCCCTCGAGGCCCACGGCGATGCCGTAACCCTGAAGCGCCGCGAGCAAGACGGTGCCGTAGCGCGTATATTGGTTGATCTGCCGCCTGCCCTGCTCGCCTTCCTTCTTCAGGCTCTCAAGATGCGGCGAGACGGTGGTAAGCAGCTGGATGATGATCGAGGCCGAGATATACGGCATGATGTTGAGCGCGAAGATCGCCATGCGCGCGACCGCACCGCCCGAGAACATGTTGAACATGCCGAGGATGCCGCTCTGGTTCTGCTTGAACACCTCGGCGAGCGCCTGAGGATTGACGCCGGGAATCGGGATATAGGTGCCGAGCCGGTAGATCAGCAGGGCGCCAAGCGTGAACCAGATGCGCTTCTTGAGCTCATCCGCCTTGGCGAAGGCCGCGAAATTGAGATTGGAGACGAGCTGTTCTGCGGCGGAGACCATTCGAGCGCTCTCTTCCCTATGGCGAGGACTTAGGGCGCGCCCGAGCGGCGCCGCCCTAACGTCACTCGGACTTGTCCTTCTTGGCGGGCTTCGCCTTCTCAGGCCTAGCCTCGCCATGCTCGGCGTTCGCCTCCGGCTTCGCCTTCTTTGCCTTGGGTGCCTCTGCCTCGGCGGCCGCCCCTTTCTCGTCGGCGGCCTTAGGCTTGCCGCCCTTGGCAGCGGCCTTGGCGGCAACCGCCTCGCGCTTCTTGGCGCGCTTTTCGGCCTTGATCGCGTCGGCCGCAGGCCTCTCGCGCCCAGTGATCGATTTCAGCGTAACCGTGCCGCCTTTGGCTTCGACGGCCTTGATCGCGCTCGCCGAGGCACCGGTCACCTCGAAGGCGAGCTTGCCCTTGATCTCGCCGGACCCAAGCAGCCTCACGCCGTCTTTGGCGCGC
The DNA here is from genome assembly GCA_035319265.1 of Methyloceanibacter sp. GTDB lineage: Bacteria > Pseudomonadota > Alphaproteobacteria > Rhizobiales > Methyloligellaceae > Methyloceanibacter. The sequence continues at coordinate 2,143 of DATHCZ010000055.1, read as the reverse complement.
CGGATAAGCCCGGCTTCCCTCAGCGCCTCGACGGTGATCGGCTTCTTGCCGTCGAGCGTTCCGGCATCGATCGCGCCTTGAATCTTGCCGAGATTGAGCTCGTTGAACTTCTTGGCGAAGATGTTGTTGAAGCCGCGCTTCGGCAAGCGCCGATGAAGCGGCATCTGGCCGCCCTCGAAGCCCTTGATGGCGACGCCGGCTCTCGCCTTCTGGCCCTTGGTGCCCTTGCCGGCCGTCTTGCCCAGGCCCGAGCCGATGCCGCGCCCGAGCCGCTTCTTGGCGCTCGTCGCGCCCGGCCGGTCCCTGATCTCGTTCAAACGCATTTGCTTCGTTCCTTAAGCCTTGCTCTCGTCTTCGACGATGCGGACGAGATGGGCGATCTTGGCGACCATGCCGCGCACTTGCGGGCTGTCGATCAGCGTGCGCCGCTTGTGCATCTTGTTGAGGCCGAGCCCGATCAGCGTCGCGCGCTGGATATAAGGGCGCCGGATCGGGCTCCCGATCTGCTCGACGACGATCGTCTTCCGCTTGGATGTGTCGGCCATTGTCATGAACCTTGCGTGCTCGGGCCTAGGCCTCGGGTTGGGCGACGGCATCGCCCGCACCGTCCCTGCGGCGCGAAACGATCTCGCTTACCTTCTTGCCGCGCCGCGCCGCAACCCCCCTCGGGCTATCCTCGTGGCGCAGCGCATCGAACGTCGCGCGCACCATATTGTAGGGATTTGAGCTCCCAAGCGACTTGGCGACGACGTCCTGGATGCCGAGCGTCTCGAACACGGCGCGCATCGGACCGCCGGCGATGATGCCGGTGCCGGGGGGCGCCGCGCGCAGCACCACCTTGCCGGCGCCGTGTTGGCCGGTCACGTCGTGATGTAGCGTGCGGCCCTCGCGCAAGGGAACCTTCACCAGGTTGCGCTTGGCGGCATCGGTCGCCTTGCGGATGGCCTCGGGCACCTCGCGCGCCTTGCCGTGACCGAAGCCGACGCGGCCCTTCTGGTCGCCGACGACGACGAGCGCAGCGAAGCCGAAGCGCCGCCCGCCCTTCACCACCTTGGCCACGCGATTGATGTGCACGAGCTTGTCGACAAACTCGCTGTCGCGCTCCTCGCGGTCTCTGCCTTGCGGGCCTCGGCCCCCTTTGCGATCCATCATCTCGATCCTCTAGAAATTCAAGCCAGCCTCGCGCGCGGCCTCGGCAAGCGCCTTGACGCGCCCATGGTAGAGATAGCCGCCGCGATCGAAGATCACATCTTTGACACCGGCCTGGAGCGCGCGCTCGGCCACGAGCTTGCCGACGGCGGTCGCCGCCGCAAGGTCGCTGCCCTTCGGCAGATTGCCCTTGAGGTCCTTGTCCAGCGTCGACGCCGCCGCAACGGTCTTGCCGGCGCCATCGTCGATCACCTGGGCATAGATATGCTTCGAGGAGCGGAACACCGACAGCCGCGCGCGCCCGTTGGCCGCTCGCCTAAGCGAGGCCCGGACCCGGCGCGAACGCCGCATGAAGCCTTCATTCAACGCGCCCATGGTCTCGTCCTACTTCTTCTTGCCTTCCTTGCGGAGGATGAACTCGCCCGCGTATTTCACGCCCTTGCCCTTGTAGGGCTCGGGTGGCCTGAACCGCCTGATTTCCGCCGCCACCTGGCCCACCTTCTGCTTGTCGATGCCGGTTATCACAATCTCGGTCGGCTTCGGACAAACGACCTGAATGCCTTTCGGAATCGGGTAGCTCACATCGTGGCTATAGCCGAGCTGGAGCTGCACGTTCGAGCCCTGCACCGCGGCGCGATAGCCGACACCGGTGATCTCGAGCTTCTTGGTGAAGCCTTCCGTCACGCCGGCCATCAGATTGGCGACCATCGTCCGGCTCATGCCCCACATGGCGCGCGCCTCTTTGGTGTCCTCGCGCATGGTCACCTCGATGCGGCCCTTATCGAGCTTGGCCGCCATGGCGTCGGCGAGGACGTGCTTGAGCTCGCCCTTGGGGCCCTTCACCGCCACCTCCTGGCCGTTCACCGTGGCGGTCACACCACTCGGAACCGTCACCGCCTTTTTGCCAATCCGCGACATCGTTCAAACCTTCGCTACCAAGCCCCGCCTAGAACACGTTGCAGAGAATCTCGCCGCCGACATTCTCCGTGCGCGC
>DATHCZ010000054.1:0-9848 GCA_035319265.1 Methyloceanibacter sp. | reverse complement strand
TCCTCCTCGGGGTCGTGAATCATGAGCCCGAGCTTCATGCGCTCGCCGGCAAGCTCGCCGTAGGACAGGCTGCCGAGTCCGGTCATGATCACCGCTAGGCCCGCGTCGTCAGTGCCGTCCATGACCTTCTTGCGCGCCGAGCCGTCGGGGCCCCATTGCTCCGCCATCCAGGTGAGGTCGTCGACGAGGAGATCAGTCGCGGTGCGGAGATACTCGGCGCGTCGGGCGCAATTGCCGTGGGTGCAATTGTTAGGATCGTAGTCGGTTGCCGGGCGATTGCCATTGCCGGGGCCGGTGCCGTTCAGGTCCTGCCCCCAGAGCAGGAACTCGATGGCGTGATAGCCGGTCGCGACATTGGCCTCGACGCCTCCAGCCTCCTGGAGCACGTTGGCGAGAAGCTCCTTGGTGATCTTCGAGGTATCGATCTTCTTGCCGCCGATGGTCAGCGACGTGTTGGCGATGACATTGGCGGTGTAGAGCTCATTCTCCGACGAGTCGGTGCCGTAGATGTTGGTGTCGACATAATCGATCAAGCCTTCATCGAGCGGCCAGGAATTCACGCGGCCTTCCCAATCGTCGATGACCGGATTGCCGAAGCGGAAGGCCTCGGTTTGCATGTAAGGGATACGCGCAGCAATCCAGGCGGCGCGGGCGGCCCGCAGATTGTCATCGCTCGGGTGAGCGAGAAAAGCATCGACCGCGAGCATCAGCGTGCGCGCGGTGTCGGCCGCATCGGAATAAGCGGCTTCGGCGATGTCGGAGTAGGTATTGAGTACATGCCCAGCCGAGGGATCGGCCGCGGCGGGGAGCGCCGCCAGAGAAACCCCGATCGCCAACGCTGCGATCGGGCCAGCAATCCATGATGCGCGGAACATCGTTACCCCTTGATCCGTGGCGGTCCCAAGGACGGGCTCCCACAATCAGGAAATTGCGACGGCCCTCTGGCGCGAACCTTCGGGCCGCCGCAAGGCTGAGATGAGGAAACATCCTAGCTTCCGCTTCGGACATTTCAGACATCCGGGCTGGGCAGCCGGATGTCTTGTCAACACAGTAGCGCGCCGTTTAACATGCATGAAGTGAACTCTTCTCAGCCGAATAGTTGCATTTCATGCATCTAAAGGAAGTCGACGCCAATCTCCTGGTCACGCTTGACGCGCTGCTCGTCGATGCGAGTGTGACGCGCGCCGCCGAGCGGCTCGGGCGAAGCTCATCGGCCATCAGCCATGCGCTCGCCAAGCTCCGCGAGATTTTTGCCGACGAGCTGTTTGTGCGGGCCGGGCAGAAGCTCGTGCCGACGGCCAAGGCGCTCGAGCTTGCGCCGACCGTGCACGTCATCCTTGCCGGCATGGAGAGTTTGCTTCGGCCAAGCAAGCCGTTCGATCCTTCGCTTGCGTCGCGTGACTTCGCCGTCGCCGCGAGCGAAGCCGGCGAGCTCATTCTGGTTCAGCCGCTCCGCCAGCGCCTCGCCCAACTCGCGCCGAGCATCCATGCCGGCTGGATGCCGTCGCATCGCGAAGAGAACGTCGAAGCGCTGCGCGCCGGACGCTGTCATTTCGTGCTCGACATCGAGGGTCTGCCGGTTCAGGCACCTGACATCCGCATGCTGAAGCTGTTCGACGACAGGCTGGTCACGCTCGCGCGCCCAGGTCATCCACTCGCGAAGCGGAGGCCCAAGGCGCTCAGTTTCGCCGCTGCCGACCACATCGAGGTGAATTCCTTGCCGGCGCTCGAGCTGATCGACCAAGCGCTCGCCGCCGAGAGGACTTGCTGCCGGATCGTTGCGCGCGTCTCCTCCATGCTGGTCGGCCTCCTGCTCGCGTTGAACAGCGACGCGCTCCTCACCCTTCCCGTCTCGCTCGCCTCGATCCTCGAGCGGCAGTTTGGACTCGTCCGCATTCATCAGCCTTTCGCCGGCGTCGCCTTTCCGTTGAGGCTCTTCTGGCATTCGAGCTATGACCGTGACGAATGCCATGAATGGGTACGCGGGCAGATCGGCACGCTCGCGCGCGAGATGGAAAGCGCCGCGTAAGGAGAGCCTCACATGGGCAAGACGATGCAGCGGTTAGGGCTGGCTGCCGCTCTGCTTGCCGGTTCTCTCTCGCTGCCTCGCGCCACCGTGGCAGCCGCGCCTATGGACCTGGAGTCGGGGCTTAACGTCACCATCGGCGGCATGAGCAAGACGCTTACGCTCAGCGGTGCAATGGCTGCGCTCAATGTCCCATCCGTCAGCATCGCGCTGATCGATCAAGACGGCATCGCCGCCGCGCGCGCTTACGGGCAAGGCGCCACGCCCGACACGCTTTTTCAAGCTGCGTCGCTGTCGAAATTCGTCGCGGCGATAGGTGCGATGCGGCTCGTCGACCAGAAGCGGCTCGCCCTCGACGAAGACGTCAACTCAAGCCTCACTTCGTGGCATGTGCCGGCCAACGATCTCGACAAGGATCATCCCGTCACCTTGCGCGGGCTGCTCAGCATGACGGCAGGGATCGGCGTGCCGGGCTTTCTCGGCTACGAACTCGGGGCGCCGCTGCCCACGCTGACGCAGATTCTCGACGGATCGCCGCCGGCCGATTCGCCTCCTGTCACGGTGATCGCCGTGCCGGGCAGTGCCTATCACTATTCAGGCGGCGGCTACGAGATCGCCGAAGCGCTCATGGTCGATACGCTGCACACGCCCTTCGTCGAGGCGATGGAGGAGACGGTACTGAAGCCGGCCGAGATGAACCACTCGACCTTCGCTCAGCCTTTGCCGGATGGGCTTAGGTTGAACGCCGCGACCGGACATCTCGCCGACGGGACGGAAATCAAAGGTGGCTGCCACGTGTTCCCCGAACATGCCGCCGCAGGACTATGGTCAACGCCGAGCGACATCGCCAATCTCCTGCTCCTGGTTAGCAGGGCGTGGCGCGGAGATAGCGCGCTCTTCCTCACCCCTGAGTTGGTGCGGCAGATGCTGACGCGGCAGAACGGCGGTCCCTACGGTCTCGGCGCGGCGATCGCGGAAAGCGGAGGAGCGGTCGTCGTCATGAAACGGGGGCAGAATGTCGGTTATCAATCCTATCTCATCCTCATGCCCGGCGAGGGCCAGGGAATGGTGGTGATGACCAACTCCGACAATGGCTCGATCCTCGCCGAGGCGCTTATCCGCCGGGCCGCGGAAATCTATGGCTGGCCGGCCCTTCCGGCCTTTGCCGACTGAGATCAGTTCGTGACCCTGGTTTCCGCCACAAGCCTCCAGTACGATGGGGGTCTTGCGCCCGCTTGCCCGAGGGCGGGCCCCCGGAGGAAACAATGCTTGCATGGTTCCGCGCCGGCCTCGTCGCCGCGCTTTTCCTTGTCCTCGCCACCCCTTCCCTCGCCGCCAAGAAGACCTTTCAAGACGATGCCCTGGACGATGCGGCCATCACGCTGATCGCCGACCTCAAGGATCAGGCGGGCACCGTCGACAAGCCGCTGATCAAGCTGAAGCAGCAAGCCGACACGCTGCTCAAGTCGCAAGACCTGGCAAGCGCCGCCGACGTCTATGTACAAATCGTCACCGTGGCGCCGAACGACGATGCCGCCTGGAGGAGGCTCGCCGATATCTGGCTCTCCATCCCGGTGACCGATGAGGACGACGGCTCGACACGCTTCGACAACGCAGCCACCGCGGCCTATATCTCCTATCAGCGCGCGACCAACGCGACGGACGAGGCGGCGGCGCTGATCACGCTCGCCAACGCCTTCGGCAAGCGCGACGAGTGGCGTCAGGCGTTGAACGTGCTGAAGATCGCCCTCGCGCTCGACGAGACTCCTGACCTCAAGGCGACCTATGCCTCGCTCCGCGAGAAGTACGGTTTCCGCGTCTCCAATTTCAGCGTCGACTCCGACTCCGCAAGCCCGCGCGCCTGCTTCCAGTTCTCGGAGAAGCTGCCCAAGCGCACCGATTTTGCGCCTTACGTCGTGGTTGCCGGCCAAGACAAGCCGGCGATCTCGGTCGATGACCAGCAGCTCTGCGTCGAAGGACTGGAGCACGGCGATACCTATTCCATCACGCTTCGCGCAGGACTGCCCTCGACGGTCGACGAAAGCCTGCTCAAGAACGCCGACTTCACCATCTATGTGCGCGACCGGAGTCCGTCGGTCAGGCTCGCCGGCAAGGCCTACGTTCTGCCGCGGACTGGACAACAAGGCATCCCGCTCATCAGCGTGAACACTGATGCCCTCAAGGTCTCGATCTATCGCATCGGCGACCGCAGCCTGCTTGACAACGTGCTCGGCGACGACTTCGAGCGCAATCTCTACGGCTATTCGCTCGACGACATCGCCAACCAGAAGGGCGAGAAGGTGTGGACCGGCGAGCTCAAGGTCGAGAAGGAGCTCAACCAGGAGATCACCACCGCCTTTCCCATCAACGAGGCGGTGCCGACCATGCAGCCCGGCGTCTATCTGCTCGCGGCGCAGCCGGCCAATGTTCCCGGCGACGATTACGGCGAGCGCGCCACGCAATGGTTTATCGTCTCCGATCTCGGGCTGACGGCCTATTCCGGTTCCGACGGTATCCATGCCTTCGTCAATTCGCTCGCGACGACGGCCCCGGCAGGGAATGTCGAGATCAGACTGCTTGCCCGCAACAACGATGTGCTGGCGGTCAAGAAGACAGATGCCTCAGGCGCGGTTGCTTTCGAGCCGGGTCTTGCCCGCGGCGAAGGAGGCCAAGCTCCGGCCATGCTGGTGGCCTCCGGCGACGGGGCCGACTATGCCTTTCTCAATCTTACGCAATCCGCCTTCGATTTGACCGATCGCGGGGTCGCGGGACGTGAACCGCCTGGTACGCTCGACGCTTTCGTGTTCACCGAGCGCGGCGTCTACCGCACCGGCGAGACCGTCTATGTAACCACGCTGCTGCGCAACGCCAACGGCGTCGCCGTCCCAGATGTCGATTTGACCATGGTTGTCGAGCGGCCCGACGGGGTCGAGTATCGCCGCACCGTTGTGCCCGACCAGGGACTTGGCGGGCGCTCGCTCAGCATTCCCATCATCTCCTCGGCGCCGACGGGAACGTGGCGCGTCGCGGTCTATTCCGACCCCAAGCAACCGTCGATCGGCGAGGCGAGCTTCCTCATCGAAGATTATGTGCCGGATCGGCTCGAGTTCGACCTCACAACCGATGCGACCAGCATTTCTCCTGACGCACCCGCCAAGGTCGACCTCGACGGCCGCTTCCTTTACGGCGCGCCGGCAACGGGACTCGACATCGAAGGTGAGGTCAACATCGTCAGGACCGAAGAGCGCCCCGGCTATGCGGGCTACGTGTTCGGGCGGAACGCGAAGGATGAGCCGGAAGAGGACGAGGTCGCGACCGAGGCCATTCCGCTCGCCGACCTTCCGCAGACCGACGATAAGGGTAAGGCGACCTTCGCGGTCGATCTCGGCAAGCTACCGGCTTCGACCAAGCCGCTTCAGGCAAACATCAATGTGAGGCTCGCGGAGCCCGGCGGCAGGGCGGTCCAGCGGAGTCTCTCGCTCCCCATCGTACCTGCTTCGAACATGATCGGAGTGAAGCCGCTCTTCTCCGGCAGCGCGCTCAGCGATCAGGACACGGCGAGCTTCGACGTCGCCATGGTCGCGCCCGACGGCAAGGAGATCGAGGCGAAGGGACTCAAATGGCAGCTCCTCAGCATCGAATCCAAGTACCAATGGTATCGCTCCAACGGCTATTGGAACTATGAGCCTGTCAAGGTCACGCGCCGCGTCGCCGACGGCGTGATCGACGTCGCGCCCGACAAGACGGGCAAGATCTCGGTCCCCGTCACGTGGGGGCGTTACCGGCTCGAAGTGTCGAGCGCTGACCCGCAAGGGCCCGAGACCACCTACGGCTTCGACGCTGGCTTCTATGCCGCGGCCTCGGCCGATACACCCGACCTGCTCGAGATCGCTCTCGACAAGAAGGAATACAAGCCGGGCGATGCGATGACCGTCGCAGTGACGGCGCGGAGCGCGGGCCAGGTGACGCTCGCGGTGATCGGCGACAAGCTGCTCACCACCACGACGACAGACGTGCAGCCTGGGCTGGTTAAGCTTCCGCTCACGGTCGGGCAAGACTGGGGCACCGGCGCCTATGTGCTGGCGACGCTCAGACGTCCGCTTGACGAAGCCGAGAAGCGCATGCCCGGCCGCTCCATCGGCGTGCAGTGGTTCGGCATCGACAAGGCCGCGCATACCATCGGCGTCGCCATGGACCTGCCGCAGCTCATCCGGCCCGAGACCACGCTGCGCGTGCCGATCAAATTCAGCGGACTGGCGCCGAACGAACAGGCACGAGTCGTCGTGTCGGCGGTCGATGTCGGCATTCTCAACCTCACCAATTACAAGGCGCCCGACCCCGATACGTATTATCTCGGCCAGCGCAAGCTCTCCTCCGAGATCCGTGACCTGTATGGACAGTTGATCGACGGCATGCAGGGCACCAAGGGTCAGATCAGGACTGGCGGCGACGGCGGCGAAGGCGAGCTGAACGGAAGTCCGCCGACCCAACCGCCGCTTGCGCTCTATTCGGGCATCGTCGCGGTTGGCGCAGACGGCACCGCCGAGGTCAACTTCGATATTCCGGGCTTCGTCGGTACCGTGCGAGTGATGGCGGTCGCCTGGAGCAACGACAAGGTCGGCCACGCCTCGGCCGATGTCGTGGTGCGCGATCCCGTGGTGGTCACCACCACGCTCCCGCGCTTCCTGTTGATGGGCGACAAGAGCACGCTTCGACTCGACCTCGATAATGTCGAGGGCGAGACCGGCAACTATCAGATCGCGGTGACGACCAACGGTCCGCTCAGCGTGGAAGGCCCGGACAAGACGTTGCCCCTCGACGCCAAGAAGCGCGGCGGGGTGAGCCTGCCCATCACGGCGACCGGCGTCGGCGGCGGCATGGTTTCCGTCGCTGTCACAGGGCCGGGAGACTTCAGCGTGGAGCGCAAATACGCGCTCGAGGTGAAGCCGGCGACACAGGTGCTCGCGCGCCGCACGGTGAAGCCGCTCAATCCGGGCCAGAGCATAACCGTCACGAGCGACGTGTTCAGCGATCTCGTGCCGGGAACGGGCAAGGTCGCGCTCTCGGTGACGCCCTCTGCCGCGCTCGACGTGGCGAGCCTGCTCGCGGCGCTCGACCGCTATCCGCTCGGCTGCACCGAGCAAGTGATCAGCCGCGCTCTGCCGCTCCTCTATGTCAACGAGATGGCGCTCGATGCGCAGCTCGCGGTTGACACCGGCGTCGACGAGCGCATTGCCAAGGCGATCGAGATCGTTCTCGCGCGCCAGGGCTCCGAGGGCTCGTTTGGGCTGTGGTCGCCGGGCGGCGAGGATGCCTGGCTCGACTCTTATACGACGGACTTTCTCACCCGCGCTCGCGCGCGCGGCTTCTCCGTCTCGGACGACCAGTTCAAGCTCGCGCTCGACCGCCTGCGAAACTATGTGAGCACGGCACCTGACGTCGCCACCGACGGCGGGCTTGCGCTCGCTTATGCGCTCTACGTCCTTGCCCGCAACGGCATGGCGCCGGTCGGCGATCTTCGCTACATCGCCGACGTGAAGCTTGACGATCTCGGAACGGCGACGGCGAAGGCCGAGATCGCCGCCGCGCTCGCCATGCTGGGCGACCGGGTCAGGGCCGAGAAGGCCTTCGACGCCGCGCTCGCCGCGCTCCCCAAGGACAAGCGTTATGAGGGCGGGCGCATCGATTACGGCTCGCCGCTCCGCGACGCAGCAGCGGTGGTGACGCTCGCCGCCGAAGGCGATGCGCCGAAGGTGATCCTCGTCAGCGCCACCAAGGACATCGATAAGGCGCGCGACCTCGTCACCTACACCTCTACGCAGGAAGACGCCTGGCTCGTGCTCGCGGCGCGCGCTCTCGGCAAACAGAATGTGAGCCTCACGGTCAACGATGCAGGCCAGCAAGGCCCGCTCTATCGCACTTTCGACGAGGATCAGCTCGCCGCCGCACCGCTCACGGTGACCAATAGCGGCGACGGGCCGCTCGATGCCGTAGTCTCGGTGAGCGGCTCACCCAAGACCCCCGAGCCGGCTGCCGAGCACGGCTTCTCCATCGAGCGGAGCTTCCACACGCTCGATGGGGCCGACGCCGATCCGAGCCACGCCAAGCAAAACGACCGCTTCGTCGTGGTGCTCACGGTGACCGAGCCGCAGCCGCAATTCGCGCGCGTCTCGCTCATCGACTACGTGCCGGCGGGATTCGAGATCGACAATCCGCATCTCGTCTCCTCAGGCGATACCGGCACACTCGAGTGGATCGAGAATGCCGGCACGCCGTCTTTCACCGAGTTCCGCGACGACCGGTTCGCCGCGGCCTTCGAGCGGCGGAGCGACGATAAACCCGTCTTCACCATCGCCTACGTGGTGCGCGCGGTGTCGCCCGGAAGCTATGTGCTGCCGCAGGCAGTGGTCGAGGACATGTATCGGCCCGACCGCTTCGGCCGGACGGGAACGGGGGACATCACGGTCTCGCCAGCGAAATGAGCACTGAGACAAATGTCACCTCTCCACAGGGGGGAGCGGTCGCTGGCCCTCTCCCCACGGGGAAGAGGAGGCGCCGGGGCCAGCGCCTCACCGTCGCTGCGATCACCGTAGTGTGGATTGTCGCGGCGATCGCGGGCGGAATCTCCGGCCTGTTCCAGGCGTTCGGGCCAGCTCCGCTCGGGCGTGACCTCGAAGTCTCGACCGTCGTGGTCGACCGCGACGGCAAGCTGTTGCGTGCCTATCTCACGACCGAAGGCCGTTGGCGGCTGCCAGCGACGCGCAACGACGTCGATCCGCGCTTCCTCGAGGCGCTGCTCGCCTACGAGGACAAGCGCTTCTACCACCATCGCGGCGTCGATCCGCTCGCCCTGATGCGCGCCGCCTACCAGCTCACAACGCAGGGCCACATCGTCTCTGGCGGCTCGACCATCACCATGCAGGTGGCGCGTTTGATGGAGCCGCGCGCCAAGCGCTCGCTTTATGCCAAGCTGCACGAGGCAGTGCGAGCCCTTCAACTCGAATGGGCGCTGTCGAAGGACGAGATCCTTTCGCTTTATCTGACGCTCGCGCCCTATGGCGGCAATCTCGAAGGCGTTCGTGGGGCGTCTCTCGCTTATTTCGGCAAGGAGCCGCGGCGGCTCACGCTCGGCGAGACTGCGTTGCTCGTAGCGCTGCCGCAATCGCCCGAGCTCCGCCGGCCCGACCGGTACCCAGTCGCCGCCAAGCGCGCGCGGGACCGCGTGCTCGACCGCATAGCCGGGCGCGGCCTCTACAGCGCGGCGGAGATCGCACACGCCAAGGACGAACCGGTGCCGAAAGAGCGGAAGCCCATGCCGCTCATAGCGCCGCATTCGGCCGACGAGGCGACCGGACTTTCGCCCAAGGAGAAGGTGCTGCGCCTCACGATCGATGGCTTCTTGCAGAGGACGCTCGAGAAGCTCGCGCGCGAGCGGGCGCAGAATCTCGGACCTGACTTGTCGGTCGCCATCGTCGTAATCGACAACGCCTCCGGAGAGGTGCTGGCGCGCGTGGCCTCGCCGGACTATTTCGATCTCCGCCGTGCGGGCCAGGTCGACTTGACGCGCGCCGTGCGCTCGCCCGGTTCGGCGCTCAAGCCCTTTATCTATGGCATCGGCTTCGAGGACGGGCTGATCCACCCCGAAACGCTGATCGAGGATCGGCCGATTCACTACGGCAACTACGCGCCCGAGAATTTCGACCTGACCTATCAGGGTACGGTCACCGTGCGCCGGGCACTGCAATTGTCGCTGAACACACCGGCCGTCGCCGTGCTCGACGAGGTCGGACCGAGCCGGCTGATCGCGCGGCTCGCGCAAGCC
>DATHCZ010000053.1:0-6349 GCA_035319265.1 Methyloceanibacter sp. | reverse complement strand
TATTTCGAGATCGACGATGCCGGCACGCTTGACTTGAAGAAAACGCGTTACGCGGCCAACAGAATCGATGCGCAGGTGACGTTCATCCCGGGGAACTACGTCGCCTCCGGCGTCATCCCGTTGCTCGAGGCGAACGGCTTCGACATGGGCTTGCCGAGCTTCTTCATTTGGGAAGGCAACACGATGTATCTCACGCGCCCCGACGTGATGAAGGTGGTTCGCGATCTCAAGCAGAAAATAGGGCGCTTCGCCATCTCCTTCGACTACATGGACGAGGCCGTGGTCGGAATGACGACGGGCGATGTGGGCGCCACGGCCTTCGTCGAGCGCTTCGCCGCCATGGGCGCGCCCTGGACCTTCGGCTTCAGCGATTTGACCGGGCTCGCGCGCGAGGCGGGGCTTTCCGTGTCCGACGCGACGACTGCAGGCATGCTGTTCCGCACCTATTGGCCTGACCGGCGCATGCAGTCGGTCATCTATGATCACTACGGGCTCTGCACGCTCATGTCCCGGGCGGCATGAGCCGGGGCGACGACGAGTCCGCTAGGCGGTCGAGAACGAGCGGAGTACGGTGGGAATCTGGGGGCCAGCCTCTCCCGTGGTGCTTTTGGAGGGTGTGACGGTGCCAAGACGTCTTCCGCTTGGCCACGCCTTTGTTGCGGTTGCGCTGCTCGCGGCGAGTGCGGGGGGCGTGCTTGCCGCTGACGACGGCACGAGCGCAAGCGCCGGGAAGGCCCTCCTCGAGGCCCATTGCGCCAAATGCCATTCCATCGCCGCGACCGGCGAAAGCCCGCTGGCGAAAGCGCCGCCGCTCAGGCAGGTCTATCTCAAATATCCGATCGAGCAGCTTGAGGAAGGCTTCGCCGAAGGCATGGGCTCGCGCCACCGCGACATGCCGCAGATCCAATTCTCTCCCGATCAGGTCGATGCCATCCTGACCTATTTTGGCAGCATCACTGGCGTCGACCCAAGGCTCAGGCCGCGCGCGCCTGCGACCGGGGAGACCCCGCCCTAAGCACCGTACGACCTACGGCAGGAAGCGCTATCGCGGGCCGAGATAGGGGTTGTTGTAACGCGCATCGACGCAAGCCGAGCCGTTCCAATAATGGAACTCGCCGCAGCTCACGGGGCGAACCGGCACGATGGCGATGATCGCAGGATTGTCCGGATTCACGACAGGCGGGGGCGCGTCGACCGTTACGTTGACTTGAGGGGTGGTGCAGTCATGGAATCTGCAGTAGCGGCGCCAATAGTCGATCCTCTCGACCATAACGGGAGAGGAACCAAAAGCACTCGCGGATGGAGCCAGAAGCGAGCCGGCGCTTGCCGGCGCTGAGGCAATTCCGCCAAGGACCACGGTCATCATGAGAGCGGGAACGTAACGCATCGAACCTCCCGAGTTTGTCTTTGTCCGCTTCGTAGCACGCCTTAGGCGGGCGCGGTCAACGTTCCTACGGCACGATCAATAACCTCTTTCCGCCTATTGGCCCCCGGTTGCGGGTATAATGGTTGCGCGCGGGAGCGGGTAGGGCCATGGCGACGACAGCGACCGACACCACCGAGATCGGCCTTGTGCTGCAAGGGGGCGGCGCGCTTGGGGCTTATGAGTATGGAGCCGTCACCTCCCTTCTCGAATTGATCGATGCCGCTGTAGCCAAAGGGCACAATGTCACCCTCAAGGCCGTCACCGGCGTCTCGATCGGCGCCGTCAACGCGGCCTGTGTTGTCGGCTCCGCTAATCGCCTCGATGCGCGCCGGAGGCTTGCCGCGCTGTGGAACGACTTCGCTCTGTCGACGCCTTTCTTCTGGCCCGCGCGGATCGCGCGCGACCTGTCGCTCTACGGTCTGCCGCGCTTCTATGCCATGCGGCCCGACCTCTTGGCGCTGTCGAGCTGGACCTATGTCTACGATACCCATCCTCTGCTCAGGACGCTTAGCGATCATGTCGACTTCGGCGCCCTTAACCGAAGCGAGACGGCCTTTGTGGTCACCGCCGTCGACGTCGAGAAGGGTGAGCTGAAGAGGTTCTCCAATCACCCAGTGGGCAAGACGACGCCGACCACCATCGGACCGCGCCACGTGCTGGCAAGCGGCAGCCTGCCGCCGCAATTTCCGTGGACCGACATCGAGGAGGGGAGCGAGCTCCGCCCATATTGGGATGGAGGGTTGGTCGACAACACCCCGCTCGGCGATGCCATCGACGCGTTCAGCCCGGGAGAGAACGTGGAGCGGGTGCTGGTGATCATGAATCTGTTTCCCTCCGAGGCCGTGCGTCCGAGCTCGCTTCTCGAAGTGAACGAGCGCATCAACCAGCTCAGATTCGGCAATCGCACCCAACAAGACAAGAAGACGGCGAGCCGCATCAACGAGCTCGTGGCCACGATCGACTCGCTTGCCGCGCTTTTGCCGGGCGAGCTCCCTCCCGACGTCGCCGAGCAGGTCGAGGCGGCGCGCCGATACAAATATGTGAGCACGGTCGAGATCTCGCTGCCGCCGACCGAGGCGCAAGACCACTATGGTTTTCGCGATTTCTCCAGTGAGGGCATCGAGCGGCGCCGCGCCGCTGGGCGCATGCGTGCGCTCGAGGCGCTCCGCCCGATCTTCGCGCCGATGTTATGAGAAGAGGCTCTAGCGCTCGATCTTGACCGCATTGGCGAACAGCTCATCGCCCCATTTGTAAAGCGGCCGCTGGAAATCCGACTGGGTGTGGATGCCCTTTCCTTTGCGCTCGGTCCACTTCTTTCCGTAAGTCTCGAAGGGGAAGTGCTTGATGTAATAGTCGCAAGTCTCCTCCCAATGGTCGAGCGATAGCGACTTGCCGTAGTGCTGGCAATAGAGCTCGGTGGCGATGATCTCGAGTCCGCCCGGCTCGCGCGCACGGTTCTCGGCGAAGTGGATCTTGGCGTGATTTCGCCAGAACATCAGGATGTCGCGCTGCTCGGGGCCGAAATAGCGGCGGAAATCGAGCAGTTCATCGTCGGGGCGATAGGGTGCGTGATCGTCTTCGGTCATATAGGCGTCGAACAATCGTACGCGCACGCCGTCGACCTCGCCGGGCACGCCTGACAGGTAGCCTTTGATATCGCCGGTGACGCGTTCGTCGGGGTCGAAGCAGAGCATCCAGTCGAACTCCATCTCCTCGCGCGCCAACTGCAAGAGGAGCCCGCGATGGCGGCCTTCAGCAAGCTTGCGGGCCGTGACGTCCTGCTCCCATGTCTGGTTGGCGATGATCAGAGCGACCTTTGGGTGCTCGCGCAGCATCTCGACCGTCTCATCGGTGCTCGCGTCGTCATAGGCGATGATCGCGTCGACATGCTCGCCGAGATAGTCGAGCGTATCGGGAAGGATCAGCGCCTCGTTGCGGATGCGCGTGATGGCAACCAGGTCGTGCTGCTCGCCGACCAAATCCTTGTTGCCTTCGATGAATCGCTCTGAGTCGCGCAAGCGCCAACGGCTTGGAGAAGACATAATGCGGCGGTGGCTCCGATTCCCGAGGAAAATTCGGCAGCACCATCGTCCAGGTGGCGCGAGCTCGCAAGACTAAACATGAGCCTTCGCCGCGAGGAGGGCGACGGCGACGGCTGGCGCGCAGCTAGCGGCCATCGCACGCGCGCCGGCCGCGCAAGGGATCATCTCGGCGAAATCGCGATACGGGCGATGGAGTTCCGAGGCGAGTTGCCGCGCGAGAAAGCGTCCGCAGCCCGCCCCGATCACCGGCGCATCGGGCGCCAGTGTCTCGCGCTTTGCGAGTGCACGCGCGGCTTCAACGACCTCTGAGAGTTGCAAGCCGGCAAAGAAGGACGCGAGTTGCACCCAAGCCTCGAGCGGTGCCTCGGAGCCATCGCGCCCAAGCATGCGCGCAAGCCGCGCGGCGCTTTCCTTTCTGCTCTTGCCTCTGAGGTCGGGCGTTGGATAGGGGTCGGCCTCATCGGGCAGATCGCCGGTCAGGCGATACACGTCTGCCATGGTGGCGAAGCGCTCAGCCGCAATCCCCTGCACATCGCCGGCAAAGGGCGCCCGTCGCGAGAATGCCATCACTGGTGTGCGTACGACGCCGGCATAAATGAGTTCACGCGCGGCGAGCCGCTCGGCATCGGTGTAGCCTCGCGTCGCGGGAAGACCGGCTCGAAGCGGGATTAAATCGGTCGTGGTCGTGCCGATATCGATGAAGAT
Organism: Methyloceanibacter sp.; assembly: GCA_035319265.1. Lineage (GTDB taxonomy): Bacteria > Pseudomonadota > Alphaproteobacteria > Rhizobiales > Methyloligellaceae > Methyloceanibacter. The sequence goes on along the minus strand of DATHCZ010000053.1, from coordinate 2,176 downwards.
CCCATTCGCGTAATGATCGGCAACGAGCGTGGCGCTCGCGTGCCAGTTGGCCGACGCCACATCGAGCGGCCGCGCGATGGCGTCCTCGGTAGCGAGAAAGCCCGCACGGCCGCTATAGAAGACCGCCTCGCCGCCCATGACCTCCCGCATCATCGAGACGAGATAGGCAACCCCCTCGGCCCGCTCGGTGAAGACGTCGGACAACTCTCCCGTCATGGTCACGGCGTGGCGGACGGATGCCGGGCAGAGCGAAAGTGCCTCCTTGAGCGCCGCATCGAACTTGTCCCGGTCTTGGCGCACCGGGCAGGGCACCTGAACAACCTGCGCGATACGGCCTCCCTCCAGAAGCGCGAGCTTGAGGTTGGCCCCGCCAAGATCCCAACCGATGATCGAAGTCATTTTGTCGTTCGTGCTCATGGTATTCGTCATACCGGCGAACGCCCGTATCGGGCAAATAGGGTGGGGAATGACCTAGGCGCGAAGCGAAAGAGAGCCTAAATCAATGCCATGAGCAGCTTCACAGTGATCCCGGTTCTCGATCTCAAGGGTGGCGTCGCGGTCCATGCCGTGGCGGGGAGGCGCGCCGATTATGCGCCCATCCCAAGCCCGTTCGGCTCGGCTGACGACCCCGTGGCGATCGCCCGCGGGCTGCTCGGCGTGACCGGGTCACCCTCTCTCTATATCGCCGATCTCGATGCGATCGAGGGCACCGGCAATCATTTCGAGCTGGTGCGCGGGCTCTCCTACGCGCTGCCCGGCACCACGCTCTGGGTCGATGCCGGCTTCTCCGATGTCGCCGACTGCGCCTTCTGGCTTCCGCTTGGCGCGACGCTCGTGATTGGCAGCGAAAGTCTCGAGGCGGTCGACGATTGGCGCGACATCCATTCCGCATTCGGGGACAGCGTCGTGCTCTCCCTCGACATCGGCCCCGACGGCGAGCGCGGGCCCGAGCCCCTGTTCAGCGATCCCGCGCTGTGGCCTGACCGCCTCGTCGCCATCGACCTCGCCCGCGTCGGTACGGGCGCCGGGCCTGATCTCGATAGGCTTCACACCATCCTTGATGTGGCCGATGGCCGGGCGGTGTTCTCCGGCGGCGGCGTGCGCAACGCGGCCGACCTTGCCGCCATCAAGGCCTTGGACGCGCAGGGTGCCCTGATCGCGACCGCGCTACATACGAGCGCCATTACCCAAAACGAGATCGCCGCCCTCGGCTGAGAGCGGCGATCGCAATCTTCAGCGCCTTAGCGCCAATCCGTCAGAAACCCAGCTTTTGGAGCCACCGCCGAATCGGGCCCGGACCGCCGACGTCTTTACCGGGTTGCCCCCGACCTGGGGGTTCTCCCTTTCAACCGGCGGCGAACGGGTGGTGCGCGCTGTCCTTCTTCGCGGTGACCTCGGAGGCCTTCGGCTCGCCTTTGACGGCGCGAGCGATGGATTCCTTCACGGCGCGATAATTGAAGTCCTGGATTTTCTTGTCGTCCTTGGCTTCCCAATGGATGAACACGCCGACGCAGACGAACAGATCGTCAGCCTCGTTGGCGGGGATCACGCCTTCGGCGACGGAATCGGCGACCGCCTTGGCCACGGCGTATTGCGCGGGGCCGAACATCTGCACGGCCTGGCGTGCATCCTTGATGGTCACCTTGTTGTAGAGGATCGTTGGGGGCTTGCAGAGAAGGTTCGGCGTGACCACCGCGAGCAGCGTGGTGAAGCCATCCTTGTTGTTGGTCAGTGCATTGCAGAACGCCTGTTCGACGGCGCTGCCACGCGGACCAATGAGCAGATCGATATGAGCAACTTCGTTGCCGTCGCCGACGAGCGACTCGCCAACACACGTACCACTTATCTTGGGCATGAAACCCCCTCCCTAATGGGCTGATACAAACGAAAACTAAGAGCGGGCGTAGCGGTGGAACCGCCAACCGCGAGCCGACGAAAGTCCTCTGGCTGAGACTTGCTAAAGCGCCTCCGTCCGGCAACTCCTGGTTAGAGCTCCGCGGGGCAGAACATAGTCCGGGGGTTACGACATCGGCAAGCCGATTGTTCGGGCGGTAGCCGGCAGCTTCTTAGCGATTTATTGCCGTTTTTCGGCCGTCTCGATGGTGGCGGCGAACAATGTCGCAACCGTCAAGTCGGCCGATGTGCCGGGGTTCAGCCCGCGCTCCTTAAGCGCCCC
>DATHCZ010000052.1:0-27232 GCA_035319265.1 Methyloceanibacter sp. | reverse complement strand
CGGCCTTGCCGAGAGCCTTGGCGGGCAGCGTCACGTCGAGCGCATAGAGCTTGTGGAAATAGCGATGTCGTCCGATCGGCGGACAAGGCCCGCCATATGTTCTGCTCTGAAAATCGTTCACGCCTTGCACGGCGCCCTTGGGAAGCCCGGCCGCGGACGCATTTTCCGCTAGCTCATTTGCGTCTGGCGGCAGATTGAACACGACCCAATGCACCCAGACACGCTGCGGAGCCTTCGGGTCCGGCGCGTCTGGGTCGTCGATGACGAGCGCAAGCGACTTGGTGCCCTTGGGCACACCCTCGAACACGAGCGGTGGCGAGACGCCGTTGCCTTCGCACGTATAGCTCGAGGGAATCTTGCCGCCTTGCTTGAAGGCTGGAGAAGTGAGCGTGAGAGCCATCGCCTTGCCCGCGCCGGTGCCAATGAGGAGAACGTCAATGCCGATGAGCAAAGAGCCGAGCAGAAGCGCGCGGGCCGCACGCGGCCATCCCATCGCCAACACTCCCGCCGGCACGTCTTTCCGGCGCTTGCCGGCAGGCCTAATCGGTATGTGGCGGCAACTCACCAAGCCTGAGCCGCTCCATGAGCGCCTCGATGCGCTTGGAGGCTTCCCGCCTGGTCAGGCCCTGCCTATAGGCCCCAGGCTCGCGGGCCTCGTCGGCCAGCGTCTGGAGGTAAGCAGCTTGCGCACCGGTCATGGGCTCTCGCCCGGTGTATTCGCCCGCCGAGAGCTGCTGGCTCTCTTGCGGCTCCTGAGTCTTCTTCTTCTGCGTCATCGCAGTTGGTCCTCGAGTCCTTTCCTTGGCGTTGGCGTTCCTCTGTAAGCGACACTCTGACGATAAACATTGAAAAGGGCAAGGATTAGGCAGGATTTGGCAAAGGTTTGGACAGCTTTTTTACCCGCTTAGGAAGCGAGCTCATCGTCTCGGCCTGTACTATCAGCGTCGGCGCCAAGTCCCTCTGACGCCGATCAGGGTTCCAACCTCGATTCTGCTTTGCTGCTCTGCGAGAGCGGGGTCCGGCTGCTTTCGCGGATGCGAAAGAGACCGCACGGGGCCTTTTCTCGGCGGCCGCCATCAACCTTAACAAAAGAAAAACAGGCCCTGCCCACACATCGCCCCTCAATGACCCTTGCCTAGCCCATTTTTTGCCCACTTGAGCAGTAGCTTACCGCACTGCACCAACGAGTGCGGCCGGCTCGAGTCGTCGTCGGCCTCCTAACCTCCCAGACAATCGAATAAGGAGCACTAAGCGTATGTTCAGTATGCGAGCCAAGATGATTAGCGTGGGGCTTCTCGGCACCGCTGCATTGCTACCTCTCGATGTCGCCAAGGCGGACCAGGTCGGCCATGCCTCCTGGTACTCGCTGCCGGCAAATGTCACGGCGAGTGGCGAGCGAATGAACCCGAACGAGCTCACGGCCGCACATCGTTCGCTGCCGTTCGGAACACGGGTGTTGGTCCAGAACTTGACCAATGGTCGCTCGGTGGTCGTGCGAATCAACGACCGCGGGCCGTTCATCGGGGGCCGGATCATCGATCTATCCAAGGCGGCCGCTGAAAGCATTGGCATGCTTGGCGCAGGCACCGCCCAGGTACGGATCAGCACCACAGCACCCGATGGCGGCAGCGCTCTCGCTGCTTTGGGTGACGCGACCGCGAAGGCGAAGAAGGGCGTGGCGCTCGCGGCCAAAGAAAGTGCCGAGGCTGAGCCGCATCATGCGGCAAACACCGCCGCCCCGGCACGGCTGATCGAGGCGAGGAATCGCCCGACCAAGACCCTCAAGCCTACGGCCGTGGCTTCGCTGTCACAGGTCCATGCGAAGACCAAGGTTGCGGCCGCCTCATTCAAGACGAAAAAGGTCACTGTGGGTCATAGCTCTCAGGCCAAGATCGCTGTCGCGTGGGAACCGCCGCGCTCGAAGAAGACGGCACGAATCGCAGCGAAGGGCACCCGCTCGACGCACGTTGCCGTCTCCTATTCTTACAAGCCTGGCGCTCGGACCTCGGCACGCGGGCACGCGCTGCCCTCGGCGCATCCTTATGCGATCTTCGTGAGCACACCGGGCTTCATGCAGCCTGCGGCGTCGTAATCGCCGACGCCTGACGCCGCCAGCGGACGAACGCTGGCGGCGGGACGATCTGCCGGCTTGATTCGCCAAGCCCTGAGGCACCCGCCTAGGGGGTGGCAGGACCGCGAGTCCGACCATTCGGAAGGCTTAGCCCGGCCCAAGCCCTCCCCTGCCCGCACCTCCAGAGCAGAACGTTGCGTCACAACATCGCGCGCCTTCAGCCCCTTCGGGCAAGTGCTGGAAATACCTGCAAAACGCGAAAATCGTCATCTTCAGGTAACATCTAAGCGTTGCATGGAAGCGCTAGGCAGAGAATGGCGGAAATAGCATAGTCCGCCCGGCGGAAAGGCTCCGCCAACTCACTCAATAGGGGGAACACGATGATCAAGAAATTTCTGATTGCCGGCACCGTGCTTGCCGCGATTGCCGCTTACTCTGTGGCCTCGCAGCCGGTCGAGGCCGGGAGCTGTATTGTCGCTTCGGCCAAAGGGCGCGCCTTGAACGACGCCAATGCTACCAATAAGTCGATGAAGCACCTGAAGCACGTGATTAGCCACTGGGCGCACAAGAACAAGGACAAGGTCGTGAAGGTCGGAAAGAGCCACACCACCTGCGCCAAGAAGGGCGTCCTTTCCGTTTGCACGAGTTCCGCTAAGGCTTGCGGGTAACGGCAAGCCCATTCGAATCTTGCGAAGGCGCGGGTGACATTATGGTAACCAAACGCTGGTCAGAGTGAGGGGTGATCCGAGGGACGATTCGAAACGTTCCGCCCCCAAACCGAATCGTCAGGTGATCGCGATGCTTCCCGCCCTTCGCAAGCTTCTTCCCCTCACCGCCATCCTCGCGGCCGGCGCGCTGCCCGTCGCGGCCGGCGAGGTTACCTCTCAGGAGCGGAACGCCGGCGCCGGCGCGGCGCAGGCCCAAGCAGCTCCTGTAGTGCGCGAGCGCGGCGTGGGTGGATATTCGCTGACCTTGAGCGACATTTGGGGGCCGGCCAAGATGCCCCCTGTCCCCAAGGACTTCGGCCCGCATTTTGATTTTCCGCCTCAGGCGTTAGACGGCGGACTTACGCACGATCCTTATCCAAATTAGGCATCGTCCAGCATCCATTCTCGGCGAGAACGCGAGAGCCACATGGGTCTTGCGCTTGGCCTGCTCGCGCCCCTAGAGTGAGGCGTTTTGCGGGCAGACTGCGAACCCGGGTGGAGAATTGGACGCGTAGGCTCGTTGGGAGGAGACGCGATTTCTTACCCCGATTTCTGGACTCGCCTGAACTTTCGCGCGCCGTTCGCACGCGCACAAATTGGAAGGGGAAAAGGAGCGTCCCATGCGTCAGACCGGAACGGTCAAGTTCTTCAATCACTCGCGGGGGTTCGGCTTCATCACGCCGGACGATGGTGGCAAAGACGTGTTTTTGCACATCTCGGCCTTGCAGCGCTCGGGTCTTCCCGCGCTGGATGAAGGCGCGCGGGTCTCTTTCGAAACCGAGCCAGATCGCCGTGGCAAGGGTCCGCAAGCCGTCAACGTGCAGATGGGCGAATAGCTCTCCCCGACATTCGAATCCTCTCTCCATGGCCCCGATAGCGGCGTCGCAAGACACTGCTATCGGCAGCGATATGGATTTTCACGCGCCTGGCTCAGCGTCCATGCGCAGGGCGCCGATTCATGATGAATGATGGCCTGCAAAGCGAGCAACTTGCGCGCACGCTGAAACGTCTCACCGAGGAAGAGTCCGCTTCTCTCGAGCGACTGTTCCGCCTCCTTGCCATCCCGAGCATCTCAACCGACCCCGCCCATCACGACAGTTGCCTTGCCGCGGCCGAATGGTGCGCCGCCTCTTTGAGCGAGATCGGCTTCAGCGCGCGCGTCGAGCCAACGCTCGGCAAGCCGATGGTCGTCGGGCATTGGCGCGCCAAAGCGAAAGGCGAAGCGCGGCGGCATGTGCTGTTCTACGGCCATTACGACGTGCAGCCTGCCGACCCGCTGGAAGAATGGGATACCCCGCCCTTCTCTCCGCGTCTTGTCGAGGACCCGCGTCATGGAATGATGATCGTTGCGCGCGGCGCCTCCGACGACAAAGGCCAGGTCATGACGTTCATCGAGGCATGCCGAGCCTGGCTCGCCGAGCATGGAACCCTGCCGGTCGATGTCAGCGTGCTCCTCGAGGGCGAGGAGGAATCGGGAAGCCCGAGCCTCGCCCCTTTCCTCGCCACACACGGTGATGGGCTCAAAGCCGACCTCGCGCTCGTCTGCGATACCGGGCAATGGGACGAAGACACACCCGCGATAACAGCCTTCCTGCGCGGTCTTGCCTTCTCCGAAATCACGATCACGGGGCCCTCGCGCGATCTTCATTCCGGACTCTATGGCGGCCCCGCACGCAATCCATTGCAAGCGCTCGCCGAGATCCTGGGGAGGTTGCACGACAAAGACGGCCGCGTTGCCATCCCCGGATTTTACGACGGCGTCCGCCAACCCTCGCGGGCCGAGATTGCCGCTTGGCGTATGCTCGGCTTCGACGGCGCAAGCTTTCTCGGCGGGGTCGGCTTGAGCGCTCCCGCCGGCGAGACGGACTACAGCATTCTCGAGCAGCTCTGGTCGCGGCCGACAGCCGAAATCAACGGCATCCACGGCGGCTATGGCGGACCCGGCACGAAGACGGTGATCCCGTCGCACGCCACGGCCAAGCTCTCGTTCCGGCTCGTCCCCGGACAGGAGCCGCACAAGGTCATCGCAGACTGGCATCGCTTCGTGGAGGAGCGTTTGCCGGAAGATACGAGCGCCACCTTCGCCGGCGAAGGTGGCTCTCCGGCCGTCGGCTTCGACACGGGCGCGCCCGCGTTCCAGGCCGCCGCGCGCGCGCTTCAGTCCGAATGGGGCAAGGCCCCGGCGATGATCGGCTGCGGCGCTTCGATCCCCATCGTCGAATCGTTTCGCTCGCGGCTCGGCATGGACGTGCTTCTCATCGGTTTTGCCCTTGACGATGACCGCATCCATGCGCCGAACGAAAAATACAACCTGCGAAGCTTCACCAAGGGAGCGCGCAGCTGGGTGCGCATCCTCGCCGAGCTCGGTGCGATGCACGATGTCACGGCCTAGCCTCGCCCTCGCCGCCGCCATCGCAATCGCCCTCATTGCCGTCTACGCGATGCGCGGCCCGGGTGGCCCGGAGCACGACGCGGCCGGCAATTTCGATTACTACGCGCTCGTGCTCGGCTGGGCGCCGACCTATTGCAATAGCGAAGGCCGCTTGCGCAAAGATGCCGAGTGCAACGGGCAACCTCGTGCCTTCGTGCTGCACGGGCTCTGGCCGCAATATCAGAACGGGTGGCCCGAGAATTGCCATACGGCAACCAATCCGTGGGTTCCAGGCGAGGTGATTGGCGAGATGCGCGATATCATGCCGAGCAAGAACCTCGTCATTCACGAATACCGCACGCACGGCACCTGTTCGGGCCTCGATCCTGAGCATTATTTCAGCGTCGCGCGCCAACTCTATGAGCGCATCGGAGTGCCGCCGCCATTCCAGGCGACCGGCACCGAGCTGCAACTGTCGGCGGAGCAGATCGAGCGCGAATTCGTTGCGGCCAATCCCTGGCTCAAGCCCGACATGATCTCGGTGAGCTGCCGCAAGGGAGATCTTCTCGACATTCGCGTGTGCTTCGGCCGCGATCTCGCTCCGCGCAGCTGCGGGCCGAACGAGGACCAGAAGCGGCTCTGTAGCGCGAGCGAAATCGTCGTCCCGCGCGTCGCGCACTGAGCCGGCGCGTCGAGCCGCGTCCTAGAAGCGGTAGATCAGGGAGCCGCGATAGGTGTTTCCGCTGGGATCGTAGGTGACCGATCCGCCCGGATAGTTGACCTTCTCCGAGTCGAAATCGGTGAACTGATAGTCGAAGCGCGCGCTCCAGTTCGGGTTAAGCGCGACCTCCGCCCCGCCACCGACGCTCCAGCCGAAGAAATCTGCGCTGCCGCCAGCGCCGCCCGGACCCTGGATCGGCAGGTCGGCGTTCGCCCACGCGCCTCCGAACGTGCCGAACACGAGAACGCGGGGGGTGATGGCGTAGCCGGCGCGAAGCCGCAAATCGGCCATGGTATCGATGCTCGGGCTCGCCAGATTGGCGCCGGCATTGAAGTGCCTGCTGCCGCTGATGTCGGCGCCCAGGAAGTCGCCTTCGATGCCGGCGACAAACGGGCCCCTTTGCCAGCTCCAGCCACCGATGACGCCGCCCAGCACGCCGCTCGAATCGATCGACCCGCTGGCCGGGGAGAAGTCGTAGCTGACCGTGGCGCCCCCCACCGTGCCGCCGAGATACCAGCCTTCGAAGACATTCTCGGACGGCAGCGGCTGCTCGTAGGCAGGGGCAAGCGGCGACGGTGGGAGGTCGGCACTAAGAACTGGGCTTGAGGCCGTGGCGCTGGCCGTCAGCACGGCAGCGAGAGCCACAGCCTGGTACAATCGCGTACGCATTACAGGTTCCCTCACGATCGGAAGGCTCCGGTCCGTCGTCGCGCCAGCACGAATCGTGCACTGGACCAAGCGCTCACGGCCCCAGGGTAGTGCCCTACCCTTACCGACGATTAACGGTGAACCGAGGCGAAACTTGGCAAGGTCAACGGCGGGTTAATGACCATCCCAAGGCGGCACGACTGGGGAGCCCGAGCGTTCCGGTCACGCGGTGTTGCTCACGGCGCGGAATAAGGCGACGCAGCCCTGCCGTTCCACCTCGACCAGGCCAAAGCGCCGCCTCAGCCCCTCCGACAGCGACTCGAAGTCGTCCTCGCGGTTGTTGAACACGCCCTTGGCGTTATAGAGATCGAGCAATTTCCGCGCCGCGCCATTCGGCGCGATGCCCCGCCCGAGAATGGTCGCGCCGAACAAGACCGCGCGCTCACCCATGAGCGGACGCAGATGGTCCACGGCCGCGAGCTTGTCGCTTAAGCGACCCGGGAGACAATGCAGCACATAAGTCAGCCCGATGCTGTCGAAGCGCTCAAGACCTCGGGGAAGACGGGTGAGCAGATTGGCCTGGCAGAGGTCCGGGTCGAAACGCGCAAGACGTCGCGCGGCGCGATCGAGACAATTCTGGTTGATGTCGAGCAGGACGAGGCGGTCGAACTTGGCGCCGTCGGCTCGATCGAGAAAGAAACCGGTGCCGATCCCCGCCTCGAGATGATTGGCGGAGAGATTGGCACGGTACAGCTCGAGCAACCGCCGCGTCGGGCAACCCCAAGCGACATGGTTCGACAGCCCGTGCACCACGAGGTCGTAAAAATTGAGCATCGTGGGCGTGTAGATCGCGTGCGCTTTCGCGACCGCATCCGTGTCGGGGTGAAGCGCCGGCATACACCTCTCTCTTCCAATGGCAACGCTCTGTCGCTTTACGATGACATGGTCTCACAACTTGACCATCACATGACGCGCGACGGTGTAATCCTCGAGTGCGTACATCGAGAGGTCTTTGCCGTAGCCCGAAGCTTTGAGGCCACCATGCGGCATCTCGCTCACCAGCATGAAATGCGTGTTGATCCAGGTGCAGCCGTAGTGAAGCCGGGCTGCCGCCGCCATGCCTTTGGCGATATCGGAGGTCCATACCGACGAGGCGAGTCCATAATCGCTGTCATTGGCCCACGCCACCGCCTGGTCGACGTCGTCGAAGCGGGTGACCGATACGACGGGCCCGAACACTTCCTTGCGCACGATCTCGTCGTTCTGCAACGCGCCGGCGACGACGGTCGGCTCGAAGAAGAAGCCCTTGCCGCTCGGGGACTTACCGCCTGCAGCGATGGAAATGTGCTTCTCCTTTGCTGCACGATCGACGAACCCAGCGACACGGGATTTCTGAGCCTTCGAGATCAGAGGTCCGATCTCGTTCTCGTCATCATTCCGCAGATTGTACTTGATCTCCTTGATGGCGCTCGAAAGGTCTGCCACCAGATTGTCGTAGACCTTTTTGCCGGCATAGACGCGGCATGCGGCCGTGCAGTCCTGACCGGCATTGTAATAGCCGAATGACTTCAGCCCGGCGACCACCGAGGCGATGTCGGCGTCGTCGAACACGATGACCGGGGCTTTCCCGCCGAGCTCAAGATGGGTTCGCTTGATTGTGGCCGATGCCGCTTGCAGCACCTTTCTCCCGGTATCGATGCTGCCGGTCAGCGACACCATGGCGATCTTGGGGTGGTTGATGAGAGCGTGCCCGGTCGTCGCGCCGCGCCCGGAGACGACATTCACCACGCCTTCCGGGAAGATGTCGGCGATGATCTTGGCGAGCTTCAGCGTGGTGAGCGGCGTCTGTTCCGACGGCTTGAGCACGATGGTGTTGCCGCCGGCCAACGCCGGCGCGAGCTTCCATGCCGCCATCATCAGCGGATAATTCCACGGCGCGATCGAGCCCACGACGCCAATGGGATCGCGGCGGATCATCGACGTATGACCGGCCATGTATTCGCCTGCGACGGCGCCGTGCATGTTGCGCGCGGCGCCCGCGAAGAAGCGGAAGCAATCGGAGATGGCCGGCATCTCGTCCTGGAGAACGCGAATCCTCGGCTTGCCGGTATTCAGCGCTTCCAGAGCGGCGAACGCTTCGGCATCGCGGTCGATGGCATCGGCGAGCTTCAACAACAGCCCCGACCGCTCGGCGGGGGTGGTGCGCGACCAGGTCTCGAACGCCTTCGCCGCAGCTTCGACCGCCGCATCCACCTGCGCCGGAGAAGCGTCGGGAAACGTGACGATCGTCTCCTCGGTCTTGGGATTGATCACGGCCTCGGGCGCGTCGGCGCCGGCAACGAAATTCGCGCCAATCAACATCTGTGTGTCGAGCATAGATCGTTCCTCCACCTGCCGCGTGGCTACCGGCTATTTCGATGATCCGCCAGTGTGCTCGCCTTCGCGCGTCAGGTAATAGGCGCAGAGGATCGGCAACATCGTGACGGCGATGACGAAGACCGCGACGACATTGGTCACGGGGCGCTGGCGTGGCCGAATGAGTTCGGACAACATCCAGATGGGCAATGTCGCCTGCTGGCCGGCTGTAAAGGTCGTGACGATGACCTCATCGAAGGACAGCGCAAAAGCCAACATGCCTCCGGCCAGCAGCGCCGTTCCGATCTGCGGCAAGATCACGTGCCGGAAGGTTTGGAAGCCGTTGGCACCGAGATCCATCGACGCCTCGATCAGATTGCTCGATAGCCGCCTGAACCGGGCGATGGCGTTGTTGTAGACGACCACGATGCAGAACGTGGCGTGGCCGAGAATGATCGTCCAGATCGAGAAGTCGATGCCCATGATGTCGAACGCCGAGCGCAGCGATATGCCGGTAATGATGCCCGGCAGCGCGATCGGCAGAACGAACAGCAGCGAGATCGTCTCGCGGCCGAAGAACTTGGCACGCGACAGCGCGGCTGCCGCGAGCGTGCCCAAGATAAGCGCGAGCACGGTCGCGATCACGGCAACCTCGAGCGAGAGATAGAGCGGCGGCCAAATATCCGGCCGGTCGAACCAGGCAACTTTGAACCAATTGGTGGTGTAACCGGGCGGCGGAAACTCGAAGCTCTTTTCCTCGGTGGTGAAGGCGTAGAGCAGGATCAACGCCAGGGGCAGGTGCAAAAACAACAGCCCGGCAATGGCCGCGATGCGGAGGCCGAGAGGTTTCTCCCGGTTGGCGTCAGAGGACATCGAACGCCCCCATGCGCTTCGCCACATAGAGATAAATGCCCATGATCACCATGGGAACCACGGTGAAGGCGGCGGCGAGCGGAACATTCCCGGCGGTGCCCTGCAGCGTGTAGACCGCCTGCCCGATCATGAGGCGCGAGTTCCCGACGATGGTCGGCACGATGTAGTCGCCGAGCGTCAGCGAGAACGTGAAGATCGAGCCGGCAATGATGCCCGGCAGCGCGAGCGGAAAGATCACCGTCCAAAAGGTCTGTCTCGGTTCGGCGCCGAGATCGGCCGAGGCCTCGATATAGTTGAGCGGAACGCGCTCGAGTGCCGCCTGGATCGGCAAGATCATGTACGGGATCCAGATATAGACGAACACCAGGAACGTGCCGATATAGCTGAACGACAGCGACGGGCCGCCGACAATCGGCAGCGCCAAGATCCGATCGAGCAGCCAGGAAAGATGGACGCCGTTGGCGAGCCAAGTGATGATGCCTTCCTTGGCCAGGATCAGCTTCCAGGCATAAATCTTGACGAGATAGCTCGACCACAGCGGCATCATCACCGCGAGATAGAACAGCGCCTTGGTCCAGCCGCGCGCATAGCGCGCCGCGTAGTAGGCGATGGGGAATGCAATCACCGCGCACGCAAGCGTGACCATCGCCGACATGGCGACCGTGCGGACAATGATCTGAAGGTTGGCCGTCTCCAGCAGCTGCTTATAGGTCGACAGCGTGAACTCGTGGATGATGAGGCCTGAATAATCGTCGAGCGAGTAGAAGCTCTGCAGCAACAGCGCAAACAGCGATCCGACATAGACGACGCCGATCCAGAGCAGCGGCGGCAGCAGGAGCACGAAGGTCAGGACCTTGGAGTGCCGGAAGAAGAAATCGGAGACCCCGTTGAGAACGCCGCCCTCTCCTTCCGTGATCGCCACATGGCTCATGGCGCGTCCTCCATGACGATCATGGCAGACTTGGGCCAAATGAGCCGCACGCTGTCGCCCTCTTTGAAGCTTGCCGCCCCGTCGGCGGGGACCTCGGCGTGAATACGAATGTCGCCGCTCCCCACGCTGAAGCGCGTGACCGAGCCCTGATAGGAGACCATCTTGATCTCGCCGTCGGTCGAGGCGCTTCCCGCCGACACCTTCGCGTCCGGCGCGAAGACGCCGATCCTCTCGGGCCTGAGGCTCGTCCATTTCGCGGCTCCGCCATGGCGCGCCGCGAACTCGGGAGCGAGCAGATTCGATGATCCCACGAAGTCGGCCACAAAGCGCGACCGGGGCCGCTCGTAGATGTCGGACGGCGATCCGACCTGAACGATCTTGCCTTCGTTGAAAATGGCGACACGATCAGCCATCGACAGGGCCTCACCCTGGTCGTGCGTGACGAACACGAAGGTGATACCGAGCTTCTCCTGCAGCGCTTTGAGCTCCTCCTGCATCTGCTCGCGGAGCTTGAGATCGAGCGCGCCAAGCGGCTCGTCGAGAAGCAGCACTTTGGGACCGTTCACCAGAGCGCGCGCGAGCGCGACGCGCTGACGCTGTCCACCGGAGAGTTGCGCGGGACGGCGGTCTTCGTAACCGGCGAGCTTGACCATGGCGAGCGCGTCTTTCGCCTTCCCCTCGCGCTCGGCCTTGGCAACACCCTTGATGCGCAGACCGTAAGCGACGTTCTCGCCGACCGTCATGTGCGGAAACAGCGCATAGTCCTGGAACACCGTATTGACGTTGCGCTTGTAGGGCGGCACGCCTTCGGCGGTCTCTCCGAAAATCTCGATATGCCCCTCGTTTGGCTGCTCGAAGCCGGCGATCAACCGCAAGCAGGTGGTCTTCCCCGAGCCCGACGGGCCGAGCATGGCGAAGAACTCGCCCTCGGCGATGTCGAGCGTCACGCCGTCGACGGCCCTGACCGAGCCGAAGCGGCGCGAGACATTGGCGAATCTAACGGCAGGCGACATGGGCTGCGCCGTCGTGGGAGCGGCCCCGCTCTGGAGAGTGGGGACCGCTCTTGATTAGACGCATCACTTGCCGAGGATGGCGATATAGTCCTTGGCCCACTGCGAGTAAGGGACACAGCTGCCCTCGGCCTCGCACTTCGCTGTCGGGGTGCGCCAGAACCAGATCTTGTCGAAATTGTCGAAGCCGTTGGTGGCGCAGCCCGTATCGGTCAGGAGCTCATTGCCCTTGCAGGCGGCGGGCACGGCAGGCACCGAGCCGAACCACGCCGCCACATCGCCTTGCACCTTCGGGCTCAGCGAATGCTCGAGCCATTTATAGGCGCAGTTCGGATGTTTGGCGTCCGAATGCATCATGGTGGTGTCGGCCCAACCCGTCGCCCCTTCCTCGGGGATAGTCGAAGCCACGGGCTTCTTGTCGCCTTCCAGAAGATTGACCTGATACGGCCAGGATGAGGAGGCAACGACGCCTTCGTTCTTGAAGTCGTCGACCTGCACCATCGCATCGTGCCAGTAGCGGCCGACCAGAGCCCGTTGCGCCTGGAGCAACGCGATCGCCGCCTTATATTGGTCAGGGGTGAGCTCGTAGGGATTGGTGATCTTGAGCTCCGGCTTCGTCTTCATCAGATAGACGGCGGCGTCCGCGATATAAATCGGGCCGTCATAGGCCTGGACACGCCCCTTGTTGCTCTTGCCGTCGGGAAGCGTCTGTTCCTCGAACACGACCGACCAGCTCTTCGGCGCATCCTTGAAGACATCCGTGTTGTAAGCGAGCACGTTGGGGCCCCACTGATACGGGACACCGTAATGCACGCCGTCGACCGTGTGCCACGGCGCGTTCTGGAGACGCTGATCGACCGTCTTCCAACTCGGGATCAGATCGACATTGACCGGCTGCACCTTCTTCCCGGCGACCAATCTGAGCGAGGCGTCGCCCGAAGCGGTGACGAGATCGAAACCGCCCTGGTTCATCAGCGTGACCATCTCGTCGGAGGTGGCCGCCGTCTTGACGTTGACCTTGCAGCCCGTCTCCTTCTCGAAGGCCGTGACCCAGTCATAGTTCTTGTCGGTCTCACCGCGCTCGATATAGCCCGGCCAGGCGACGATATCGACCTCGCCTTCGCCCTCGCCGATCGCCTTGGGCATCTCGGCAAATGCAGTGCCGCCAAGGGCAATCACAGCGACGGCGGATGCTAGGACATTTATCGTGGGCTTCATTTCTTTGTCTCCTCAGAACGAGATACGACTGTCCCTCAAACGAGGCGCGGGCGACCGTAGATTTTTCGGATTATGGGTTTGGACAGGACGCGCAACCCCCCGATAAACCACAAGGAATGTTAGTCCAGCGCGTGGCCGAGCGCCATAGGAAAGCAACCTCTCGCACCTGCTCGCACGGCCGACGTGAATGTCCATTTATTTGTGCAGTGCCATGATCTTTATGAGCGCGGCGGAGGCGCGGTTTCCACTTTGCACGCCACCGTTCATGAAGCCGAGAAACTCGCTGCTGGTGTGCTCGCCGGCAAATTGCAGGCGGCCATCAAGGGCCGGCTCCGGCGCCACATCGAGCAGGGTGGTGTATTGGCCCACTTTGGCACTGGCGTAGCTGCCGAGCGTGAAGGGATAGACGGCCCAGAACCACGAGGTCACCGCGTTCGGGTCGAGGCTGTCGGCCATCTTCTGCGACATCTTGGGGAGGTCGGCGCGGAAAGCATCGAGCGCGGACTTGGCATCGGTGAGACCGGGCTTGGCGCCGAGATAGTTGGTAATGATGCCGGCATCGCCCGGTTGCGCGCGGCTCGTGTCCCAAAGGGTCTGGAAGCCGAGATCGGAATAGAAGGTGCCGTTCGACGGCGCTGGCAAGCCCGTGTCGGAGCCCCGCCACGAGCGCGACGTGGTGCCGTTCATGACCTTGGCATTGATCCCATAGCCAAGCTCGCGAATGCATTTCAGCTTCTCCGCCCCAAGGTTCAAACGCTCCAGGCCCTTGACCTGTCTTAGCTTGGTGAACGGCAAAGCGAGGATCACGGCATCGTAGTTGACCGACTGCGCACCTCCTGGAGCATCGAAGGTCATGACGATCTGCTTGTCTTTTTGGTCGAGCTCCGTCAACGCGAAGCCCTGCTTCATCTCGATCTTGTTCTGAAGCGCGTTCACCAGCGCAGTAATGAGCGCCGACGATCCGCCCTTGATGCGGTAGATTTCGTCGCTGGGGCCGAACATCGAGAAGGGCTTGCTCATATCGGTGGTGATGAAATCCACCAGAGCCAGGCTGGATTGGTCCTCGGTCAGCAGCCCGTATTCGATGTTGTAGGCGACATCGAGCAGATCGATCGTCCAATCGTCGGTCTTGCCGCGGAACTGCTCGAGATAGGCCTTCAGGCTCACGTTATCGAGCTTGCGCGCATGCGCCGTCCAGTTGTCGTCCTTGTCGGTGAGCTTGGCGGCGTCCTTGGCGATCTGCTTGGCGATCGGCGCAAAGGCGCCGCTTTTCTTTGCCGGGTCGATCATGTCCTTCGGCGTATGAAACACGCCCTTGAAGAAATAGAGATCGTCGCCGCCGTCGATGGTCAGGTTCTCCATCTCGACGCCGACGTCCTTGGCGAGCTTCTGCAAATCCTCATGATCGGTGTCGACGAACTCGCCGCCGAGCTCGCAGAACATGCCCTTGTAGAAATCGTATTGGGTGAACATGCGCCCACCCCAACGATTGCTCGCCTCGAACAGAACCGGCGTGGCACCCGCTTGCTGCAGACGATAGGCGGCCGTAAGTCCGGCGACGCCGCCGCCGACGATGGCGACGGTATGCGGCACGGGTTTCTTGTGCCGCTCCTTCTGCTTTGCGTAGGCGCTCCAATCCGTGATGGGCAACAGCGCGGCAGCACCGGCCGCTGCTGCCGAGAGCCGCAATAGACTCCGCCGCGTCAGGGCCGAGGATCGCGGGAAGACAATGTCGTTCTCATGTGATGTTTGCGCGAGGGCTCTCTTTACGGCGGCGAATAACGGCGTGCGTGACATGACTAGCACCGGGGCGTTGCGATGAAGAGAAGTGTTCGTTGCAAACGAAACAGTCTGAAGTTGGGCGAGAGGCGTAAGTCTGGCCCCGACCCTTAGGGCGGCGCGCTCAACACATCGCGACGCGAGAGATGGAGCGGCATCGTTGGCGACCCCCGACTATTTCGACAGTGTAGAATATAGCAGACGGTGGGGCTCCCTGAAAAGTTGAGGCGCGGGCCCAAAGTGGCTCCAGCCGGCTTGCGTGATTCCTGCAGCCAGAACGCCGCAGCGTCAGCCGCACTGTCATTTACTCGACGGCAACAGACACGATGCGGGCAGCGGCTTGCTGGTAACGTCCCTGAGCGCGAAGCTCGATTTCAGGCGCGCCACGCCTGGCAACCGCGACAGCTGCTCTTTGTGGATGCGCTCGAAATCGGCGAGGTCGCGCGCCATGACGGTGACGAGATAATCGTCCTCGCCCGACATGAGATGGCAAGAGACGACCGACGGCGCGCGGGCAACGGCTTCTTCGAAGGCTTTGAGCAGCTCTTCGTTCTGGCTCTTGAGAGCGATCTGCACGATCACCGTCATGGTGAGGCCGAGCGCTTGCCGGTTGATGCGCGCCTGGTAGCCTTGAATCACGCCCTCCTCTTCCAGCGCGCGAATACGGCGAGCGATTGCCGTCGCCGACAACGGAATGCGCTCGGCGAGCTCGACCTGGCTCAGACGGCCGTCCTCGAGCAGCGCGCCAAGGATGGCGCGATCTAGCGTATCTAGCTCGATTTCTTTCATTTTCTGGCGTAACGGACCTTAAGAACGCAAGAATCATGCGCAATCTAACATTTTCTGGCTTAGAACGCCACTAATCATCTCCCGATTCATGCCATGCTGTGTTTACGCGAAACTTTCCCCTGCGGAGGTCATCATGCGCATCGGCGTTCCTACTGAGATCAAATGCAATGAGTTCAGGGTTGGGCTCGTGCCGGGCTCGGTTCGAGAGTTGACGGCGCGCGGCCACGAGGTCGTGGTGCAGTCGGGCGCCGGCGCCGGCATCTTCGCCGACGACGCCGACTATGAGAAGGCCGGCGCGCGCATCCTGCCGACGGCCGAGGCCGTGTTCGCCGAGGCGGAAATGATCGTCAAGGTCAAGGAGCCGCAAGCCGTCGAGATCGCCAGGCTCGAGCCAGATCAGATCCTCTTCACCTATCTTCACCTCGCTCCCGATCCTGAGCAGGCGCGCGGGCTTCTCGCCTCAGGCGCGACGGCAATCGCCTATGAGACCGTGACCGATGCCGCCGGCGGTCTTCCGCTTCTTGCGCCGATGAGCGAGGTTGCTGGCCGTCTCGCGATCGAAGCTGCCGCCATTGCGCTTCGCCGCCCGACCGGCGGTCGTGGCGTATTGATGGGCGGCGTCCCGGGCGTTCGTCCTGCCAAGGTGGTGGTGCTCGGCGGCGGCGTGGTCGGCACGCATGCCGCGCGCATGGCTGCCGGCCTTGGCGCCGACGTTTCGATCATCGACCGCTCCCTGCCGCGTCTCCGTCAGCTCGATGAGTTGTTCGAGGGCCGCGTGCGTACCCTTGCCTCGACCATGGACATCATCGAGACCGAAGTACTCGGCGCCGATGTGGTGGTCGGTGCGGTTCTTGTCGCCGGCGCGAGTGCGCCGAAGCTCGTCACCCGCGACATGCTCCCCCGCATGAAGCGGGGTGCCGTGCTCGTCGACGTGTCGATCGACCAGGGCGGCTGCTTCGAGACCTCGCGGCCGACGACGCACGCCGAGCCGACCTTCGAGGTCGACGGTGTCATTCATTATTGCGTGGCCAACATGCCGGGCGCGGTTCCCGTCACCTCGGCGCAGGCGCTCAACAACGCGACGCTGCCCTTCGTCATCAAGCTCGCCGGCAAGGGCCTCGCCGCCTTCGACGATGACAAGCATCTCGCTGCCGGCCTGAATGTGCGCGACGGACGCATCACGCATGCGGCGGTCGCCTCCTCGCTCGGCTTCGACCGGGCGCCGACCGGTAAGGTGCTCCGCGCCGCCTAGTCGATACCAAGAACCCCAGCGGACGCTCCCCCCAATCGCGTCCGTCACAGCCGGTCCGCTCCTTCCCTCGAGCGGGCCGGCTCTTTATTTGCTCAGGCGCAACTCGGCGAGGGCCGACTGCTGCACGAGCGTGCCTTTGAATGCGCCGCCGAATGAGCCGAAGCGTGGGCTCAACGTCCGCGTTGATCACACTGGCCGGTCGGCAGAGACTGGCGTGAAGAAGCGAGATGCACCAAATCGGTTATGAGCTTGGGGAGAATTTCCTGAGGCAAAGAGAATACGACGATCCCCCACTCCTTGGTGCGGAGGAGAAGACCCTTGGCTTCGTGTGCCTGAACAACTTGGTGGCCTAAGACTGTCAGGGTTCGCCGTTCAGCCGGTACGGTTTTCTTTGTCGGAACTTCGAGCGCCGTGAGTTTGCGGCCGGTCGCTTCCCAACTTAACCCAATGGTCCTATCGGCACCGCCACAACGGAAGGTGAGACGCAGCCCTCGCTCGGTTGGCGCACATCGCAAAAGGTCTTCAAAAAAGTCCATGGTGCGCGATCCAAATGAGAACCCGATCTCTAATCGAATTTCCGCTAACCCGCGTCGCTACTTCAGGGCAGCACCAATTGGCCCTTGTATGTGCCGCCGGAGAGGGTGTCCGTTATATTCTCGTACATGTAGGTTCCGCCCCCGCTGGCACCTTGGTATTTCCCGGTGCCGCCGGTATATTTGTATGTGTATTCCCTGAGGTGCGAACCCTCCTCCCAGCTGTCGCTCAGTGTGTCCCCACCTTTGAAGGTGTAAGTGCAGGTCCCGCTGCCCTTCCAACTCTCGTCAGGCATGTACTCGTACTTTCCCACGCAATCCCCTGCGGATTTCGGGGCGGCCGGATCGTTCGGAACGTTGATGCATCGGCCGGCGAAGTCGACCAGCTTGTGGCCCTTATCGACCTCCTTCTCGTCCCACTTGTCATTGACGCATGCCATCGTGGCAGCCTCGTTGACGGTATGTCCGGCATTTGCCGTGCAAGGCATGAGCAGGCTCAGCATTGCCGGTACGGCAATGAACAGATGCTCGAGCTTCATCGTTGAAGTCCTTTCGCTTGGTGACGTCTTTCCTCTCGCTTTGACCGAGGCAAAGTGGAGCGGTGTTACATCCTGACCACCTGTGGGCGAGCGTGACAGGCGATGGCCGGCGGTCCTAGTATGTAACGGTATGTAACCGCCCCCGTTATTGGCAGGACCCGGCGCTTTCTCACTGGAATGGAGTTGGGCGTGACGGCATTTCCGCTCGGGAGCGAATCCGATCAGACGGCCGTGCGTGAGCAACTGGGCCGCATCCTCCATAGCGCCCCGTTCTTGCACTCGGAGCGCCGTCAGCGGTTCCTGGAATACATCGTGAACGAGACGCTGGCGGGTCGCGGCGAGCGGCTGAAGGGCTACAATATCGCCGTGGAAGTATTCGGTCGGCCGGAGAGCTTCGATCCCGCCGTCGATCCACTTGTGCGCATCGAGGCGGCGAGGTTGCGCGACAAGCTCCGCGAATATTATGAGACCGACGGCAAAGATGATCCCATTCGCATCGACCTGCCGAAAGGCGCCTACACACCGCACATCGAGTTTCGACAACCAGGGCCAGACGCAGAGGACGCGAGTGCGCAAGACGGACGCGGAGCATCCGCTGCACCTCACACCCGTTTTCTCAACATCGGGTCCTTAGCCGCTTCGGTTATCGTGGTTCTGCTTTTGCTGCTTGTCGGGTTGAGCACTTGGTGGTTGTGGACTCCATCCGCAGCGTTGTCGGAAAAAGCTTCGATCGCGGTCCTGCCGTTCGAGGACATCGGAGATGATCCCAAGTGGGATCGCCTTGCCGACGGTGTCACCGAGGACATCGTCACGGATCTCTCTCACTCCAAGGATCTCTTCGTCGTCGCTCGGAATTCGACCGAAATCTACAAAGGCAAACCCGTGGACGTCAGAAACGTCGGCCGCGATCTCGGCGTGCGCTACGTGCTCGAAGGCGGCATCCAACCGAGCGGAAATCAAATTCGAGTGACGGCGCAGCTTATCGATACGAGAACGGGAGGTCATGTTTGGTCCAACCGTTACCTTCGCCCCGCAACCGATCTTTTCGACGTCCAAAGCGATGTGACGGAGAAGATTGCAGGCACACTCATCGGCTACGAGGGCGCCGTTGCCGAGGCCGAGCGTTCCCTCATCAGGCGAAAGCCGCCCAGCGATTTGACGGCCTATGACACCTATCTCCTCGGCATGGAGGCGAAGCATAGGGTTACCAAGGAAGGATTGGATGAAGGAGAGCGGCTGTTCCGCAAGGCGCTCGCAATCGATCCGCAACTCGCCCGAGCCTATGTGGGGTTGGCTTACGTCTACGAATATAGAATTGATCTCGGCCTCGGAACGTCCGTTGCCGACAATTTGGCCAAGCTCGTGGACGCTGCGCAGAATGCAGTCCGCCTGGATCCGAATGATGGAGAAACCCAGCTCGTTCTAGGACATGCCTACGCATATCAGGGAATGGCGGATCAGGCGCTCGTGCAATTTACCAAGGCCGAGGCGCTCGCTCCTAACAACGCCGACGTTCTGATTCTCATTGCATGGTTCCTTCCTCAACTCGGGCAACCCGAGCGCGCTGTCGAGTTGGCGGACAGAGCGCTGCAGCTCAATCCCAACTATCCGTACTGGTACAACCAGGGCCTTCGCTATGTGTATTTCTTCGGCCGCCAATTCGATAAATCGGTGAAGTACACCAAGCTAGTCACCGACCCGTTCGCCGCGGACTTCGCTTATCTCGCCGCGGCAAGTGCCATGACGGACGATTTGGCGGGAGCGAAGGCCGCCGCGGCGCAAGTCGTGCATGTCGACCCCGATTGGAGCGTCGAGAAATATCTGAGCGACGAAGGCGGCTTTGCCGAAAATGCCGCGCTCATCTTCGTCGAGGCAGCAAGAAAGGCCGGAGTTCCTGCCTGTGTGCCGGCCGATAAGCTCTCATCGCTCGCGAAACTCGTTCACGTCAGGGCGTGCGACGAGGAGAGAGCTCACCAAGCCGCGGGCTAGACAGCCGGCTCGGCGGGGCGCGCCTATTCCAAGCTCGGGAAATGAAACCGGGCGCCGGCGCGGATGCCGTTCGGCCAGCGCGCGGTCACGGTCTTGAGGCGCGTGTAGAAGCGCACGCCTTCTGGGCCGTAGATGGAGTGATCGCCGAACAAAGACCGCTTCCAGCCGCCGAAGGAGTGATACGCAACGGGGACCGGGATCGGCACATTGATGCCGACCATGCCCACCTCGATTGACGCGGCAAAGGCGCGGGCAGTGTCGCCGTCACGGGTGAAGATGGCAGTACCATTGCCGTATTCGTGGCTGTTGACGAGATCGGCCGCCTCGTCGAACCGCTCTGCGCGGACCACGCAGAGGACCGGCCCGAAGATTTCTTCCCGGTAGATAGCCATGTCCTTGGTGACGCGGTCGAACAGCGTGCCGCCGAGGAAAAAACCGTTCTCGTAGCCTTGGAGCTTGAGCCCGCGCCCATCGACGACGAGCGTGGCCCCGTCGCTCACGCCTTCCCCGATGAGCCCTTCGATTCGGCGCTTGGCCTGCGCCGTGATGACGGGCCCCATCTCGGACTGAGGGTCGGTGGCCGGTCCGACCTTCATCGTGCGGATCTTGGGCGCGAGGGCCTCGACGAGCCGGTCCGCCGTCTTCTCGCCGACCGGCACCGCGACCGAGATCGCCATGCAGCGCTCGCCGGCCGAGCCGAAGCCCGCTCCCATCAGAGCATCGACGGCCTGGTCCATGTCGGCGTCGGGCATGACGATCATGTGATTCTTGGCGCCGCCCAAGGCCTGCACCCGTTTGCCCGAGGCCGAGCCCCGGGCGTAGACGTGCTCGGCGACGGGCGTCGAGCCAACGAAGCTCACCGCCTTGACGTCGGGATGGTCGAGGATGGCATCGACGGCTTCTCTGTCGCCGTGAACGACGTTCAGCACGCCGGGCGGGAAGCCGGCCTCATTGAACAGCTCCCAGATCAGCATTGATGTCGAGGGATCGCGCTCCGACGGCTTGAGCACGAACGTGTTTCCGCAGGCGATTGCGACCGGGTACATCCACATCGGCACCATGGCCGGGAAGTTGAACGGGGTGATGCCGGCGACCACGCCGAGCGGTTGGCGATCGGACCAGCTGTCGATTTCGGGCCCGACGTTGCGGCTGTACTCGCCCTTCAGGAGATGCGGGATGCCGCAAGCAAAATCGACGACGTCGATGCCGCGGGCGAGCTCGCCGAGCGCGTCGGCGTGCGTCTTGCCGTGCTCTCTCGAAATCGCGCGCGCTATCGCTTCAGCGTTCTTCTGCAGAAGCTCTTTGAAGCGAAACATGGGCTGCACCCGCTTGAGCGGCGGCGTGTTCCCCCAAACGGCAGCTGCCTTCTTGGCTGCCGCCACCGCCAAGCCCACCTCGCCCGCCGTCGACAGCTTCACCTCGGCCGTCTGCTCTCCGGTCGCCGGGTTATAGACGGGGGCGGTGCGCTGTGACGACGACGCGACTTTGCGTCCGTCGATGGCGTTTTGGATGATGTCCATAGGCCGATGATCCCCGCGTGTCAGTTCGCCGCCTTGAGCACGCCGGAGAGAATATCGAAGAGCTGGTCGATCTCGCGCTTTTCGATGATGAGCGGCGGCGACAGCGCAATGATGTCGCCGGTGGCGCGGACGAGAAGGCCGCGATTGAACGCCTCGACGAAACGCGCATGGGCCCGCTTCCCCGGCTCGCCCGCAATAGGATCGAATTCGATGGCGCCGATCAGCCCGATATTGCGGAGGTCGATGATGTGCGGCAGCCCCTTCAGCGCGTGCACCGCCTCCTGCCAATAGGGCGCAAGCTCCGCCGCGCGGGTCAGCAATCCCTCTTCTTTATAGACGTCCATCGTGGCGATGCAGGCCGCGCAGGACACCGGGTGACCGGAATAGGTATAGCCGTGGAAGAAATCGATGACCTCCTCGGGCCCCTGCATGAACGCCTCGCGAATCTTCGACTTAACAAAGACGGCGCCCATGGGGATGGTGCCGTTGGTCACGCCTTTCGCCGTGGTGATGATGTCCGGCGAGACGCCGAAATAATCGACGGCGAACGGCGTGCCGAGACGGCCGAAGGCGGTGATGACTTCATCGAAGATCAGCAGAATGTCGTGCTTGGCGCAGATCGCGGCGAGCCGCTTGAGATAGCCCTTGGGCGGGATCAGCACGCCGGTCGAGCACGCCACCGGCTCGACGATCACGGCGGCGATGGTCGAGGCATCGTGCAGAGCGACCAGCCGCTCGAGATCGTCGGCAAACTCGACGCCATGCTCCGGCTCGCCGCGGGTGAAAGCGTTGCGGGCGAGATCGTGGGTGTGGCGAATATGGTCGACGCCGCTCAACAGCGCGCCGAACCACTTGCGGTTGGTGGGGATGCCGCCGACCGAGGTGCCGCCGAAATTCACCCCGTGATAGCCGCGCTCGCGGCCGATCAAACGGGTTTTCGCTGCGTTGCCCTTGGCACGGTGATAGGCGAGCGCGATCTTGAGCGCGGTCTCGACCGACTCCGAACCCGAGTTGGTGAAGAACACATGGTCGAAGCCGGCCGGGGCGACGTTGACGAGCTTGGAGGCGCATTCGAAGGCGAGCGGATGGCCCATCTGGAAGGAGCCGGCGAAGTCGAGCTCGCCGACCTGCTTGCGCACGGCCTCGACGATCTTCGGCCGGCAGTGTCCGGCATTGACGCACCACAGCCCAGACGTGCCGTCGAGCACGCGGCGCCCGTCGCTTGCCGTGTAGTAGACGCCCTTGGCGCTGACCAAGAGGCGCGGCGCCTTCTTGTACTGGCGATTTGCCGTGAATGGCATCCAGAACGCTTCGAGATCGTTGGTAGCAAGCTTCGCGCTCATGTGAGGCCCTGATGACCGTGTTGACCCAGAAATATGAAGCTCACGCGACTCGAGTCACGGCTTCGGTGAGGCTCGCCTCGAAGATGTCCATGCCCTCGCGAACGAGCGCATCGCTCGCGGTCAGCGGGACGAGGAAGCGGATAACGTTCCCGTAGGTACCACAGGACAGAAGAATAAGTCCGTTCTCGTTAGCAACCTTCATCAAGGCTTGCGTGAGTTGCGGCGCCGGCTCGGCGCTTGCAGCGTCCTTCACCAACTCGATGGCGCACATGGCGCCGAGCCCCCTCACGTCCCCCACGCAATTGAGGTTCGAGCGCTTTATCTTGTTGCAACGATCAAGGATGATCTTGCCGATCGCATTGGAGCGGTCGCAAAGCTTTTCGTCGCCGATCACGTCCAACACGGCATGCGCCGCCGCGCAAGCGATCGGATTGCCGGCGTAAGTGCCACCAAGCCCGCCGGGATTAGAGGCATCCATGACGTCGGCCCGCCCGGTGATGGCCGAGAGCGGAAATCCGCCGGCCAAGCCTTTGGCCATGGTCACCACGTCGGCTTTGACGCCGGAATGCTCGAGCCCGAACATTTTCCCGGTGCGGGCGAAGCCCGTCTGAATCTCGTCGGCAATCAGCAGAATGCCGTGCTCGTCACACAAGGCTCGCAGCGCACGCAAGAAATCGAACGGCGCAATGTAGAAGCCGCCTTCCCCTTGCACCGGCTCGATGATGATGGCGGCGATGCTCGAAGGGTCTGCCGTGTATTTGAACAGGGCCTTCAGCGCGGCAAGACTCTGCTCGACGCTGACCCCGTGATAGATGTTGGGGAATGCAACATTGTAGACGTCGGCGGGGAATGGCCCGAACCCCTTCTTGTAGGGGACGACCTTGCCGGTCAGCGCCATCCCCATGAGCGTACGGCCGTGGAAGCCGCCGCTGAACGAAACGATCCCGGGACGGCCGGTAAACGCGCGCGCGACCTTCACCGCGTTCTCGACGGCTTCCGCGCCAGTCGAGATCAGCATGGTCTTGGCAGGACCGACGACAGGAGCAATCGCGTTTAGCCGCTCGGCGAGCCGCACATACGATTCGTAAGGCGTGACCTGGAAGCAGACATGGCTGAACGCCTTCATCTGCTCCTCGACGGCGGCCATGATTATCGGATGCTGATGGCCGGTATTGACCACGGCGATGCCGGCGCCGAAGTCGATATAGCGCTTGCCGTCCTCGCTCCAGATCTCCGCGTTCTTGGCGCGCTTGGCGTAGATCGCGGTCGCTTGGCTCACGCCGCGCGGCACGGCCGCCACTCTGCGCTCATGAAGCTCCGCTGATGTTGGCATTGGACGGTCCGCTCTCCCGGAGAACTCTTAGTCTTTTTGAAGTGCAAGCCGTTACGACTGAAGCACGACCGGGCTCGATCCAACCCAGCTTAACCAGACCTTCTCGCCCGTGCTGAACTGGTCCTGATCAAAGCGCGAGCGATTGGGACGCGAGACTCTGATCAGCCGGCCGCCGACAAGCTGCACGTGGTAGATGGAAATATCGCCGAGATAGGAAATGTCCTTGATCTCACCCTTGGCCACGTTGTGAGACTCGGGGCACTCGGGCACGGTAGGCGCCTGGGATGCGTCCTTAGTAAGGTTCATCTTTTCAGGGCGGATAGCCACCCAGACGGCCGAATTCTCCTGCCCCGGCACCGAATGCGGCACATGCACGGGGTAAGGATCGAGCTCGCGACAGGCCACAATGGCCTCATCCGGCTTGTCACTTACAAGCTTACCTTCGAACATATTCACCGATCCGAGGAAATCGGCGACGAAACGCGAGGCCGGGAATTCGTAAAGATCCGACGGCGTGCCGAGCTGAGCGATGTGGCCCTTGTTCATGACCGCAATGCGGCAGGCGATGGCGAGCGCCTCGTCCTGGTCGTGGGTCACCATGATGAAGGTGATGCCGACCTTCTGCTGAAGCTGCGACAGCTCGAAGCGCATCGCCTCGCGCAATTTCGCGTCGAGTGCCGAGAGCGGCTCGTCGAGCAGGAGCACCTTGGGCTTCTTCACAAGCGCGCGGGCGAGCGCCACACGCTGCCGCTGACCGCCTGATAGTTGATCGGGCATGCGCGTGGCAAGATGGCCAAGCTGGACGAGGTCGAGCGCCTCCTGCACCCGCCGGTCGCGCTCAGACTTCGGCACGCCTTCGATCTTCAGGCCGTAGGCGACGTTGTCGGCGACCGTCATATGCGGAAACACGGCATAGGACTGGAACACCATGTTCACGGCGCGCCTATTGGGCGGGATGTCGGCCATGTCCTGGCCGTCGATCAGGACGTGGCCTTCACTCGGCACTTCGAGGCCCGCAAGCATGCGCAGCAGCGTGGTCTTGCCGCAACCGGAGGGACCGAGAAGGGCGAAGAACTCGCCCGGCATGATGTCGAGGCTGACATTATCGACCGCGACCGTCGAGCCCCACCGCTTGGTGATGTTGCGGAAGCTGATGATCGGCTTGATGGTGCCGGTGTTGGCGTTGGTGAGCTTCTGGTCCACGTCATCCACCCCTACTTACGCTCGCGGCTTTGAATGACCATCATCAGAGCCATCAGCGCGATCGTGATCAAGATCAGCATGGTCGACGCGGCATTGACCTCGGGCGTAACCGAGAAGCGCAGCATCGAATAGACCTTGACCGGGAAGGTGATCGTATCAGGCCCCGAGGTGAAGAAGGTGATCACGAAGTCGTCAAGCGACAGCGTGAATGAGAGCAGGGCGCCAGCGATCAGTGCCGGGCGCATATGCGGCAGGAGCACATCGCGGAACGCCTGCCAGTCGTTGGCGCCGAGATCGCGTGCCGCCTCCTCCTGCTCCTTGTTGAAGCTCGCGAGTCGCGCGCCGACGACGAGTGCCACGAAGGGGAAGCAGAACGACACGTGCGCGATTGTGATCGAACCAAGACTGAACGGCCACATGAGATCGTTGGGCCAGGGCACGACGCGAGTGAAGAACAGCAGCATGGAGACGCCCATGCAGATTTCCGGAACAACGATCGGCAAGGTGAAGGCGCCTTCCACGGCCGTTTTGCCGATGAAGCGATAGCGCCACAGCAACACTGCCGCGAGCGCACCGATGACCAGCGAAATGAGCGTCGCCATGAATGCGATCATCAGCGAATTGGCGAAGGCGATCTGCAGCGCCTGATCGTTGAAGAGCTTTTGATAGTAGTTGAGGGTGAAGCCGCGCCACACGGTGTTGCGCTTGCTGTCGTTGAAGCTGAACGCCATCAGCGCCATGAGCGGCGCGTAAAGAAAGAAGAACACGGCGAACAGCCAAGCCTGCATCTGCCACGTGCGGTTATATTCGAGCGGGGCTCGCCGTTCTTTCGCCATGGTTAGAACCCGTGCCCTTCGGCTGGTTTGCCTCGGCTAAAATAGGCCCGCAGCGCGATCGCCGCGAACGTTGCGTACATCAGCAAAAACGAAAGCGCGGCACCGAACGGCCAATCGTTGGCGACCTTGAACTGCCGCTCGATCACGTTGGCGATCATCTGGCTGTCGGGGCCGCCGAGAAGGTCGGGCGTCAGATAGGCACCGAGAGCCGGCACGAAGGTGATGATGATGCCCGAAATAATGCCCGGCAACGCGAGCGGCATCACGATCGAGAACATCGTGCGGAGATGGCCGGCGCCGAGGTCGAGACTCGCTTCGATCAGCGACTTGTCGAGCCGGTCGAGGGCGGCATAAAGCGGCAGCACCATGAACGGCAGGTGGACATAGACGAGCCCGACCACGACGGCGAAGTTGGTATAGAGCAGCTGTAGCGGCGTGAAGTCGCCGAGAGGCTCCAAGCCCACCAGCGTCATCAACCAGCTCGCCTGATCCCACAGCCAGCCAAGCGTGAAATTGACGTAGCCCTCGGTGCGCAGCACCGCCATCAACGCGTAGGTGCGGATCAGGAGGTTGGTCCAGAAAGGCAGCATGATCAGCAACAGCAGCCATGCCCGCCACTTCTCGCTGGCGAACACGATCGCGAGCGCCACCGGGAAGCCGACGATGAGGCAGAGCAGTGTCGTCAATCCGGCGACGAACACCGACTTGATGAAGATGCCGAGATAGAGCGGCTGCAGCGCGCGGAGGTAATTCTCGAACGTGCCGCTGATCTCGACATCGGTCAGACCAGCGTTCTGGCCGAAGCTGTAGGCCCAGACGATTGCGAGGGGAATAAGGAAGAAGGCGACGATCCAGGCGATGGGTGGAATCGCCGTCGTCAAGAAGGCCAACCGACGCTCTTGTGTCTGGGTCGCCATCGCGCCCCTCCCCCTCGCTCGCTACCTCATCTCAGTCCGCGACATGGTGTCGGCATTGCTCCATCAGGCCGCCCTAAGCCTCGTCATGGCCTCATCAAGGAGACGGGTGAATTCTGGGCCGAGGTACCGCGGATACTCGCACTTGGCCATGACGTCGGCGGGCGGGAAGATCACCGGATTGTCCCTGTAGGACGCCGGCATCAGCGCGACGGCCGCAGCATTCGGAGATGGATACAGGATCGTCTTGGTGATCTCTTCCCCGGTCTTCGCATCCAGGATGAAGTTGATGAACTT
>DATHCZ010000051.1:0-3778 GCA_035319265.1 Methyloceanibacter sp. | reverse complement strand
CGAGCAGGAGGAAGCCGACGGCGTTGGCAGCGCCCGAGATGCGATGCGCGATCGACATCAGCATCGTCAGCATCGGCCGGTATATCTGCAAATGCGGGGAGAGCGGCCGGTTCGCCGCGAGCTTGTGGTTCATGGATTTCGATGTGGTTACCCAGGCTTCCGCGCCTTCATAACGCAAGAAGCGCCCCCGGGGCAATCAGCGCGGGCTGCCCTCAAGCTCTGGTCTATTCGGATCACCGGAGGCAGGCGAAGCGGCTTGTCAGCTTTGACGGGCATCCCGTCTCAGGGCTATTCTTGCATGCGTTTACCGAGCCGATACAGGAGCAATCTCCATGCGAATCGCCGGTTTTGTCGCCTTCTCCTTCTTTTTCTTAGCCCTGTCCGTCTTTTGGATCTCCCAGCCGCGATTGGCTCACGCTGCCAAGCTGACCTACGACGATCAGTGCAAAGCAGCTCACGGCGCTCTGAAGTGGGACGGCAACGGGCTGTGCTGGCGCTGCACCAAGCGGAACCCCGTCACGCTGAAGACCTATACGCTTTGGTGCTTCGTCCTTGCGGAATGCGATCAGGGCGCGGCGGTGATGACGCCGCAGGCGATGCGGTCGCCGGAATTGCCGGCAGGGTCGGTCTTGTAATCGTCGGGGCCGGCGTGGATGACGATGGAGGAGCCGTCGGCGTCGAGCAGCGCCGCTTCTTGGGCGATGGTTACCACCGGATCGAGGAACTCGACCTCGAGCTTGCCGTCGGGCGGCACATGGATGTTGGGCAGATCGCCGGCGTGAGGCCCTTCAGGGCTCATGATGCCGTGCTTGGTCTGATCGGGGTTGAAGTGAGGACCGGCGGACTTGAAGTCGGGCGGCTCGCATTTGCCCACAGCGTGGACATGGACGGCATGCACGCCGGGAGGGATCGCGGTCAGCTTCAGGTCGAGGAGCGTGCCGCTCGGCGTCGTGGTGAAGATCGCCGTGCCGACCTCCTTGCCGCTTGCGTCCTTCAGCACTGCTTTTGCCTTATGCGTCTGGGAGGCTTTGTCCTCGGCGGCCGGGGCGGGCGAAGCGCCAAACAGAAGAGCTGCGCCGATGAGCAACGATGGCAACACTACCGATTTCACTCGCATGCGTACCGTTTCCTCTCAACTCTCATATCCGCGAGGGTCGTTGCCATCACGACTGCCGCCACGGTTGAGTACGAGCTCAGAGGCTATTCAACGCTCGCTTACGCCGGCGTTACAACGAGCTAATGTCGGCTGCGTCCCATCAGCGCGGCAGAGCGGCCCAATAGTCCATGTCGAGGACAACGCCGTCCTCGTGGCTGCCGTCTGTTTTGAGCCCCGGGAACTCGGAGCAAGACCGATCCTTGACGGCGAAGGTGCGCAGGCGGAGCGCGCCCATGTCGGAGCGTCCCGGCAGCTCGGCTTTGTCGAGCACCTCGCTCCAGGCATAGATGGTGTCACCGGCGAAGGACGGCGCCACGTGGCGCGCGCCGTTCAGCCCCAAGATGTGGAACGCGTTGGCAAGCCCGTTGAAGCTCAAGCTGCGCGCGATCGAGATGATATGCCCCCCATAGACGAGGCGCCGTCCGAAGCGGCCCTTGCCCTCGACGTGCTGGTTGAAATGCACCCGCGCGGTGTTCTGGAACAGGCGCGTGGCGAGCTGGTGCTCGGCCTCTTCGATGGTCTGGCCGTCGACATGGTCTATCTTCTCGCCGACCTCGTAATCGTTCCAGCGTTTCGATGAGCCGGCAAGCGCATAGTCGTAATCGGCGAGGTCGAGCGGCGGTAAAGCTGCGCCGAGCGTCGAAGGCTCGACGTTCGCAGCGAGGTCGGGCACCACGGGATTGGGTGCCGGCGCATTCACGTCGCGCTTATTGACCATCACCCAGCGCGCGTAAGAGAGCACAGGCTGGCCGCGCTGGTTCCTGCCCGTCGAGCGCACATAGACCGTGCCGCTCTTCTTGTTTGAGTTCTCCTTGACCCCAATCACCTTGGAGGTCGAGGCGAGCGTGTCGCCGGGATAGACGGGTGCGATGAAGCGGAACTCGGCATAGCCGAGATTGGCGATGGCGTTGCGCGAGATGTCGGGAACGGTCTTGCCGATGACGATGTGGAAGACGAGGAGGTCGTCGAGTGGCGAGCGCGGATAGCCGATCCTCTGGGCGAAGGCGTCGGAGGATTGCACGGCGAAGCGGGAACCGTAGAGCGCGGTGAACAGGCTCACGTCGCCGACCGTCACGGTGCGTGGCGTGGCGTGCACGATTTCCTGGCCGAGCGTGAAATCCTCGAAATAATTGCCGGCGACGGTCTTGTCGGTCTTTGGGTTTTGCGTGTCGTTCATGTGCTCGTCTTCGGACTTGTGACGAGGGACCATAATTTGCAGACCCGCCTCTGTCACCCCTGGCTTGCCCTTGGAGCGGTCGCGGGCGGGCGGGGGAAAAGCAGCCGCTGATAGAACCAACCGATGCCCATCAGCACCGCGCCGAGACCGAGGAAGGATAACGCGCGGTAAAAGCCAGTGAGATCCGACATGTCGACCAGGAACACTTTCAGCACGGTGAGCACGATCACGGCGGCCGAGGCCACGCGCAAGGGAAGCGAGCGATACCAGATGCCGGCCGCGAGCAGCACGACGCCGAAGGCAAGCCACATTGCCGAATAGCTGTATTGCTCGGCGTCCGAGATTTCGCCCGAGGTCAGCACCGGGCCGTGGAACAGCCGGGACACTTCGAGCGTGAGGTAAGCGAACGCGAGGGCAAGCGCGACCCCAAGCGCCGTCAAGCTGTACCAGTGGGGCCGCGTCTCCCGAGTCACGTAAGCGAGGATGCCGACGAGGATGGCAGGAACGCCGTAGCCGAGGAGGATCAGATTGATGAAGGGCGGCCCGACCGGTTCGCCCATGATCATGGGATTGGCGTTCACGCCGAGACGGAACACGATGACCACAAGCAGAATGGCGGCAAGCAGGCGTGCGCCCCAATCGTGGATGACGCTGCCGCTCTTGAGGCGCACGCGCTCTAGCCCAATCAGGACGGCGAGCAGGAGCGAGACGTCGAGCGCGGTCTCGGCGAGTTCGTTGCCCCAGGTGTAAGGGTCGCCGCCGGTGATGTAGTGCCTCACTTCCATCACGACGAGGAGCACGGTGAAGAGAATGGCCGCGGCCTCGACGATGCGCGTCGGAACGTCGTCGGCCTGGCGCCGGAGCATATAACCTGCGAGCCAGAACGCGGCGGCGGGGATGCCGTAGCCGTACAGCAGCCAATTGAAGACGGGCGTCGCGCCCACCGCGCCGTTCACGATCTGCGGGTCCCAGGCGATGCGACCGAGCACGGCGATGGTCATGGCTACGGCGAGCCAACGGAAGGCGGCCAGCGGCCGCTTCTCGGCGACCCAGGCGATGCCTGGAACCATCAAGGCAAGCGCCACTGTGAGCCAGCCCTTCTCGAGCGCGAGGCTCAACGCGAGCGCGAGCGAGGCGATCGAGCCGGTGGCGAAGATGCCGCTCGCGAGCCGGCTCCCGCCTTCGCTCTCGCGCTTGGCGAGCATTTCGGTGGCTAGCGCGAAGGCGCCGGCCAGCACGACAGCTGCCCCGGCGAAGGGGATCGAGCGATCGAAACCCGCGATGCGATAATAGAGCGCGATCAGGATGGCGATCGGCGCGAACACGGCAGAGGCCGCCCACAGAACCGAGACACGGCCCCGCTCCCCCGGTCCCTGGGCGAGGAAGCCCGCAGCGAGGAATAGCGCGCCGAAGGCCGCACCAAGCGTGAGCGGCGTGCCGAACAG
>DATHCZ010000050.1:0-21357 GCA_035319265.1 Methyloceanibacter sp. | reverse complement strand
CTGCACGCGCACTTTGACAGCCTCGCCGTCGGCCTCGGCCTCGACGTCGAGCAGCACCGCGGTACCCGGCTCGAGCAGAGCCCGCGAGGCCGTCAGCAATTCTGAGAAGATCACAGCCTCGAACTGGCCGGTTGCGTCCGAGAAGGCGACGAAGGCGTAAGCATTACCGGTCTTGCCCTTGCGCTCGCGAGCGTGCAGCACCGTCCCGGCAAGCGTGCCGACCACGCGGCGCGTTCTGGCCTTGGCCGCGAACTCGGCCCAGGTCTCAGCGCCGAGCGCCTCGAGAACGTCCTTGTAGTCGTCGAGCGGGTGGCCGGTGAGAAAGAAACCTATCGCCTCGAACTCGCGCGAGAGCTTGTCTGTCGGCACGAAGGGCTTGGCAGGGCGGAGCTCTACCGGCGGCGGAACGTGCATGGCTCCGGAGAAGAGATCTTCCTGACCTTCAGCCGCCGTCTCGAGCGAACGGTTGCCGGCGGCAATCAGCCGATCGACATTGGCGAGAACAGTGGCGCGGTCGATGCCGAGCTCGTCGAAGGCACCGGAAGCGGCCAGCGTCTCGAGCGCGCGTTTGTTGAGAAGGCGCGGATTGATGCGGCGCGCGAAGTCCGATACGTCGCGGAACGGTCCCCGCGCCCCCCGCTCCTCGCAGAGGTGCTCGACGGCGTGGCGACCGACATTCTTCACCGCCGAGAGTGAATAGCGGATGGCGCCGTCGCTCGGCACGAAGCCGACCTCCGAGTAGTTCGCCGACGGCGGCTCGATGCGAAGTCCGAGCCGGCGCGCTTCCTGAGCAAAGCTGTTCAGCTTGTCGGCATTGCCGATATCGAGCGTCATCGAGGCGGCGATGAATTCGGTCGGGAAGTTGGCTTTGAGATAGGCCGTCTGATAAGCGATCAGCGCATAGGCCGCTGCGTGCGACTTGTTGAACCCGTAGCCGGCGAATTTGGCCACCAGCTCGAAGATATATTCGGCCCGAGCCCGGTCGACGCCGTTGTTGATCGCGCCCTCGACGAAGCGCGTCTTCTGCGCATCCATCTCCTTCTTGATCTTCTTGCCCATGGCCTTGCGGAGAACGTCGGCCTGACCGAGGGTGAAGCCGGAGAGCACCTGGGCGATCTGCATCACCTGCTCCTGATAGATGATGACGCCGTAGGTCTCCTTCAGGATCGGCTCGATCATCGGATGCAGGCTCTCGATTCCTTCGCGACCGTGCTTCCGGTTCACATAAGAGTCGATGTTGTCCATTGGCCCAGGGCGGTAGAGCGCAACGATGGCGATAATGTCCTCGAAGCGGTCGGGCTTCAGCTTGCGCAGCGCATCGCGCATGCCCTGACCTTCGAGCTGGAATACGCCGACCGTGTCACCGCGCTGCAGGAGCGCGTAGGATGCGGCGTCATCGAGGGGAAATTGCGCCGGGTCGATTGCCGCGCCGGTGCGCGTGATCAGCTTCCGCGCCGTTTCGATGACGGTCAGCGTCTTGAGGCCGAGGAAGTCGAATTTTACCAGGCCGGCAGCCTCGGCCCATTTCATGCTGAATTGCGTCGCGGGAAGCTGCGCGCGCGGATCGCGATAAAGCGGCACAAGCTCGATCAGCGGGCGATCGGCGATGACGACGCCTGCCGCATGGGTTGAGGCGTGTCGATAGAGGCCTTCGAGGCGCTGGCCGATGTCGAGGAGCTTGGCCACGATCGGCTCGGCGTCACGCGCCTCTTGCAGCCTAGGCTCTGCCGCTATGGCCTGCGGCAAGGTGACCGGGTTGGCGGGGTTCATCGGCACGAGCTTGCATAGCCGGTCGACCTGCCCGTAGGGCATCTGCAGCACGCGGCCGACATCGCGCAGGACGGCACGTGCTTGCAACTTGCCGAAGGTGATGATGTGCGCCACGCGATGGGCGCCATAGCGCTCGCGCACATAGGTGATCACCTCGTCGCGCCGGTCCTGACAGAAATCGATGTCGAAATCGGGCATCGACACGCGCTCGGGGTTGAGGAAGCGCTCGAACAGGAGGCCGAAGCGGATCGGATCGAGGTCGGTGATGGTGAGCGCATAGGCGACAAGCGAGCCGGCGCCGGAGCCGCGGCCCGGACCGACGGGGATGCCTTGTGCCTTAGCCCATTGGATGAAATCGGCGACGATCAGAAAATAACCCTGATAATTCATGCCGGTAATGACTTCGAGCTCGAACGCCAGGCGCTTCTCGTAAGCTTCGGCCGTCTCCCCCGGGGCCACCCCGTGCCGGGCGATGCGCTCTTTGAGTCCAGCCTCTGATTGGCGTCTGAGCTCGGCCGCTTCAGTCGCGCCGAGCGCGCTCGTCGCCGCCACGTCGGCGAGGAAGGGCGGCAAGATTGGCTCCCGCTCCAGCGGGCGATAGGCGCAACGCCGCGCAATCTCGATCGTGTTGTCGAGCGCCTCGGGAAGATCGGCAAACAGCTCGCGCATCTTGGCGCCCGACTTGAAGTAGTGCTCCGGGCTTAGTCGCCGCCGATCATCCACGGCGACATAGCTTCCTTCCGCAATGCAGATGAGCGCGTCATGCGCCTCGAAATCCTCTTGGGTCGCGAAATAGGGCTCATTGGTAGCGACGATGGGAAGATCGAGATCGTAAGCGAGGCCGAGCAGAGCGGGCTCGACGCTGCGCTCCTGTGGCAGTCCATGGCGTTGCAGCTCGACATAGAGCCTGTCATCGAACATCGCTTTCAGAACTTCGAGCCGGCTTTTGGCGAGCTCGGGGTTTCCTTCAGCGAGGGCGAGATCAATGACGCCCTCAGGTCCTCCGGTGAGCGCAACCAGTCCTTCGGCGTGAACGGCGAGATCGGCGATGTGAGTAACCACCTCGCCGGTCTCGGCCGCAGCAAAATAAGCATTGGTCGAGAGGCGCATCAGATTGGCGTAACCGCCATCATCCTTTGCGAGAAGCGCGATGCGACCGTCAGAGCGCGGCCGTTTGAGCTCGCCACCAACGGGACTCGCATCCTCCTTCTCTGCGGCAAAAGTCAGCGACAGTGTGAGACCGATGATGGGTTGGATCCCAACCTCGGCGAGGGCTTTCGAGAATTCGAGCGCACCGAAGAGATTGTTGGAGTCGGTGAGAGCGAGGGCGGGCGCGCCGTCCCCGCTGGCGAGCGCCGCTAGCTTCGGAACGGGGAGCGCGCCCTCAAGCAGCGAATACGCCGAGTGCGTCCGGAGATGCACGAAAGGCGCGGTTCGTTCCGTCGCTCGCTCCATTCCCGCAACAGTCACCGCTTGGGGATTCGGTACAAGCGGTGACCCTTCTCCATAAGAGATTGTCCACCGTTTACACGATCCGTCCCGATTATGTTCTTATTTTGTTCCATGTGACGCACGTGACCTTAGGTCTTATCGCGGCGAAGCGTAGCCATTGATTATTATGGATTATTCGTAATCCGGTCCGCCGGAAACCGGTTGGGGTTAGTTGGTGGCCACTTTCGCCACGACCACCTCCTCCTCAATGAGGAGGCCGTCGCTGAGGCGGAGTATCCGGTCCATGCGAGCCGCGAGGTCGAGATTATGCGTCGCGATCACGGCAGCGACGCCAGATCGACGGACCAGAGAAAGAAGTTGCTCAAACACGCGCTCAGCGGTCGGTGGATCGAGATTGCCCGTGGGCTCATCGGCAAGCAACACCCTGGGGTCGTTTGCGACGGCGCGGGCAATCGCTACGCGCTGTTGCTCGCCGCCCGAAAGCTCGGCTGGGCGGTGATCCCAGCGTTCATCGAGGCCAAGAGATTTCAGAAGCTCGCGCCCCCGCTCCTCAGCCTTTTCGCGTGTCAGTCCGAGGATGAGCTGCGGCAGCACGACATTCTCGAGCGCCGAGAACTCAGGCAGCAGGTGGTGGAACTGGTAGACAAAGCCTACCTCCATGCGGCGCATGCGCGTCTGCTCGCTGTCTGAGAGCTTGCCGCACTCCACGCCGTTGATGATCACAGCGCCCTTGTCTGGGCGCTCGAGCAGGCCCGCGATGTGGAGAAGCGTGGACTTGCCGGCGCCGGATGGCCCAAGCAGGGCGACCGTTTCGCCGGGAAAGAAAGAGGCCGAGGCCCCTTTCAAAACCTCGATGCGGCGGTTTCCTTGCGTGTAGGCACGCTCGAGGCGCTCGAGGCGGAGTTGCGGTTGAGATTTCGGGCGATCCACCTTCAGCCCTACTCGTAGCGCAAGGCTTCGACTGGATCGAGACGCGACGCTCTCCAAGAAGGATAGAGCGTGGCGAGGATCGACAGGACGAGCGCCATGATCACGACCGAGGCAGTCTCGCCGGGGTCCATTTCGGCCGGCAGTTGCGAGAGGTAATAGAGCTCGGCAGAAAAAAGGTCTGTGTCGGTAATCCAGCCGATTAGTCGCCGCAGATGCTCGATGTTCATGCAGACCAGCACACCAAGCGCGAAGCCTGCGAGAGTGCCGACAATTCCTATGGATGCGCCGGTGATGAAAAAGATGCGCATGACCGCGGCGCGGGTTGCGCCCATGGTGCGCAGGATGGCGATGTCATGGCCCTTGTCCTTCACCAGCATGATGAGGCCGGAGACGATGTTGAGCGCCGCTACGAGAACGATGAGAGCGAGGATGAGGAACATGACGTTACGCTCGACCTGGAGCGCGGTGAAGAAGGTCGCGTTCCGCTGCCGCCAATCGCTGACATAGATGCTCGGTCCGCCGGCGGTGATGATCTTCGGCGAGAGCGCTCCCACCTCATCTGGGGAATCGAGCACGACTTCGAGCACGGTGACACTGTGAGGCTGATTGAAATAAAGCTGCGCCTCGTTTAGCGGCATGAACAGGATCGACGCGTCATATTCCGACATGCCGATCTCGAAGATGGCGACCACCGGATAGCGCTTCACGCGCGGCGCCGTGCCGAGGGCGGTCGCGGCTCCGCGCGGAGTGAGCAGAGAGACTTGATCGCCGACCCTCACATTGAGTTCGTTGGCGAGCCGGCTTCCAAGCGCAACGCCAGGCTGCTTGTCGAAGCCGTCGAGAGTGCCGAAACGGATATTCTTGGAGACTGCCTTGAGCTCCTTGAGGTCCCGCTCGCGCAAGCCCCGCACCAGCGCGCCGCTCGAGGTGGAGGGCGTGGAGATCATCACCTGCCCTTCGACGAGCGGCAGAGTGTATTTCACGCCTTGCACTTTGCGGATGCGGTTCGCCACGTCGTCATAGTCGGAGAAATCCGATAGACTATGCACCACGACATGCCCGTTAAGCCCGAGCATCTTGTTGAACAACTCCTGGCGGAAGCCGTTCATCACTGCCATGACGATGATGAGCGTCGCGACGCCCAAGCTGATGCCGATGAAGGAGAAGCCGGCGATCACCGAGATGAAGCCCTCCTTGCGACGTGCTCGCAAATAGCGAAGTGCAACCATCCATTCGAAGGGCGAGAATGCCCGCGTGCCGTGCTCTGCGCTCATGACGCTTCTCTCTTCGCTTCGGCCTGTGACGTGAGGAGCCGATTGAAGGCGGATTCGAAGGTAAGACTATGGCGGGCGCCTGTTGAGCGCTCTTTCAGCTCGATCTCGCCCGAAGCAAGTCCCTTAGGACCGACGACGAGCTGAAAAGGCAAGCCAATCAAGTCCATAGCGGCAAATTTTGCTCCTACCCGCTCGTCGCGGTCGTCATAGAGCACGCTCGAGCCTGCCGCCTCGAGCTTGGCGTAGATGTCCTCGCAGGCTCTATCCGTGGCCGCGTCGCCGGCTTTGACGTTGATCAGCCCGACGTCGAAGGGTGACACCGATTTCGGCCATATGATGCCTTGATCGTCGTGGGAGGCCTCGATGATGGCTCCCACCAGGCGTGAAACGCCGATCCCGTAAGAGCCCATCTGCACCGGAATGAGTTCGCCGTCGGGCCCCTGCACGCGTGCGCCCATGGGTTCGGAATATTTCGTGCCGAAAAAGAAGATATGGCCAACCTCGATGCCGCGCGCCGTCACGCGGTCCTTCTCGGCGACCTCCTTGGCGAAGCGCTCGGCCTCGTGTTTCTCGGAGGTGGCGGCATATTTACCGGTGAAGGCGTCGACCATCGGAGACAGATCGCCGTCATAGTTGATGTCGGGGCCGGGCGGCTCAAGTGCGATGAGATCCTTGTGGCAGTGGACTTCGCTCTCGCCGGTTTCGGCGAGGATGATGAACTCATGACTGAGATTGCCGCCGATCGGCCCGGTCTCGGCGACCATCGGAATCGATTTCAGCCCCATACGGGCGAATGTGCGCAAATAAGCGATGAACATCTTGTTGTAGGACTTGCGTGCGTCCTCGACCGACAAGTCGAAGGAATAGGAATCCTTCATCAGGAATTCGCGGCCTCGCATCACGCCGAATCTCGGCCTGATCTCGTCGCGGAACTTCCATTGTATGTGATAGAGAATGCGCGGCAGATCCTTGTAGGACTTCACCGCGTCACGGAAGATTGCCGTTATCAGCTCCTCGTTGGTCGGACCATAGAGCATTTCGCGCTCGTGACGGTCCTCGATGCGAAGCATCTCCTTGCCGTAGGCCTCGTAGCGGCCGCTCTCCTTCCATAGGTCTGCCGGCTGAATGGTCGGCATCAGCAGCTCGAGCGCTCCAGCACGGTCCTGCTCCTCGCGCACGATCTGCTCGATCTTGTGCAGCACTTTGAAGCCGAGAGGCAGCCAGGAATAGATGCCGGCGCTCGCCTGGCGGATGAGGCCCGCGCGAAGCATCAACTTATGCGAGATGATCTCCGCTTCCTTCGGATCGTCGCGGAGCAGCGGCAGAAAATAGCGGCTGAGGCGCATTTGAGCTTATCGGGCGTTTGGGGGGCGGATTGCAGTGCTCCGCCCGTTGCAGGTGAGCCGTTTGTGATGAACGGGAAGGCTTCACTCCCCGCCCGCCCTCAGGAAGCGGCTAATAACCCAGTTTCGCAAGGCGAGGCAATCCTGGCGAAAAACAGTGACGTGGAGACTGTCGCTCGAAGCGTCGTTCGTTACGTGCAACGCTCGACGAAGGCTCGATGCAGGCTAAAGTAGCATGCCTATTTCTAAGGCAAACAACGCCGCTATTCTCGCCAGCATGAAAGTGCATTTTGCGCGAGATTTTGAGTAATTCCGTTTTGTCAAGAGGGGTAACCAAGCATAAATGTACGGCGACGCGCCACAATGATGGTGACAATTTGGCACGTCTCGGTTAGGGTCTTCCCCACAACGTTGGAGAGTTCGGGACCGGTAACAGATCTCGGGTTCGAGCGTTGAGATTGGACCAGGTCCAA
This sequence comes from Methyloceanibacter sp., assembly GCA_035319265.1. Lineage (GTDB taxonomy): Bacteria > Pseudomonadota > Alphaproteobacteria > Rhizobiales > Methyloligellaceae > Methyloceanibacter. The sequence goes on along the minus strand of DATHCZ010000050.1, from coordinate 14,115 downwards.
GTCTTGGGAGGAAGTAACTCCAGGCGCGCTGATCATGTAGGAGCATGGGCGCAGCCGCTCCTTTACCAGCATCCTCGATTGTCGGAACCGACGGGCGAGCCTCGCTAGGCACGGGAGATAAGGAGTCGCGTTACTGAAGCAAGGCCGAACGGGCCTTGCTTTTTTTTGAGGCTATGCGCCCCGCCCTCGCGCCGCTACTGAATGTGCTCGTAGCGCGGAAGAAACGGGATGTCGTCGAGCGTGATCACGTGGTCGACGATGATCAACCAAACCACAGCAAACACGATGCTCGAGAGGACGGTGGTCGCTACCATCTTGGGCAAGAGATGCGGTGTATGCGGAGCGCTCTCGGCGGCGCCGGGCACCCCCTGCTCACCTTCCTCCTCGGACGTTCGCACGCCGATCGGGAGCACGGCGAACAGCACGGTCCACCAGATGACAAGGTAGATGGACGCGGCGAAGGCGATGGTCACGGCTTAGGCCTCCTCGAGCTCGACGAGCGTGCCAAAGAAATCTTTGGGATGCAGGAACAATACGGGCTTTCCGTGGGCGCCGATCTTGGGATCGCCCTGACCGAGAACGCGCGCCCCTTGGGCAACGAGACGGTCGCGCGCTTCTTTGATGTCGGGAACCTCGTAACAGAGATGGTGGATGCCGCCATTCGGGTTTCGCTCGAGGAAGCCAGCAATGGGTGACTTATCGCCGAGCACGCCGAGCAGCTCAATCTTGGTGTTGGGAAGCTCGATGAATACGGTGGTCACGCCGTGCTCGGGCTGGTCGACCTGTTCGGAGACCTTTGCCCCTAGCGTGCTCCGGTAGACCTCGGTCGCGGCCTTCAAGTCAGGCACGGCAATGGCGACATGGTTCAAACGGCCAATCATCGAACGGTCTCTCCTTTTGGCTCTTTTTAATGCGCTGTCGCGTTTTGCGCTACTTGAGGGCTAGAGCACCGTCAGTAGCACCGAGCACATCGGCTTTTTGCCCCAGGCTTGGTTGACGGCGGCGCGCACGGAGCGGCGCACTGCCTCGCTCACCAGAGCGGAATCTTTCCGCCTCGGCCTCGGAATGCTCTCGATGGTGCCGATCGCCGCGTCACGCGCGATAGTCGAGAACGGCGTGCCTTGCGTATCTGTCGCAGGCAGCCCGGTCACTGCGACTTCTGGGTCGGCCAGGAGAGCGCCTTTGTCAGACAGCACCAGCGACACTGCAACCGATCCGGCAAAGCTCAGCTTGCGCCGCTCGCGCACTTGGCCGTCGCCCTCGCGCGTCAGGATCATGCCATCGCGGTAGAGCCGCCCGACAGGCACCTCATCGATGATCGCGGCAGGACCGGGCAAGAGGCGCACCATCGTGCCGTTCCGCGCTCGCACCACTTCCGTCACGCCAAGCCTCTCGGCGAGCAGGGCATGCGCCTCCAAGTGCCTGCCCTCGCCATGCATCGGGATGGCGACCGTCGGCTTCACCCACCCATAGAGCAGCTCGAGCTCACCGCGCCTTGGATGGCCCGAGACATGAACGCCGGCGTCCTGATCGGTAATGACCTCGATGCCTCTGTCGGCCAGGCCATTCTGTACTCGCCCGACGGGCTTCTCGTTGCCGGGGATGGTGCGCGAGGAGAAAATCACCCGGTCGCCCGGATCGAGCGTGACATTAGGGTGCTCTCCTTGGGCGATGCGCGCGAGCGCTGCGCGGGGCTCGCCCTGGCTGCCGGTGCAGAGGGCAACGACCTTCCCCGGCGGCAGCTTGGCGAAGGCGGTTTCATCGTGGAAAGAGAGATCCTTGTCGAGATAGCCGGTCGCCTGCGCCGCTTCGATCACGCGATACATGGCGCGTCCAACCACCACGAGCTCGCGACCAGCGGCACGGCTCGCGTTCACGACCGAGCGGAGACGGGCGACATTCGAAGCGAAGGTCGTCACCGCAACGCGCTGGCATGCCTCGCCGATCAGCCTATTCAAGGTAAGTGCGACATCCGCCTCGGACGGCGAGACGCCGTCGCGCACGGCATTGGTCGAATCGCAGATGAGTGCCGCAAGGCCCTCGCTGCCGAGCTTCCTCAGCCGCGCCTCGTCGGTGGGCGCGCTGGTCAGGGGATTCTCATCGAGCTTCCAGTCGCCGGTGTGAAGAGCCGCGCCGAGCGGAGTTCTGATCACGACTGCGGAAGGCTCGGGGATCGAATGCGACATGCTGATGAGCTCGACGTCGAACGGACCAATTGCGCGGCGGTCTCCGAGTGGCATGAGCTTAAGCGGGAAACCGTCGGCAAGCCCCATCTCTGAGAGTTTCGATTTCAGCATTTCGGCGGTGAAGGGCGTCGCATAGACGGGGACGCCCGCGAGCTGCGGCCAGAGATCGACGACCGCGCCGAAATGGTCCTCATGCGCATGGGTGAGCAAGAGGCCGACGATATTGTGCTTTTCCTCGGCGAGGAAGCTGATGTCGGGAAGAATGACGTCGACGCCCGGCTCGGTCTCGCTGCCGAAGGTCACGCCCATGTCGACGATCAGCCAGTCGCGGTTCCCCTTGCTGCCATAGCCGTAGAGGTAGAGATTCATGCCGATCTCGCCAACGCCGCCGAGCGGCACGAAGACGAACTCGGCCTCTTTTTCGTTCGATTTTCGAGACATGTCGCGGGCTTTGGCTCTCACCGCCTGAAGAACACATCGCCCGCGGTCACGCGGTATTCGCCACCGTCGGGCATCAGGAGCCTGAGAGCCCCATCGGAATCAAGCCCGCCATAGACGCCTTCGACCTCCTGGCTCCCGACGCGGACAGTCAGGGGACGCCCCGTAGGCCCGGCTCGGTCAAGCCAGGCGCGGCGGATGGTAGGGAAGCACGAACCCTCTCCCCATCGGCCGAGCCACTCATGCGTCGTAGCTCCGAGGGCTTCAAGAGCATCTGCCGGCGGCACGGTCATGCCATAGGTGGCGAGGCTGACCGCCGGCTGAGGCAGGTTCTCGGGATGGCTGGCGAGATTGATGCCGGTGCCAATCACGACGACCGAGCGGCTCTCATTGGCGCTTCCAACATTCTCAAGCAGCATGCCGGCCACCTTCTCGCCGGCGAGCAGAATGTCGTTTGGCCATTTGAGCAGGATCTCGGAGCGTCCTTCGTAGGCAATGAGCTTGGCGATGGTGTCAAAGGTGATAATTCCCGCAAGCAGGGCAAGTTGGCCCGCGACCCGCAATGGGCAGTTCACACGAATGAGGAGGCTCGCAAAGAGATTGCCGTGCTGAGACACCCATTCCCGCCCACCCCGACCGCGGCCCTGCGACTGCCGTGCCGACCAGATCCACAACGGTCCGGGTTCGCCGGCAAGCGCGCGCCGCCTCGCCTCGGCATTGGTGGAGTCGACCGTCTCCATCCGATGCAGCCGGTAGCCGCTCGGCAACTTTGGCGATGGGGAGGAAATAAAGCTCATTAGAACAGAGACTTAGCTGCTTCTCCAGCGAGCGCGACCAAGGGCGCCGGATAGATGAAGTAGAGGAGAATGAACAAACCGCTCGCCCCAAGCACCGCGGCGAGGGATGCGTCCATGGGCTCGAAGCGTTCGGCAGGAGCGTCAAAATACATGATCTTGACGATGCGAAGATAATAATACGCACCCACGACGCTCAACAGGACCCCGATGACGGCAAGCGCATAGAGGTCGGCGTGGATGGCGGCAAGAAACACGTAGAACTTGGCGAAGAAGCCTGCAAGGGGTGGGATGCCGGCAAGCGAAAATAGAAGCATCGCCAAGAGGAAAGCCATTCCTGGGCTAGTGCGCGAGAGCCCGGAAAGATCGCTGATATTTTCGACCATGCGCCCGTCGCGCCGCATGGCGAGGATGCAGGCGAAGGTGCCGAGCGTCATGGCGAGATAGATGGCGAGATAAACGATCACGCCTTGCACCCCCTCGGCGCTTCCGGCCGCAAGTCCAACCAGCGCGTAGCCCATATGGCCGATCGAGCTATAAGCCATCAGGCGCTTGATGTTGGTCTGGCCGATGGCGGCGAACGAGCCGAGCGCCATCGAGGCGATGGCGAGGAAGGTGACGATCTGCTGCCATTGGAAGGTGACAGCAGGAAAAGCCGTGATCAGCACCCGGACCGTCAGCGCCATGGCGGCGAGCTTTGGCGCCGCCGCGAAAAAGGCCGTCACAGGCGTCGGCGCTCCCTCGTACACGTCGGGTGTCCACATATGGAAGGGCACGGCCGAGATCTTGAAGGCGAAGCCCGCCATGAGGAAGACCAGGCCGAAAATGAGGCCGATATTCTCGCCCGAAGGCTGGACCGCCGCGGAGATCGTGGTGAAGTCGGTCGAGCCGGTGAAGCCGTAGACGAGCGATGCGCCGTAGAGCAGCATGCCCGAGGAAAGCGCACCGAGGACGAAGTATTTAAGGCCTGCTTCAGCCGAGCGCGATGAATCGCGGTTGAAGGCGGCGACGACATAGAGCGCCAGGCTCTGCAACTCGAGACCGACATAAAGCGAGATGAGATCGTTGGCCGAGATCATCATCATCATCCCGGTCGAGGCGAGCAGCACGAGCACGGGGAACTCGAACTTCAATCCGCCCAAGCCGCGCCAATAGTCGATCGACATCAAGAGCGCGGCGGCGGCGCCGGTCAGCGTCAATAGCTTCATGACGCGGGCAAAAGGATCGACGATGAAGCTGCCATGGAACAGCATCGCCGTGCCCTCCCCGCGCGCGACGAAAACGCCGGCGGCAATGAGGGTGAGGATGGCGAGCCAAGTCACGAGTTCGCCGCGCTCGCGCTTGGTGGCGACGCCGAGCATCAGAAGTGCCATGGCGCCGCAGCTCAGGATCACCTCGGGAAGCGCGACTGCTAGATTGATAGCTTCGGGCACGGCGCTTGATCCTTCAAGGCAGAAGAGCGAGTCGAGCCTGCTCGGCCGCGGCAAGGCTTGTGTGATAGCTCTTGATCAACGCATCGACCGAGACGGCAGAGGCATCGAGGATCGGAGCCGGGTAGAAGCCGAACAGGATGGTGAGCGCAATCAGCGGCGTCATGATCGCCACCTCGCGCCAAGTCAAATCGGTGATGAATCTGAGGCTCGCCTTATCGAGCTTGCCGAAGATGATGCGGCGATAGAGGTAGAGCGCGTAGGCGGCTGACAAAATCATGCCGGTCGTAGCGAGGAAAGCGACCCAGGTGTTGATGCGGAAGGCGCCGGTCAGGCTGAGGAATTCGCCGACGAACCCGCTCGTGCCGGGGAGTCCGACATTGGCCAGCGTGAACACCATGAAGCAGAAGGCGTAAAGCGGCATGCGGTCGGCGAGTCCGCCATAAGCCACAATCTCGCGGGTATGCATGCGGTCATAAATCACCCCGACGCAGAGGAAGAGCGCGGCTGAGACGATGCCGTGCGACAGCATCAGAAAGATGCCGCCTTGTAGGCCCTGCGTGGTCAAAGTGAAGACGCCGATAGTGACGAAGCCCATATGGGCGACTGACGAGTAGGCAATCAGCTTCTTCACGTCCTCCTGCGCCAGGGCCACGAGCGACGTGTAGATGATGGCGATCACCGACAGCGCGAAGACGAGAGGCGCGAATAGGTGCGAGGCGAGCGGGAACATGGGAATTGAGAAGCGCAGAAAACCATAGCCGCCCATCTTCAAGAGGATGCCGGCGAGGATGACCGAGCCTGCGGTCGGCGCCTCGACATGGGCGTCTGGCAGCCAGGTGTGCACCGGCCACATCGGCAGCTTCACGGCGAATGAAGCGAGGAAGGCGAACCAGAGCCAGGTCTGCATCTTGGGCGGAAAGCCGTGAGTCAGCAGCGTCGGGATGTCGGTCGTCCCCGCCTCCCAATAGATCGCCATGATGGCGAGGAGCATGAGCAGCGAGCCGGCGAGCGTGTAGAGGAAGAACTTGAAGCTCGCATACACGCGCCGCTGGCCGCCCCAGATGCCGATGATGAGGAACATCGGGATGAGCCCGCCCTCGAAGAAGAGATAGAACAGCACGAGGTCGAGCGAGGTGAACACGCCGAGCATCAGCGTCTCGAGCACGAGGAACGCGATCATGTACTCCTTCACCCGCGTGCTGATGGCGACCCAGCTCGCGAGGATGCAGAGCGGCATCAAGAAGGCGGTCAGGATCACGAACGGCATGGAGATGCCGTCGACGCCCATATGGTAGCTGATCGAACCGAGCCAGGGCCTCTGCTCCACGAATTGGAACTGCGCTGTGGTCTGGTCGAAGTCCCGCCACAGGATGAAGGAGAGACCGAGAGTGATCAGCGTCGTCCACAGTGCGATGTAGCGCGCGTTGCTAAAGGTGCTTTCATCCCCGCCACGTAACAGCCCGATCAGGAACGCGCCGAGCAGCGGTAGGAACGTAATGGTCGAGAGGATTGGCCAGGCGTAGCTCATGGCTTGAGCCCCCCGCCCGAGAACAGGAAATAAGTGATCAGCGCCGCGACGCCGATCAGCATGGCGAAGGCGTAGTGGTAGATGTAGCCCGACTGGAGCTTGATCGCGCGGTTGGCGATGTCGATGACGCGCGCAGAGACACCGTCCGGGCCGATGCCGTCGATGATTGTGCCGTCTCCGGTCTTCCATAGGAGGCGGCCGAGCCGCATCGCCGGACGCACGAAGATCGCGTCGTAAAGCGCGTCGAAATACCAGGCGTTGAGCAGGAAGAGATAGGCGCCGCGGAAGCGCTTGCCGAGGCCAAAGGGCACCAGCGGGTTGGTGACGTAGAAATACCAGGCGGTGGCGAAACCAAGCGCCATGGCGACAGTCGGTGCGAAGACAACCCAATCGGGCGCCTCGCGCGTCGCCTCATGGGTGACGATCGACCCGCGCCAGAACTCGGCCTGTCCGCCCCCGATGAAGAGGTGCGAGAATAGCACGCCGGTCAAGAGCGCGCCGAGCGCAAGCAAGACAAGCGGCAGGCCCATGGTCCAAGGCGGCTCATGCGCGTGCGCCAGCACCTCCTTCGGCTCGCGCGGCTTGCCCTCAAACACGAGGAACATCAGTCTCCAGGAATAGAACGACGTCAGCACCGCGGCCACGAGCGTCAGCACGAAGGCATAGTTGCCGACGGCCGTGTGCGCGGCGTAGGTCGCCTCGATGATCGCATCCTTCGACATGAAGCCTGCCGTGAAGGGGAAACCGGTCAGGGACAGCGTACCGATCAGCATTATGGCGAAAGTGAAGGGCAGCACTTTGCGAAGTCCGCCCATGCGGCGCATGTCCTGCTCGTGATGGAGTGCGTGGATGACGGCGCCGGCGCCCAAGAACAGCAGCGCCTTGAAAGAGGCATGCGTGAAGAGATGGAACATGCCGGCGCCGTAACTACCGACGCCTTCCGCCGCAAACATGTAGCCAAGCTGCGAGCAGGTCGAATAGGCGATCACGCGCTTGATGTCGGTCTGCACCAGACCGACGGTCGCGGCGAAGAAGGCCGTGGTGGCGCCGATGATGGCGACGAAGCCAAGGGCGATCGGCGCAAGCTCGAACAGAGGCGACAGACGCGCCACCATAAACACGCCTGCCGTCACCATGGTCGCGGCATGGATGAGCGCGGAGACCGGGGTCGGGCCTTCCATCGCATCGGGTAGCCAGGTGTGCAGCAGGAATTGCGCCGACTTTCCCATCGCGCCCATGAACAGCAGCAGGCAAATCAGCGTCAGCGCATCGACGTGGTAGCCGAGGAACTCCATCGTCTTGCCGACCTCCGCCGGCGCGGAGGCGAACACCGTGTCGTATTGGATCGAGTTGAACAGAGTGAAGACGGCAAAGATGCCGAGGGCGAAGCCGAAATCGCCGACGCGATTGACGATGAAGGCCTTGATCGCCGCGTTGTAGGCGGAAGGCTTGTGATACCAGAAGCCGATCAGGAGATAGGAGGCGAGGCCCACACCCTCCCAGCCGAAGAAGAGCTGGAGGAAATCGTCGGCCGTCACCAGAGCCAGCATGGCGAAGGTGAACAGTGAGAGATAGGCGAAGAAGCGAGGGCGGTCGGGATCCTCCTCCATGTAGCCGATGGAGTAGAGATGGACGAGGCCCGAGACGGTGGTCACCACGACCAGCATCACGGCGGTCAGCGTGTCGATCCTGAGCGACCAGGCGGATTTTAGCGCGCCTGAATCGATCCAGCGCACCAACTCGATCCGCTCCTCCTGACCCTGAAGGGCCACCTGATAGAAGGCAAGGTAGGAGAGTAGCGCCGTGACCAGCACAAGAGTCGTGGTCACGACCTCCGAGGCGCGCGCGCCGACCCACCGGCCGAAAAGGCCGGCGAAGATCGCGCCGAGCAGTGGAAGGAAGACGATCGCCTGATACATGCGCTTCGCTGCTCAGCCCTTAAGGAGGTCGATCTCCGCCACGTCGATGGTGCGGCGGTTGCGGAAATAGACGACGACGATGGCGAGGCCGATCGCGGCCTCAGCGGCTGCCACCGTGAGCACGATCAGCGCAAAGACCTGGCCGACCAGATCGCCATGAAATGATGAGAAAGCGATGAGGTTGAGATTGACCGCAAGCAGCATCAGCTCGACGCTCATGAGAATGACGATGACGTTCTTGCGGTTCAAGAAGATGCCGAAGATGCCGAGCGTGAACAGGATCGCGGCGACGGTGAGATAATGGGTGAGGCCGACGGTCATGATAGCCCCCTGCCCGGCTGGACCTCGACCAGCTCGACACCCTCTTCACGGGTGCGGCCGACCTGCGCCGAGATGTTCTGGCGCTTTACGTCCCGCTTATGCTGAAGCGTGAGCACGATGGCGCCGACCATGGCGACGAGCAGGATGAGACCGGCCGCCTCGAACAGATAGACGTATCGCGTATAGAGGATCGCGCCGAGCGCGGTGGTGTTGCTCACCTGTGCGATCGGCGGCGTCGGCGATTGCGGAACGATCTGGGGCGCCGTGACCCAAGCGCCGACGATCAGGACGAGCTCGACCAAGAGCAGAACGCCGATGGTGGCGCCGATCGGCAGATATTTGAGAAAGCCCGCGCGGAGCTCGGCGAAATCAACGTCGAGCATCATCACCACGAACAGGAACAGCACCAGCACTGCGCCGACGTAGACGACGATCAAGATCATCGCCAGGAACTCCGCGCCGAGCAGAACGAACAGGCCTGCCGCATTGAAGAAAGCGAGGATCAAGAACAGCACCGCGTGAACCGGGTTCTTGACGGCGATGACCATGAAGGCTGAGCCGACGCAGAGGACAGCGAAGAGATAGAAGAAGAGTGCGGGCAGCATTCAGCAGTCTTCACAATTGGTGATTGCGTCATGGCCGGGTTTGTTCCGGCCAACCACGCGGCGTGGCTCGATACCGCAAAACGTGGACGCCCGGCACAAGGCCGGGCATGACAGTGGATGGGTTAAACGATACCCCAACTAACCCCTCAGCGGTAAGGCGCGTCGAGCGCCAAGTTCTTGGCGATCTCGCGCTCCCAGCGGTCGCCGTTCGCGAGCAGGCGCTCCTTGTCGTAATAAAGCTCCTCGCGCGTCTCGGTGGCGAACTCGAAATTCGGTCCTTCGACGATGGCGTCGACTGGGCAGGCTTCTTGGCAGAACCCGCAATAGATGCACTTCACCATGTCGATGTCATAACGGGTGGTGCGACGCGTGCCGTCGTTGCGGCGCGGGCCCGCCTCGATGGTGATGGCTTGCGCCGGGCAGATCGCCTCGCACAGCTTGCAGGCGATGCAGCGCTCCTCGCCGTTCGGGTAGCGCCTGAGCGCATGCTCGCCGCGGAACCGGGGCGAAAGCGGACCTCCCTCGAACGGGTAGTTGATGGTCGGCTTGGGCGCCACGAAATATTTCAAGGCAAGCCAGAAGGCTGACAGAAATTCTGTCAGCAGCAGTGACTTGGCTGCGGTCGTGAGCCGCTTAACGCTCGAGCTCGCCACGTCAGACTCCATGCTGCCAGAGTTGCAACACCGTCGCCACGATGACGACCATGGCGAGCGAGAGAGGCAGAAAAACCTTCCAGCCGAGCCGCATCAGCTGGTCATAGCGGTAGCGCGGCACCATGGCCTTGACCATGGCGAACAGGAAGAACAGGAAGCAAACTTTCAACGTGAACCATATCACGCCGGGAATCCAGGTGAAGGGCGGGACGGGAAACGGCGGTAGCCAGCCTCCGAGGAACAGAATTGTGCCGAGCCCGCACATCAAGACCACAGCGACATATTCGCCGAGCATGAAGAGCATGTAAGGCGTCGAGGAATATTCGACCATGAAGCCCGCGACCAGTTCCGACTCCGCTTCCAGGAGGTCGAAGGGCGGCCGGTTAGTCTCGGCGAGAGCCGAGATGAAGAACACCACGTACATCGGCAAGAGCGGCAGCCAATACCAGCCGAATAGACCAAAGCGTCCATTCTGCGCTTCAACGATGTCGCCGAGATTGAGCGAGCCGGCGCACAGCAGGACGGTGATGATGACAAAGCCGATCGAGACCTCATAGGACACCATTTGGGCCGCCGATCTGAGCGCGGCAAGAAAGGCGTATTTCGAGTTCGACGCCCAGCCCGCCATGATCACGCCGTAGACCTGCAAGCTCGATATGGCGAAGATGAATAATACTCCGACATTGAGATTGGCCACCTCCCAGCCGCGGGCGACGGGGATCACCGCCCACGCAGAGAGTGCGAGCCCGGCGGTGACGAGCGGCGCCATGAGGAAAATGCCCTTGTTGGCGCCTGCGGGAATGATCGGTTCCTTGAGCACGAACTTCAGGAGATCGGCGAAAGATTGCCATAGTCCCCAAGGACCCACCACGTTGGGCCCGCGCCGGAGTTGTACCGCAGCCCAGACTTTGCGATCGGCGTAGAGCAGGAAGGCCACGATGATTAGCAGCGTAACAAGAATTGCGAGCGACTGCGCCACGATCAGAGCGAGCGGCAACCCATAGCTCGTCCAGAACTCAGCCATCGGTGCCGGTCGCCTTGTCGTTAGCCTGCGCATGCAAAGCGCTCAAATTGGCCATGATGGAAGACGCACGTGCGATCGGATTGGTGAGGTAGAAGTCCTGGATCGCTATGCCGAAGCGTTCCTTGCCGGGTTTCGCCGCCTTCTTGGCGAGATGCTGGATGGCAGATGCGTCGGCTAGCTCGACGAGATCGAGCAGAGCGAGATGCGGATGCGCCTCGTACATGCGTGAGCGAAGCTGTTGGGAGGTGTCGAACGGCAATGGCGTTCCGAGCACGCCTGAGAGCGCGCGGATGATCTTCCAGTCCTCGCGTGCCTCCCCCGGCGGAAATACGGCGCGGGCCGTCATCTGTACGCGCCCTTCCGTGTTGACGTAGATGCCGTCTTTCTCGGTATAGGCGGCGCCGGGCAAGATCACGTCGGCGCGGTGGGCACCCTTGTCGCCATGGCTCCCCTGATAGATGACGAATGTCTTGTCGAGCCGCTCCATATCGATCTCGTCGGCGCCGAGCAGATAGATGACATCGATCTTGCCGTTGCTGGCGGCGTCGAGCATAGACTCGACATCGAGCCCGCCCCTGCCCGGGACGAAACCGAGATCGAGTCCGCCGACGCGCGACGCTGCCGTGTGCAAAATATTGAAGCCGTTCCAGCTGAGCGCAGGCTTGATCGCGCCTATGGTTTCTGCGGCCTTGGCGGCGAGTGCGAGGATCGCCGCACCATCGGGACGGGCGAGAGCTCCCTGCCCCAGGATCAGCATCGGCCGATTTACGCCGTCGAGCTGCTTTAGGAAAGCATGGGTCCCGTCGGCGATCTTGGCCAGGGTCTCGGGTCCGGCGCCGAGATAGTCGTAAGCGTAAGTGAGATCGACGCTTTCGCCAATGACGGCGATCGGAGTGCGTCCTTGGGTCTGCCGCGAGCGCTTGAGAACGCGCGCATTCAGCACCGGTGCCTCGCGGCGTGGGTCGGTGCCGACAAGCAGGAAGGTGTCGGCCTGGTCGATGCCGGCGATGGTCGAATTGAACAGATAGCTCGCGCGGCCTAACGCCGGATCGAGGGCTGCGCCGTCCTGGCGGCAATCGATATTGGGAGAGCCGAGCTCTGCGGCGAGCAGCTTCAAGGCAAACATCTCCTCGGCCGCCTGAAGGTCGCCGGCAATCGCCGCGAAGCGCTTTCCATCGAGCACCTTGAGCTTTGCCGCGATGACTTTGAACGCCTCATCCCAACTTGCCGGCTCAAGCTTGCCGTTGCGCCTGACATAGGGCCGGTCGAGGCGCTGGACGCGCAGCCCGTCCCAGACATGACGGGTCTTGTCGGAGATCCACTCCTCGTTGATAGCCTCGTTGACGCGCGGCAGGATGCGCATCACTTCGCGCCCTCTTGCATCGACGCGGATCGCGCTGCCAAGCGCGTCCATGGTGTCGATCGACGGCGTCTTAGTCAGCTCCCAGGGCCGCGCCATGAAAGCGTAAGGCTTCGACGTTAGCGCGCCGACCGGGCAGAGATCGACAACGTTGCCAGACAGGTTCGACAATATGCCCTTCTCGAGATAAGTGGTGATCTCCATGTCCTCGCCGCGACCGATGGCGCCGAGTTCCTCGACGCCGGCGACCTCGGTCATGAAGCGCACGCAGCGGGTGCAATGAATGCAGCGCGTCATGAAGGTGCCGATTAGAGGCCCGAGATATTTGTCCTCGACCGCACGCTTATTGTCTTGGAAGCGGCTGGCGTCGAAGCCATAGGCCATAGTTTGATCCTGTAAATCGCACTCGCCGCCCTGGTCGCAAATCGGGCAGTCGAGCGGATGATTGATCAGCAGGAACTCAAGCACGCCTTCGCGCGCGCGTCTTACCGTCAGAGAGTCTGTGATGATGGTGGGAGGCGTGCCGTCGCGCCCGGGGCGGAGATCGCTGACGCTCATGGCGCAGGAGGCCACCGGCTTCGGCATGCCGGCGACCTCGATGAGACACATGCGGCAGTTTCCTGCGATCGACAGCCGCTCGTGATAGCAGAATCGCGGGATCTCGACGCCGGCGAACTCGCAGGCCTGGATCAGGGTGATTCCCGCCGGCACCTCTAACTCGCGGTTGTTGATGATGAGCTTAGGCATGGTCGCGCAAGGCCTTGTCCACGAAGGCGCGGAACTTCGCCGTGTATTGATCCATGTAGCCCGACTCCAAGAAGTGCGGCGATTGCAAATAGGCGCGATGCGGCAGGAGCTGAATACGGACCGACGCCTTCCATTCCTTGGTGGGCGAGACGTCCAAAATCTCCTCGCTCGCGTTCAGAACCGTGTCGACGAACATCTCGTACTTTTGGAATAGCTCCGGGTTACCATCGACGGTCTTCGCCCCGTAGTCGAATTTGGCGAGGCCGAGCGTCGGATCTGACAGCTTCGGATTTTCGAAAGCGAGCCTCAGGATCTCTCTCCATAGTTCATTGGCATTGGCGCGGCGCTCGACCGCCCTGTTCTCGGTGATCGAGAGATGGGCGTAGACGAGTGCCGCGATTGCTGCCGCCGCCATGATGACGGTCGCTAGCGTTACCGCATTGTCCCACATCCACCCCATGCATGCCCTACTCCGCCGCGACAGGAACCGAGGGACCGATCGGGAGCGTCGCGCCCGCGTCGATCCGCTCCTCGATAACGTGGCGGAAATGCCGGATCAGCCCTTGCACCGGCCACGCCGCGGCGTCGCCGAGTGCGCAGATGGTATGACCCTCGACTTGGTAGCTGACCTTCAGCAGCATATCGATCTCGGCGATCTCAGCCTCCCCGTGCGCCATGCGCTCGAGCAAACGCCACATCCAGCCTGTGCCCTCGCGACAGGGGGTGCACTGGCCGCACGATTCATGCTTGTAGAAATAAGAGAGCCGGGAAATGGCGCGGATGATATCGGTCGACTTGTCCATGACAATCACGGCAGCCGTGCCGAGCCCAGTCTTGAGCGCCTTCAGGCTGTCGAAATCCATGGGCAGGTCGTTGCACTCGCTCGCGGGAATGCACGGCACGGACGATCCGCCGGGGATGACTGCGAGAAGATTATCCCAGCCGCCGCGAACGCCGCCGGCGTAGTGGTCGATCAGCTCGCGCAACTCGACGCCCATCTCCTCTTCGACATTGCACGGCTTGTTCACATGACCGGAGAGGCAGAAGAGCTTGGTGCCGGTGTTGTTGGGACGTCCGAGCGAAGCGAACCACGCGGCTCCCCGGCGC
>DATHCZ010000049.1:0-11420 GCA_035319265.1 Methyloceanibacter sp. | reverse complement strand
CCATTTCGCAAAAGCAATGTTGCACCGCAAAATATGATTCGCAAGACATCCGTAGGGTACGCCCATTGATACCAAGGGACTAGAGCAGCACAGCAACACATGACAGACTTTTGTCATATGAAGCGCCAAATGCAGCCGATTGTTGCTCATTTTAGGGGCAAAACTGATATCTGCGACCCATTTAGGCATCCTGCACGGAATGCCGCTTCAGGACGCACGGAGGCCGCAAAATATCTCTGAGACGTAGCGCCGCAGCCACCAGCTGCCTGAGTGAACCAGCAGACCACAAGGTGCAAACAAAAGCCGCCCTCCGTTCTCAGGCTCGCCTCGCGGCTGACGATACTCCCTCGGGACCGAAATTACTTGTCGTGAAGTCCGAGGAACAAACTCTATGAGGTGAATGAGAGCAGGCTCCGCTCCGCAAGAACGCATTCCAGTTCCGAACAAGAACAGGTGGAGGAAAGAGCTGGGCTTCTGGGTGATTTTCGCGCCTCGCAGCCCTTCCTGCCGCGTATACGAATCGCGCCTATGCCTATCGCTGACAGCCGTCTAATATTCAGAAGGGGAAGGAAAATCTTCAAACGGCCGCGTCAAGGCAAAGATATCAATTGGCCATGTTTAGAAATCTGAGCACCAGCACGAAGCTGTTCATTCTGTGCAGCACCTTCATCGTCGCCATCGCCGTGGGGATTTACAGCCTTGCGGCCGAAAAGCGGATCGCGATCGAATTCGCCCGCAAAGAGCTGGTCGGCGTCCGCTATATCGATACGCTTGGGGGTGTCTATGCCGCGATCCTCGCCCAACCGTCGGGCGCTGATGCCGCTTCGCAAACGCCTACCCCAGAGGAAGCGCTGAAGGCGCTGGAGGCTACCGAAGACGAGGCCGCCGGCACGCTACAAACCGCCGCGCTCGAACAGTCGCTCGCGGCAACGCTTCGCCAGCTCTGGTCCAACGGGGGCCAGAGCAAGGACCGCGGCTCCCTGGTTGTGACTGCGCTTGCCAAGGCCCGAGATTTGGCCGCGCGCGTTGGCGATGATTCCAATCTGGCGCTCGATCCCGATCTCGACAGCTACTACCTCCAAGACACCGTGGTCCGGCAGATGCCGCGTCTGCTCGGCCAAATCGGGGAGGCGCAGGCTACGGTGGGAGCGCATGCCGAAATTCCAAGTGACGACAAGGCGCGTCTCCTCTCCATCGACGCGATAACCCAATCGACGGCCGACGAAATCGAACGAAATTTGACGTCCGCCTATCGCGGCAATGCCGATGGACAGCTGCGGCAAACGATCGAAAGCGCCTTCACGCAAATGCTGTCCGGCATCGATTCATACTTCCGTGCCCTGAACGAGAGCGTCGGCGCGCCGGCCGAACTCGAGACCCGAGACCGCGCTTACCGGTCGACCGTGAACAATGCGATCGCGGCTTGGACGGTTGGCCAGTCCGAATTGAAACGCCTTCTCAATGAGCGCATCGACAATCTGACCGGCAAGCTGCATCGCAGCCTTTGGCTGGCCGGCGCACTTGCCGCGTTAAGTATCCTTCTCGCGCTTCTGACGCATCGCCACATCGTGCGTCCGCTCGCCCGGCTCGAAGGCGTGGCAAGGACGGTGCGCGAGACGAAGGATTACCGCAACCGGATCGATTACCAGAGCTCGGACGAGATCGGCCGGTTGGCGGTCGCCTTCAACGAGATGTTGGCCGAGCTCGAAAGAGCACACGAGCGGCAGATTGCCGATCAGGAACGAAAGGGACTGCAACGTATTGCCGACGTTCAGGCCTCCGCCCACGTCCATTTGTCCCGTTTGCTCAACGCCTCGCCGGCCGTGATCTATTGCCGAATGGCCAGCGGCGATTTCGAGCCCACCTTTGTCAGCGAAAACATCACAAGGTTGTTCAGGTGCAGCCCGCGCGAATATCTCGAAAATCCCTATCTGTGGCGGGATCTGGTTCATCCCGACGACGTCGCTCGCATCAATGCCTGGGTCGATCGGATGTTCGAGAACGATCAGCGATCGATCGAATATCGCATTCGCCGCGAGGACGGCTCCTATTTCTGGGTGCACGACCGTCAACAAGTGCTGCGTGACGCCCACGGGCAGCCCGTCGAGATCGTCGGCTCGTGGACCGACGTCACCGAGCGTAAAGAGGCTGAGGCCGCAAGAGAAGAGGCGCGGTCGCGGCTGACGCTGTTGCTCGGCGCGGCCCCCTCCGTGATCTACAGCTTTTGCGCAAGCGGCGACTTCTCGCCGACTTTCGTCAGCACCAATATCGCGCATATGCTGGGTTACAGTCCGGATCAATATTTGAAGGATTCGGATTTTTGGCGCTCGCGCGTGCACCCCGACGACCTCCCTGAGGTCGAAGCAAAGCAGGCCGATCTGTTTCGCACCGGCGAGCACCTCGTTGAATACCGCTTCCGCAAGAAGAACGGTTCGTATTGCTGGGTCAGCGACGAGCAACACCTCATTCGCGATGCATCGGGCCATCCCATCGAGGTCGTCGGCTCATGGAGCGACATCGACGCGCGGAAGGCGGCCGAGCTCGCTCTTCAAGCTTCGCAGCTCGAACTCGAGAAAGCGACACGCGCGGCACTCGAAGCGAGCGAGGCCAAGAGTGTCTTTCTCGCCAACATGAGCCATGAGATCAGGACGCCGATGAACGCCGTGATCGGGCTCTCGCACCTCGCGCTGAAGACAGACCTCACCCCGCGCCAGCGCGACTACGTTCTCAAGATCAAAAGCTCGGGCCAGCATCTGCTCGGCATCATCAACGACATTCTCGACTTCTCCAAGATCGAGGCGGGCAAGCTCTCGATCGAGAATATCGACTTCGATCTCGACAAGGTCTTGGAGAATGTCGGGAATCTGATGAGCGAGAAGGCTGCCGCCAAAGGTCTCGAGCTGATCTTCGAGGTCGAGCCTACCGTTTCCACACACTTCCGCGGCGATCCGCTGCGGCTCGGCCAGATCCTGATCAATTTCTGCAACAACGCGGTCAAGTTCACCGATAAGGGCGAAGTCGCCGTCGAGGTGCGCGTGCTGGAAGACAATCCAGACAGCCAACTCGTGGAATTCTCGGTCAGCGATACCGGCATCGGCATGACCGAAACGCAGATCGCGCGGCTGTTCCAGGCCTTCGAGCAGGCCGATGCCTCGACCACCCGCAAATATGGCGGGACGGGCCTCGGCCTCGCCATCTCCAAGCAGCTGACCGAACTGATGGGCGGGCATGTCACCGTGGAGAGCGAGCCGGGCAAGGGGAGCAAATTCCGCTTCACCGCCAAGCTTGGCAAGGGGGTGGCGACGCAGCGCCCGCGCCTTCTCCAATCGGATTTGCGCGGCCGCCGCGTGATCATCATCGACGATAACCCCCATGCGCGCGCCGTTTTGGCCGGCATGCTCACCAACATGACCTTCGTCGCCGACGAGGCAGCCTCCGGCGAGGAGGCAATCAACATGGTTCGGCAGGCCGCCAACCTCGACCAACGCTACGAGATTGCCTTCATCGATTGGCAGATGCCGGGGCTCAACGGCATCGAGACCGGCAAGCGCATCCTCTCTTTGCCCGATCTTGAGCTGCCGCCCCATCTCGTGATGGTGACGGCTTATGGCCGCGAGGAAGTGCTGAAGCAGGCCGAGGATTCCGGCTTCGAGAACGTCCTTATCAAGCCCGTCACCTCCTCGATCCTGTTCGACACGGCGGTCGTCGCGCTCGGCGCCGACCGCGAGCAGGCCGAGAGCGCGCAGGCGGGGCCGTCCTTCGATATCGAGCGGCTGCGTGGTGCCCGCGTGTTGTTGGTCGAGGACAACGAGATCAACCAGGAAGTGGCCATTGGCCAGCTCGAGGACGCCGAGGCGTTCGTCGATCTCGCCGAGAACGGGGAGGTTGCGCTCCGCATGATCGCCGGCAACGACTATGACGTCGTGCTGATGGACATGCAGATGCCGGTGATGGACGGCATCGAGGCGACGCGCATCATCAGATCGAACCCGCGCTATGAGAGCCTTCCCATCATCGCCATGACTGCGAACGCCATGGCCTCCGATCGTGAACTCTGTCTCAACGCCGGCATGAACGATCACATCGCCAAGCCGATCGATCCCGACCAGTTGTTCGGCGTTTTGCTGCGATGGATACGCCGGCCCGAAGGCGACGGGACCGCGTTCCGGGCGGATGGCGCAGCGCTACGCAAGGCCTCAAGCCACGCAATGGAACCCGAGCTTCGCATTTCCGGGATTGACGTGCGGGCGGGCCTGAAACGGACGGGCGGCAATCGCAAGCGTTACGACGCGTTGCTGCGCAAATTCGCCGAGCAGCAGGCCGGCACCATCGATGCTATGCGGGCCGCTCTCTCCATCGGCGACGCCGCCACCGCCGAGCGCGCGGCGCATTCACTGAAAGGCGCAGCCGGTACACTTGGCGCTGTTTCCTTGTCGGAAGCCGCTGCCATCGCCGAGAGCGCCATTAAGACCAAGGACGGTATCGAAAGCGCCCTGTCTTCCCTCGCCCGGTTGCTTGCAACCGTGCTGCAGGCCATTGGCACCGCCCTACCCGACGAGTCTGGCGGTAACGGCTCCGCCCCCGCCCGCGATCCGGCCACCGTCGAGGAGCCTCTCGCCAGGTTGAAGCGGCTGCTCGAAACCGACGATGGCGAGGCCGCCGACTTCATCATCAATGCCGGACCCAATCTTGCAGGCGTGCTGACGCCCGCGGAAATCAAGGCGCTCTCTGATCGCGTCGGCAATTTCGATTTCGATGCGGCGCTTGCGTGCCTCTCCGGCATTGCCTCGCGGCTCCAGCTCAATCTCGAGGACAAATGATGTCGGTTTCTGACCGGAAGCTCGTCCTGATCGTCGACGACACGCCGACCAACGTGGCGGTCGTGTCCGGCGTGCTCAAGGATTCCTTCCGCACCAAGGTCGCTACCAACGGCGAGAAGGCGCTTGCCATCGCCAATGCTCCGGAAAAGCCGGACCTCATCCTGCTCGATGTCATGATGCCGGGCATGGACGGATTCGAGGTGTGCCGCAGGCTCAAGGACAATCCTGCCACGCGCGACATTCCCATCATTTTCCTCACCGCCAAGACTGAGGAGGTCGACGAGGAGAAAGGCTTCGACGTCGGCGCCGTCGATTACATCCACAAGCCGTTCTCGGCGCCGATCGTGCTCGCGCGCGTGAGGACCCAGCTCGCCTTGCAGGAGGCGCTGATGGAGGCAAAAGAGGCGCGCAATCAGGCCGACACGCTCCTGCATGCGCTCCTGCCGAAAAAAGCCGCCGACGAAATCAGGAGCATCGGCACCGTGATCCCGCGCCGGTACGAGAACGTGGCGGTATTGTTCTGCGACGTGACCAACTTCACTGCATATTGCGACAAGCACGAGCCCGAGGAGGTGGTATCGCGGCTGGACGCGCTGTTTGTGATTTTCGAGCGCATTGCCGCCAAACATGGGCTCGAGAAAATCAAGACCATCGGCGACGGCTTCATGGCGGCGGCGGGGCTGCTGCACAAGGTCAACGACCCGCTCATAGCAGCCGTCCGTTGCGGGCTCGAGATGACCTCGACCCTGATCGACGCCCATCTCGGTTGGGAAGTCAGAGTCGGCGTCCATTCGGGTCCCGTGGTCGCGGGCGTCGTCGGCCAGGAGCGCTACCAGTTCGACATCTGGGGAGACACCGTCAATGTTGCGGCGCGCATGGTGGGCATGAGCGCACCGGGCAGCGTCGCCGCCACCAAGGAGATTTGGGAGCAGATCTCTTCGGCGTTCGAAGGCGAGGCGCTCGGAGAGCTCAACGTCAAGGGCAAGGGAGCGATCGCCGTCTTTGGCTTGAGATCACGCGGCGCTCATTGAACTGTCTCATGCGGCGCGCACCTGGCTTTGGCGGTTCGTCGAATTTTGGGGGCTGACATGACCGACCACTTTACTGAAACATCGAGCCAGGGATTCGGCTCGCGGCTAGCAAACTCCTTCGTAGGCCTCCTGATCGGACCGTTGCTGGTAATCGGCGCGATCGTGCTGCTTTGGTGGAACGAGGGCCGCGCGGTCCAAGCCATCGTCGGCTTGAAGGATGCCGCAAGCCAGGTCGTCGAAGCTGAAGTCGCAGGACCGTCTCCCGCCAACGCGAACAAGCTCATCCATGTTGTCGGCGCCGCCACCGCGCAAGCGCCCATCCAGGATACCGATGTCGGCATTACCTTCACCGATCAAGTCGGCGTGGCGCGCACCGTCGAGATGTATCAGTGGAAGGAGACCAAGAAGGAAGAGACAAACGAGAATTTGGGAGGCGGAACGACCACCACCACGACCTACGACTACTCGCATGAATGGTCGGACGAGCCGATCAAATCCTCGGAGTTCAAACATTCCGACGGTCATGAGAATCCCGAGATGCCGTTCCGCAGCAAGCGCTTTGCCGCAAGCGACGCGAAATTGGGCGGTTGGAAGCTCGATGCCGGCACGCTCGCTCGCATCAACTATTCACAGGCTCTGATGCCGAGCGCACCCGCAGGCTGGACGCTGAGCGGCGACAATTATTATCGTGGCGATGCCGCCTCGCCCAAGGTCGGCGACATGCGCGTCCGCTATGTCGGCTTGCCGTCTGGCGCGACCATTTCCGTTCTCGCCATGCAGAGCGGCGACGGCTTTTCGGTATTCACCACCAAGAACGGATATCAGCTCGAGCTTGCCTCGGTGGGCGATCACACTGCTGCTGAGCTGATCGAGAACAAACGCAAGGCGGAGGCAGTGCTGACTTGGATCCTGCGCGGTGTCGGCACGCTGGTGATGTTTGTCGGCTTTGCCGTTTTCCTCGCGCCGCTTTCCACCATGGCGGCCGTCATTCCGCTTCTCGGCGGCGTCGTGCGCGGCGCCGTCGGCCTCGTAGCGCTCGCCCTCGCCGTGCCCTTGAGCATTCTCGTGATCGCCTTCGCCTGGCTCGCCTTCCGGCCGATGATCGGCGGCGCGTTGATTCTGCTTGCGCTTGCCGTCGGCTATGGCCTGTGGAGTTGGCGCAAGGCGCGCGCGCCCGCCCTGCCGCCCGCTGCTCCCGCCCAAGCCGGATAAAGATCTGGCGGCGGTGTTGAGCCCGCGAGAATCAAGTATCAATCAGCTTCGCAACAGGAAGGCGCAGTTCCAATGCTGATTGATGGCGTGATGCTGTTGTGGTTCCTGCTGACCGCGCTCTCGGTCGCTTACGTCGCCATCGACATCCGCTCGACACCCGAGAACCCGGTAATGAAATGGGCCTTCGTGCTCTTCACCCTCTACTCAGGTCCGATCGGCGCATTTCTCTACGTGCTCGGCTGCCGCGAGCCCCTGCCCGGGCTGCACGAGCAATATGTCGACTCAAGATGGCGCCAGGCGCTCGGCTCGACCATGCATTGCGTCGCCGGCGACGGGATCGGCATTTTGGTCGGCGCGGTGATCGGCGCACTCGTCGCGCTGCCCATGCTCGCCGACATGACGCTCGAATATGTGCTCGGGTTCGGCTTCGGCTGGACCATCTTCCAGGCGCTGTTCATGCGCGACATGTTCGGCTCTTATGCGCGATCGCTCAAAGGAACCTTCAGCGCCGAGCTCCTGTCAATGAACTGCCTCATGGGCGGCATGATGCTTGTGGCGTCCATCGCCTTTGCCCACGGGCCGGGCGCTCACGACCCGTCGCAACCGCTGTTCTGGTTTCGCATGTCGCTCGCCTTGATGTTTGGTGCGTTGATCGCCTATCCGATGAATTGGTGGCTGGTCGCCCATCACCTGAAACACGGCATGATGACGGTTCGCCCAAGGGTAGAAGCCGGCCGGATGCCCGAGATGGATGCAAAGGCGCACATGGACAAGATGGAGATCGCGGTGTCGACTGGATCGGCGATCCAATCGCCGTCACCGACCGTCCTCGTCATGGCCGCGATTTCTTTCGCGGTGCTCGCCCTCTGCGCCGCAATCGCGCTCGCCTTTGGCAGTGGACACTAGTCGCACGCCGGCCCTTTCTTCTGCGATACTGTCTCTCGGTGCCGCTGCACCTAACTCCGATATAGGTCCGACCGAGCGGGCCTTGTATCATCCCCTGAAGTCGGCCTTTGAGGACGACACTGCTGCTGGAGTCTATTCGTTGAGAATGTCCAACCTCTATTTGGCCGTGTGGATCGCGCTTGTCCTGGCGGGCTGCGCCACGTCGGATGTCGGAAAAGTAAAAGAGATCGAGGCGGGAACTTATAGGATCGGCGTCGGCACCGCCGGCAATTCCGTCCTCATCGCCGGAAACGAAGCAACCAATGCCGCCGTGGAGCAAGCGGGCCAATATTGCCGCGCGAAGGGGCAAAAGCTCGTCATCGTCCCGAGCCCAGGCAGGGACGTGACGTTCCGTTGTGGCGATGCGACCAAGCCTGGCGAGTGAGGTCTCTATCCCGAGGACCCGAGGCCTTCGCAGCGTGGCGAACATGACCAATTGCCTGATGAAATTTGGCGCCCCGTAGGGGTTTCGAACCCCTGTTTCCGGCGTGAGAGGCCAGCGTCCTAGGCCACTAGACGAACGGGGCGTTGCTCCGGGCCGAGACAGAGTGAAAGCTATAGCTTGGCGCGGCGAAGGCGATCAAGGCTTATTCCGGCTTGAGTCTGATGCGGGCGAGAACTTTACCGGTTGCCACATCGATCACCACAATCTCGCCGCCCTGACGTGAGTTGAGATGGAGAGCGAGGCGGTTGCCATCAAGAGCAAGAGTAGTGATGCTCGCGTCCTTGGGGATTGGGAGTTCGGAAAGGGTTGAGGTGCCGGCCGCAGCCTCGGCTGAAGGCGTGGCTTGCCCTCCCCGCGAAGCCTGATAGACAATAGCTGCCAGCACAAAGGCAAAGCCGCCGACGAGCAGAAGCCCCATCACGATCACGGCGATCTTTAGCACCCGCACCTGGCGCGGGGTGAACACCGTCCCCGGCAATGGCATATTGTCAGGCTCGCTCGCCGCAGCCATCGTCTTGAGACCTCATGTCGACCGAACGCAACACAAAAGCGCTTGAGCGCCTCACCGCGGAGGCCGATCAGAGCCACGCAGGGCAGCGTCTCGACCGTTTCCTCACGATGCGCTTGCCGAGCCTGAGTCGGACCCGCGTGCAGACCTTGATCAAGGGCGGCCACGCGAGCTTAAGCGGCGCGACCATAGAGGACGTCACCTATAGGGTCAAACCGGGCGACCGCTTCGCGCTCGAGCTGCCACCACCGGTTCCGGCCACGCTCGGTCCGGAGGATATCCACCTCAACCTCGTCTATGAGGACGACGCGCTGATCGTCGTCGACAAGCCGGCAGGACTCGTGGTGCATCCTGGCGCCGGCAACCCGCAAGGAACGCTGGTCAATGCGCTGATCGCCCATTGCGGCGAGAGCCTCTCTGGCATCGGCGGGGTGGCGCGGCCCGGCGTCGTGCATCGCCTCGACAAGGATACGAGCGGGTTGATGGTCGTCGCCAAGACCGATCAGGCGCATCGCGCTCTCGCCGAACAGTTCGCCGACCACGGCCGCACCGGCGCGCTCGAGCGCGGCTATCTCGCGCTTGTCTGGGGCGCGCCGTCGCGAGCCCGAGGGATCATCGACGCCCCGATCGGCCGCCATCCGACGAGCCGGACCAAGATGGCGGTTCTCCCAGGCAGGGGACGCAAGGCTGTGACTCATTGGCGCGTGCTGGCGACTTTCGGACGCGGCGAGGGACGCGAAGGTCCGGTCGCTTCGCTCATGGAATGCACGCTGGAGACGGGACGCACCCACCAGGTGCGCGTGCACCTAGCCCACATTGGTCATCCACTGATCGGCGATCCGCTCTACGGTCAGGGCTTCAAATCGAAGCTACGCAAGCTACCTGCTCCGCTTCAGGAGAAGCTCTCCGGCTTGGGTCGCCAGGCGCTTCACGCCGCGCATCTCGCCTTCGTCCATCCAATGACCGGCACATTACTAGAATTTAATAGTAAGCTTCCCCTCGATCTCGGCGAGATTGTAGACGAGTTCAACCATCTGTGACGCGGCCGCTCTTTCATCGCGGCGGCAAAGATTCTATACAGGGGCTCGCCGGGGGGCGGGTGTGGTGAGAAGATTGCGGCCAGTCGCGGCCGCTGGAGACGGGCTCTCATGGCCGCAAGAACATTGCCGAGCGTCGGCGCGCATGGCGGACTGACGCGCTACCTCGAAGAAATCAGACAATTCCCGATGCTGGAGCCGCAGGAGGAGTACATGCTCGCCAAGAGCTGGCGCGAGCATGGCGATCGTGACGCGGCGCACCGGCTGGTCACCTCGCATCTTCGCCTCGTGGCGCGCATCGCCATGGGCTATCGCGGCTACGGCCTGCCCGTGGGCGAGGTCATCTCCGAAGGCAATGTCGGCCTCATGCAGGCGGTGAAGCGATTCGATCCCGACAAGGGCTTCCGGCTTGCGACCTATGCCATGTGGTGGATCAGGGCGGCGATCCAGGAATACATCCTGCGCTCGTGGAGCCTGGTGAAGATGGGCACCACGGCGGCGCAGAAGAAGCTCTTCTTCAACCTGCGCAAGATCAAGGGCCAGCTCAAGGCGCTCGAAGAGGGCGATCTCAGGCCCGATCAGGTGAAGCAGATCGCGACCAGGCTCGGCGTGACCGAGGAGGACGTCGTCTCCATGAACCGGCGGCTCGCCGGTGATTCGTCGCTCAACGCGCCGGTCCGCAATGACGCCGAGAGCGGCGAGTGGCAGGACTGGCTGGTCGACGAGACCATGGACCAGGAGACGGCGCTTGCCGAATCGGAGGAGCGCGATCAACGCCGTGACATGCTGAGCGACGCACTGAAGGGCTTGAACGAGCGCGAGCGCCGTGTGTTCGAAGCGCGGCGTCTTGCCGACGAGCCGCTTACCCTGGAGGAGCTCTCCGCCGAGTTCGGCGTGAGCCGCGAGCGTATCCGCCAGATCGAGGTGCGCGCCTTCGAGAAGGTGCAAAAGGCGGTGCAGAAGGCCGCTGCGGCCGCGTCACAGCCTGAGCCCGCCGAGGCGAACTGAGCGCCGGGCGGCGCGCCAAAATCCATTACGATGGAATCTGGTCATTGCCGGCGTGACTCGGCAATTGGGGGAAATCGGCAGTATGCAGCAGCTGACCATCAGCGGCGTCGAGATCGCCTATCTCGACGAGGGCACCGGCCCCGCGATCATCATCGGCCATTGCTCCAGCGCCTCGCACAAGGAGTGGCTACCGCTCATCGCTAAGCTGCAATCCGATTGGCGTGTGCTCGCTCCGGACTTCATCGGTTATGGCCAATCAGATCCTTGGCCCGTGAGCGAACCCTTCAGGACCGACGCTGATCTGAGCGCTCTCCTTTCCGTCGCCGACAAAGCCGATGGCGAGCTACATCTCGTCGGCCACTCCTATGGAGCCGCGCTTGCGCTGGAGGCGGCTCGCACTCTCGGTTCTCGCAT
>DATHCZ010000048.1:0-2659 GCA_035319265.1 Methyloceanibacter sp. | reverse complement strand
CGACCGATGAGGCCGCGAGCCTGCTTGAGGGCGAGCCGGGGATCGTGGAGCACATGAACGAGGATCATGCGGATGCCGTCGAGCTTTACGCCACCGCGCTTGCCGACGGAGAGCCGGGCGCCTGGCGCATGACCGGCATCGATCCCGAGGGATGCGACATCGTGTGCAACGGCGCGGCGCGCCGCATCGTGTTCGCCGAACCCGTAACCACCCCTCAGGAAGCGCGCAAGGAGCTGGTCCGGCTCGTGGCCGAAGCTCGCGCGGGGCGCCAATAACGCATGCGGCGACAAAGCCTGACCTTGGTGATGTTGGGCTTGGTGCTCTTGACGCCGCCCCTGTATGCCGAGACGCCCGACGCGATCCTCAAGAAGCCGCTCCCTCCAGTGTTCGACCCATCGGCGATCGACCACAGCGTCGAGCCCTGCGCCGATTTCTACCAATATGCTTGTGGTGCGTGGCTCAAGGCCAACCCGATCCCGCCGGATCAATCGAGCTGGTGGCGTTACAGCGCTCTCGACGAGCACATCACGGCGGTCCTCGGCTTAATTCTCGAAGAGGCGGCCGCGGGCCAAGGCATAAAGACGGAGGCCCGCCGCAAAATCGGAGATTATTACGCTTCGTGCATGGACGAGACGGCGATCGAGAAGAAGGGGTTGCAGCCCTTTGCGCCTGAGTTCGAGCGCATCGCTGCAATCAACAGCAAGGCCGATCTCGCCGCGGCGATAGCGCATCTGCAGCGCATCGGCGCAAGTCCCTTGTTCTTTTTTTCATCGACTCCGGACTACACCGACGCAGACATGACGATCGCCACCGCCGACCAAGATGGCTTCGCCCTTCCCGATCGTGACTACTATCTGACTCCAGACTTCAACGGCGAGCGCACCGAATATCGCGCGCATGTGACGCGTATGTTCCGGTTGCTCGGCGACGGTGCCGATCAAGCCGCCGACGAAGCCGATGCGGTCATGCGCATCGAGACCGCGCTGGCCCGGGCGGCGATGAGCCTGGTGGATCAACGCGAGCCGAACAGCATTCATCACAAGATGAGTCTTGCCGCCTTCACCGCGCTTGCGCCGTCATTCGATTGGAAGAAATATTTCGCTGAGGTGGGCGCGCCGTCATTCGACTCGTTGGATGTAGCTGATCCAGCTTTCTTTAGGGGTCTCGAACCTCTGATGAAGTCCGTGCCGCTCAAGGAGTGGAAAGCATATCTGCGCTGGTCCCTGATCCACGGCCTCGTCTCGATGGCGCCGAAGGCCCTTGTCGAGGAGGACTTCGCCTTTTTCGGCCGGCTGCTCGATGGCCAAGCGAGCATGGTTGAACGCTGGAAGAGCTGCGTCGATGCGACCGATGACCAGCTCGGCGATGCGCTCGGCGAGGCCTATGTCGAGCGCGAATTCAACGAAACGACCAGACAGCGCGTGCTCGCCATCATGCACGCGATCGAACGCGCGATGCGCGCCGATATCGAGTCGATCGACTGGATGAGCAAGGAGACCAAGGCCCGCGCCCTCGACAAGCTCGCGAGCGTGGCCGAAAAGGTCGGCCATCCGGACGCGTGGCTCGACTATTCGGACGTCACGATCGTGCGCGGGGATGCCTTGGGCAACACGGAACGCGCGGCCGATTTCGGGCTTAAGCGCGATCTCGCCAAGATCGGCAAGCCGACTGACCGTAGCGAATGGGCCGCAAGTGCACCGACCAACAACTCCTATTACGACGATCAGGCCGTAGACATTACCTTCCCTGCCGGCGGCCTTCAGCTCCCAAACTTCGATGTGACGGCCGACGACGCGGTCGATTACGGCAATCTCGGCGCGCTGATCGGTCACGAGCTGACGCATGCGTTCGATGACGAGGGGCGCCACTACGACGCGCGAGGAAATTTGAAGGATTGGTGGACGGCCCGGGACGCAAAAGCATTCGAGTCACGCGCGGAGGGCTTTGTCCGCGAATATGGCCGTTTCGTCGCCGTCAAGGATCCCTCCAAACCTGCGAAGGATGTGCTGGTTGACGGCGAGCTCACGCTTGGCGAGAACACGGCCGATAACGGCGGAATGCAGCTTGCTTACGCCGCCTTCCTCGCCACTCCGGGCGCCAAAGAGGGCAAGGACGGCTTGGGCTATTCACCGACCCAGCGCTTCTTCCTGAGTTACGCGCAAGGGTGGTGCGAGAACGAGACCACTGAATCGGCCAAGGAAGATGCCAAGACCGAACCCCACGCTCCCGGCAGGTACCGTGCCAATGGCGTCGTCATGAATATGCTGCCGTTTCGCGAGGCCTTCGCCTGCAAGGTCGGGACGCCGATGGCCCCGACCAAGATCAACCGCGTCTGGTAGAGAGACGCCTTGGCCCTGGATGGCATCCCGTCAGGGGACAACGTCCCTACCTTGAAAGTTTTGCAGCTTCGGTGCTAGCAAGGGGCAGATTTTTCGCCTTCAACCGTCATCCTAGAAGCCCGAGGACCTAGCCGCATGAGCGTTCAGTCCAAGATTGCACCTGAAGGAGCCAAGACCAAGAATCCGAAAGTGCTGGCGTTCGTCGAGGAGGCGAAAGCGCTGTTCAAGCCCGAAGCGGTCGTATGGTGCGACGGCTCGCATACGGAGTATCAGCATCTCCTGAAATCGCTGGTCGATGGCGGCACGGCCATGTGGCTCAA
>DATHCZ010000047.1:0-4550 GCA_035319265.1 Methyloceanibacter sp. | reverse complement strand
AGCGCCGGTTGCGCCGTTGATATTCGGCGAGCGCCGCCTCGAGCTGCTCGCGCGAGAAGTCGGGCCAGTAGCAGTTGACGAACACGAACTCGCTATAGGCGACCTGCCAGAGCAGGAAGTTGGACAGGCGGAGCTCACCGCTCGTGCGGATGAGAAGATCAGGATCGGGCAGACCAGCCGTGTCGAGATAAGTCGCGAAGCGCTCTTGCGTCACCTCGGCGGAAGCGAGCACGCCCTTGGCCACGTCTTCAGCAATGCGGCTCGCAGCGCGGGCGATCTCGTCGCGAGCACCGTAATTGAAGGCGATGGTGAGATTGAGCGCGGTGTTGTCCTTGGTGAGCTCGATGGCGTCGTCGATCAGCCTCAGCAGATCGCGCTCGAGCCCCGCCCGCGTGCCGATCACGCGAATCTTCACGCCGTTCTTGTGTAGGTCGGCGAGATCGCGGCGAATGAAGCGGCGGAGCAGCCCGAATAGGTCGTTGATCTCCTGTCGCGGCCGCGACCAGTTCTCCGAGGAGAAGCTGAACAGAGTAAGATGCGTGATACCAAGGTCCTGCGCCGCGTTGACCGTGCGTCTGACGCTTTCGACCCCCTGACGGTGACCTTCGGCGCGCGGCAAGCCGCGCTCGGCGGCCCACCGTCCATTGCCGTCCATAATGATCGCAATATGGCGGGCAATAGGCCTGTCAGTCGCGTTGAAGGCAAGCTCATCCATGGCCAGCGTCACGGTCGGCTGCTCCGGTTGGGGGTAGGTGATGTCTGCTCGCCTTACCCGCTTAGACCTGCATGATCTCGGCTTCCTTGCTCGCAAGGGCCTCGTCGATTTCCTTGATGATCTTGTCGGTTAAGTCCTGCACTTTGGTCGAGAGCGTGTGGTGCTCGTCCTTACCCATGTCGCCGTCCTTCTCCGCCCGCTTCAGATGCTCCATGCCGTCGCGGCGGACATTGCGGACCGCAATGCGCGCGTGCTCCGCATATTTGTGCGCGACCTTGACGATCTCTTGTCGGCGCTCCTGGTTGAGCTCAGGGATCGGTAGGCGCAAGAGCTGGCCCTCGACCACCGGATTCAGTCCGAGGTCGCTCTCTCTAATTGCACGCTCCACCGCGCCGACCTGGCTCCGGTCCCAGACCTGCACCGTGATCAATCGCGACTCAGGGACGTTAATGGTGGCGAGCTGATTGAGCGCCATGGGATTGCCGTAGGCCATGACCATGATCGGGTCGAGCAGGCTCGCATTGGCGCGCCCCGTGCGCAAGCCGCCGAACTCACCTTTGAGCACGGTG
Source organism: Methyloceanibacter sp. (assembly GCA_035319265.1). Classification (GTDB taxonomy): domain Bacteria; phylum Pseudomonadota; class Alphaproteobacteria; order Rhizobiales; family Methyloligellaceae; genus Methyloceanibacter. Next base: position 3,266 of record DATHCZ010000047.1, on the reverse strand, counting down.
AAGGCGCCACGCATTCGCCGCTCGATCTCCTTAAGGTCGAAGCCAGACATGTTGCCTTCCCTGCTGTCCCGCCCCGCCCTTCGATCGGGTCGAGGTTAGGGATCGGCTCCGTTCGACACTGCGAACCGCTCGTAAGCGTGTCCTCAAGCTCCTCGTTTCCCGTCAATGGTGGTCGAGGAACCCTTTCCTTGCAGCACAAGAGCCAAGCTCCCTTGGCTCTTGATCGAAAACACAATTATCGGAATTCGATTGTCCCGGGCAAGGGCGATTGCAGCCCCGTCCATGATGCGCAAATCTTGTTTAAGGACGTCGTCATAGCTGAGCCGGTCGTAACGCTTGGCATTTGGCGTGGTTTCTGGGTCGGCGCTGTAGACGCCGTCGACCTGGGTCGCCTTGAGCAGCGCATCGCAGCCCATCTCGGCGGCGCGGAGGGCGGCTGCCGTGTCGGTGGTGAAGAAGGGGTTGCCGGTGCCTCCGGCGCAGATCACCACCCTGCCCTTGTCGAGATGATCGAGCGCCTTGTCGCGGATATAGACCTCGCAGACCGTGGGCATGGAGATCGCCGAGAGCACACGCGCCGGTCGTCCCTCGCGTTCGATCGCCGCCTGAAGAGCGAGCGCATTCATCACGGTTGCCAGCATTCCCATGTAGTCGGCATGGGCACGATCAATACCGACCTCAGCGGCCATCAGCCCGCGAAAGATGTTCCCGCCGCCGACCACGAGACAGACCTGGGCGCCGGCTGCCGCGGCAGCGGCGACGTCACGGGCGATGGGTGCGATCACGTCGAGATCGATGCCGTAGCCCTTGTCGCCGGAAAGCGCCTCGCCTGACAGCTTAAGGAGGATGCGCCGAAAGCGGAGGTTCTTGGCCGCTGCCGTCCCTGCCATGAGCCTCTCCTCCCCGCTCGCCGATCGTCGTCGGCTCTCCTCAGGCATAATAGCCGCCGAATCCGTCGCGAAGTGATCCTACGCCGCCTCCTCGCTCGAGCGGTCGATACCCTCGCCGAGCGCGAAGCGATGGAAGCCGGTGATCTTGATAGGCGCGCCGGCCGCCTTCTCGGCGGCGGCAACGGCCGTTGCCACGGTCGTGTCGGGGTCATGCACGAAGGCCTGGGCGAGCAGCACGACCTCCTCATAGAACTTGCGCAAGCGCCCCTCGACCATCTTCTCGACGACATTCGCGGGTTTGCCCGACTCTTTCGCCTGCTCCATCAGCACGGCGCGCTCGCGATCGATCAGCGCCTTGTCGAGGCTCTCGACGTCGACGGCTTGCGGATTGGCGGCGGCGATATGCATGGCGACCTGGCGGCCGAAGCTTTTGACCGTCGCGGCGTCACCCGGGGATTCGAGCGCGACGATCACGCCGATCTTGCCGAGACCCGGCGCCATCTGGTTATGGATGTAGCTCGCCACCGCACCCTTCTTCACGTCCAGATAGGCAGTGCGGCGGAGCGTCATGTTCTCGCCGATTGTGCCGATCATCTCCTTGATGGTGTCGGCGACGCTATTCTTCCCGCCAGGGAACTTGGCGGCGCCGAGCTTGTCGAGATCACCCTTGGCGCCGAGCGCGGCTTCGGCGATGCCCTTAGCCATCTTCTGGAAGGTCTCGTTGCGCGCGACGAAATCGGTCTCCGAGTTCACCTCGACGAGGGCAGCGTGCTTCGCGTCGGCGGCAACGCCGATCAGGCCTTCGGCTGCGACGCGGCCGGCCTTCTTGGCGGCCTTGGCGAGACCCTTAGCCCTGAGCCAATCGACGGCCGCTTCCAGATCGCCGCTCGTCTCGGCGAGCGCCGCCTTGCAATCCATCATGCCCGCGCCCGTCTTGTCGCGCAGGTCCTTGACCATGGTTGCGGTAATGGCCATGCCGTTCCTCTATCAAGAGCCGCTTCGCCTTTGCGACGCGGTGTGGTGCTACTCGTCTTGGGCCTCAGCTGCCGGCGCGGGTTGCTCGGCCCTGCCCTTCCGCGGTCCACGGCGATCGGGCCGTCCTTTGCCGTTGCCGGGGCCTCTCGCCTCGTTTCGCGCCGGTTTCTTGCGGCGGTCAGGTCTCGCCGCGGGCCGCTCGGAGACATCCTCGCCATCAAGCTCAGGCTCGCTTATCGGCTCCGCTGCGGCGCCGAGATCGACACCGATCGAGCCCTGCGCCCGCTCAATGCCGTCGATCGCCGCGCGCGAGATCAAGTCGCAATAGAGCGTGATGGCGCGTCCGGCATCGTCATTGCCGGGGATCGGGTGGCTGATTCCTTCGGGGTCACAATTCGAATCGACGACTGCGACGACCGGCATATGCAGCTTGCGCGCTTCGGCGATGGCGATCGACTCTTTGTTGGTGTCGATCACGAACATCAGGTCTGGCAGAGCGCCCATGTCCTTGATGCCGCCAAGCGAGCGCTCGAGCTTCTCCTTCTCGCGGGTGAGCTGAAGCAGCTCCTTCTTGGTGAGGCCATGGGTCTCGCCCGCCAGCATTTCCTCTAGCGATTTCAATCGCTTGATCGAGTTCGAGATCGTCCGCCAGTTGGTCAGTGTGCCGCCCAGCCAGCGGTGATTGACGTAATATTGCGCGCAAGACTTGGCGGCCTCCGCGACCGCTTCAGACGCCTGGCGCTTGGTGCCGACGAAGAGGACGCGGCCACCTTTCGCCACGACGTCGGAGACGGTGAGCAGCGCCTGATGCAGGAGGGGCACCGTCTGGGTGAGATCGATGATGTGAATGTTATTGCGGGAGCCGTAGATGAACGGCGCCATCTTCGGATTCCAGCGATGGGTCTGGTGACCAAAATGCACGCCAGCCTCCAAGAGCTGGCGCATAGTAACATTAGGCAGTGCCATTGGCCTGCTAGCTCCTTTTTCCGGTTCTGCCGCCGCGGGGTGAGAGACCGGCCCGAGGGCCTGTCACCGGAGCGAGCGCAAAGGCTGTGATGCCATTGAGACGCTAGGCCCCGCGTGTGAGATGGGCGGTTTATAGGGGCCGTATCCGACCTTTGCAAGACCTCACGCCCGCGGAAGTTGAGGGTGGTTCCCTAAAGCGCGCTGATCGCCGCGACGCCCTCGACGAGCTTGAGCGCGCTGCGTTGCTTCGGCGTGGCGTCGATGCCTTGCGGCAGCACGAACTCGACCTCGCGGTTATTGTCGAGGCGGAGCACGAGACGGAACTGGCCCTGGCCCCCACCACCCCCAACCTGCTCGGCGAGCGGGGCGAGAGCGCACGTGTCGTCGAGGTAGATCTTCATGCCGGCATGGCGGGCCTCGGCAGCCTTGTCGAGC
>DATHCZ010000046.1:0-3296 GCA_035319265.1 Methyloceanibacter sp. | reverse complement strand
TATGCGCCGTCTGAAGACCGAGATGGTTTGCAGCTGCGCCCCACATATATTGTTGGGAAAGCGGATTGTCGCGCGCGTGGTCTCGAAAGCTAGGATTTGGGATGATGATTTTATGCGCGCTGTAGCTCAATTGGCACAGGGACTAGTGGGCAACTGGGCTCAGGCCAAAACGATGACGGAGCGTATGTTGACTGAGGGATGCGTGGACTAGGACCGTCCTTGTCGTGCGGGGCCGGGGTAGAACTTATCCCCTTCCCTCAAATCACGGTTACACTGCACCCACCTCGTCCGACTGAAGGGCGCTTCGCGAGGCGTACGCTAGGCGGGACGGGGTGCGGTGCCCGCGGGTTCATGCACGCAGCATGGACACTCGGGCGGCGCCGGAGCTCCTCCCGGGACCAATAGGAGGCCCTGCCAGGAGCTGGCTGACCGGCTGGGGAAACCCGGCATACGGAAAGCGAGGCCCGGCGCCGTGGTGAGAACACCGTGATATGGCGCGCCGAGAGGCGCCCGCGCACTCCGCAAGGAGTGCGAGCTAGCAGATTTCGCTTTTCGGCGCGCCATCCCCCTTCGGGGGCAAGCCCTCACTAGCGAGAGACATCTCGACGAGACATTTCGGCATGCCCCTCACCCTCACCCTGAGGAGGCTGCTGCACGCAGCAGTCGCGAAGGGCGAGGGCCTCATGCTTCGAAGCGCCTTCGGCGCTCCTCAGCATGAGGGCGCTGCAGGTTGTTGTCATGCCCGCGCAGGCGGGCATCCAGTAATCACCGCCCGTCGCAATTGGCACGCGTCGTGGCTACTGGATCGCCCGGTCAAGCCGGCGATGACAAGAGTGAGGATGCGAGACGGGAGGGGGAGGGAAAGGAGCGAAGAGTAGAGGCTTGTTACTGCGCGGTGGCGACGCGGGCGGTGACCGGGTCCATCTGCATCAGGCCGTCGATGCGGTTCCGCTCGCGCTGGAACTCGGCGAGCTCGCGGCCCTGGAGCTGAAGCCCGCGCGGCACGGCGATGGTCATCGGGTTGACGAAGTCGTTGTTGACCAGGACCTCGAAGTGGCAGTGCGGGCCGGTCGACAGCCCGCTATTGCCGACATAGCCGATGACCTGGCCTTGCTTCACGGCGACGCCGGGAGCAACGCCGTCGGCATAGCGCGACATGTGGCCGTAGGCGGTCGAGTAGCCGTTGGGGTGGCGGATGCGCACGTAATTGCCGTAGCCGCCTTTGCCGCCGACCATCTCGATGGTGCCGTCGCCGGCGGCGAGGATCGGGGTGCCGACGGGCGCCGCCCAGTCGACGCCGGTATGCATGCGCACGATGCCGAGCAGCGGATGCTTACGCATGCCGAAGCCCGAGGTGTAGCGCCCGCCCTTGACGGGATTGCGCATGAGGAACTTCTTCGCACTGTTGCCGTCCTCGTCGTAATAGTCGACCACGTCGTCGGGGGTGCGGAAGCGGTAGAATTTGCGCTGCACGCCGTCGATCGTCATCGAGGTGTAGAGCAGCTCGCCGATCTCGTCGTCGGAGCTCGAGTCGAAGAACACCTCGAACTGGTCGCCGGGCTTGACCCTCTGCTTGAAGTCGACGTCGTAGGAATTGACGCGGAGCAGCTTGTCGATGGTCGCCTGCGGAATATGCTGCTCGAGCGCCGCGTGGTAGAAGCTGGTGTAGAGCGTGGCGCGGGTCGAGGCCGCTTGCGCCTTGCTGTCGTCGCCGTCGGCGGTGGCGACGAAATCGCCCTGGCGGTTGCGCGTCGCGGTGGCGAGATGGTCGCCGCCATGGGCGTAGATCGACACCTTGACCGGCTCCATGGCGCCGGTGTCGGACGGGGCGGGGACGAGGCTGAAGCGAATCTCTTCGCCCGCCTTGAGGTCGTCGGACTGGAAGATGGGCGAGAGCGCATCGATGATGGCTTCCGCCTCGGTCGGCTCGGTGTCCACCTTGGCGAACAGGCTCATCAAGGTGTCGCCTTTGCCGACGGTGAGCGTCTTCTGCGTGGCGCTCGCGATCAGGTCCTCGTCGATGCCGTCGTCGTCCTCGCTCGTGTCGGCATCCTCGGCCGATTTGTGGATGTCGGTGGTGTTGGCGGCGGGGGGCGCGAACCTGAAGCCCTCTTGCGGGCTGTACGAGGCGAGCTGCAAGGTCGCCTGTCCGCCGGCGAGGGGTCCGTCGGCATAGGCGAAATTCTCGGCGGCCTCGGAGACGAGCGTGTTCACCTCGTCGGCGCGGAGCTCGATGCCGTCGGTCTGCGGCACTTGCGCGCCGGGGAGGTCGACGAGATTGACGCTGACCGCTTGCGGCGCGTCGCTTCCGGTCTCGCCGGCGCCGACCGGGGTCTGGTCGGAATAAAGCTTATAGGGATTGAAGGCGGGAAGCTTGTCGGCGTCTGGGGGAAGGTCGGTGGCAAGGCCGGCGACGATGCGTACGTAAGGCTTGATGGTGATGAACTCGCGGCTTCCTTGCCGCTCGACAACGGTGTCGTGGATGACGTGGCGGGTGACGAAGCCCGCCGAGGTCATCTGGATGCGGTCCTCTTTCTGGCCGTTGGGGCTCTGCCCGTTATTGGCGAGACGCACGCCTCTGATCGGCTGCAGCGCGGCGAGGCTCGCGCGCCTGATCGAGCTCATCATGCCGGAGCCGTCGTCCATGTTCATCGAGGCGTAGATGGCAACGCCGATGAGACAGACGCCGACCATGCCGGCAACGCAGGTGCTCGCAAGCCATTTCAGGCGGCAGCTCGCCCCGTCCGCTCCGGCTTCGCAGAGATAGACGGGCGGCAGCTTGCGTTCGCTCTTGGGCAATTCGCCAAGGAAGATGGATGGAAGTCCGCGGCCCGTGACCGGCACGAGGGCCTGGCCATGCTTTCGTCGCGCGAAGCGATCGCGGCGCTTAAACAATCCGCATTCCCCCCGTCTACCGGTCGCCGCCCTCGACGCCTACATGGCGCGCACCTTGCGAAACTCGGGCGGACAACACCGAAGCGGTTAAGTTGTCCCTCTAGCGAGGCAGGACTTTGAGCCGACGGGAGGATCGTCCCTGGGAAGCCTTGAGATTGTCGCTTGGTTTGCCGCACAAGGCGGGCCCCAGGATCAATTCAAGGATCTTCGCTTGTCCCCCTGTTCGGCGGGTCCATTAACCATACCTAGCCCCGTATGGTTACCTCGCCGTTAACGAATGCATCGTGAAGACGCATTCGGGCAGGAATGTGGCCTCTATGCCACGATCAAGGTGAAAAGCGAAAAGCGGAGGAAAGCGGTTAGCGACCTCTTGACAAGGAGAGGGGCCGCGCTTAAATCAA
>DATHCZ010000045.1:0-13401 GCA_035319265.1 Methyloceanibacter sp. | reverse complement strand
GCGGGTCGGGCTCGGGCTCGCCACCGTCGCCGCGCGCAAGGGCAAGGGCGATGCCTTGAAGCGGGCGGTTGCCGCAGTCTATGACGTCCAGCTGCCGTCGAGCTCACGCGTGTCACGAGGATCTCAAGTGAGCTTCATCGGCTATGGGCCCGGCCAATGGCTCGCCGTGTCGGAGAGTCTCGCCAGCGAGGCGCTCGCCCGCGATCTCTCCGAGAAGCTTCACGGCCTCGCCTCGATCTCCGACCAGAGCGGCGGGAGGACTGTGCTCCGGATCAGCGGTCCGCGCGCCCGCGACGTGCTCGCCAAGGGACTTCCCATCGATCTCGACCCGCGCGTCTTTCCGCTCGGCAGCACCGCGACCAGCATCATCTCGCATATGGGCGTGCAACTCTGGCAGCTCGACGATACGCGGAGCTACGACATCGCCATCTTCCGCAGCCTGTCGGAAAGTTTCTGGAGCTGGCTGACAGCCTCCGCGGCGGAGTTCGGCTACATGGTCGAGGCCGCTAGCAGCCGCTAGCGGCTAGCTCGCCTTCTTCTTCGGCACTTTCTTGCCCTTCTTGCGGGCTTCTGACAGGCCGATGGCGATCGCCTGCTTGCGGCTCGTCACGGTCTTGCCGCTCCGCCCGCTCTTGAGCTGGCCGCGCTTCTCTTTATGCAAAGCGCGCTCGACGTCACTGGAGGCTGACTTGGAATACTTGCGTGCCATGAAAGAACTCCTCTTGAATGCGACGGAAGAAACGTCACGCATCAACAGGAGTTCCTGACCGCGGCGATGGGCGGCGGTAGACCCACTACACGTTCACCGCGACGAGCAGAGGCATGCGCCACACCAAAATCAAGGATGTTTGTCGGAAAAGGTGGAGGAGCCTTAAGCCTTGCGCGACCGGGCAATCGATTTGATGCGCCCTCTTGGCCTGCCTGAAACCTCGCCGATCTTGCGGTCCTGGATCTCGACGAAAGTGCGCGCAGGCGCGTCGCCGTCAAGCCCACCGAGCTCGGCCGCAGGAACTTTGCGGTTGGAGCTCTGTGAGCCGTCCTCGTAGACAATGTCGAACAGCACAAAGCCACTCGGTTGCGGTTGCTGTCTCCTCGCCATGCCATCAATTCCTTTTGCTAGGCGTCGCGCGGACCCTTGTCAGGATCGGCCGGCTCGCCGCGTGCCGCCTTGCGTCGGGCGGTCTCATCCTCGAGACGCTTCTGTTTTTCCTGCTTCTTTTGCGCTTTGGCTCGGTCGCGGTCAGCGCGCTGCTGATTGTAATTGGGCTTGAAGGCCATCTCTTATCCTTCCTCTTGGAAAGGTCAGGTCTGCTTTGAACGCCGCGGCTTGGGACGGCGCACCGGGGGAGGGGTTGTCGCCATGGCACTTCGGTCGGCCGCCTCCTTGGCAAGACGAAGCTCGCGAAGCCGCGCCGTCTTCAGTGACAGTGCTTCGCTTTCGCGCTCCTGCTCGAGCTTGAAGTCGGATTCGCGCTTCTTGGTCTGGTTGAGAAGCGCTTCGGCATTGCGCCGCGCAGCCGACACCCCGGACGTGGGCTTGCTCATCGATGTCCTCCTCCTGAATGGCGAGAGACTTGGCCGCGCTTGGTCGGCGCCGCCAGCATGGGGATTTCGGAAATATGCGGAGCGCGGGTCCTCGGAGCTTCGGAACTATGCAAGGTGCGCGTCCGGGAAGTATCGGAACTATGCGGGGTGCGGTTTCCGCTGCGCCGTCGACCCTTTGGGGCTTGCGCCGGTCGTCCGCGCCTCTGCGTCTCCGTGGTCTCGACGAGACGATGGTCCACCGCAATCACCTTGCGCTGCATGAGGTGCTCGATGGCCTTCAAGTATGGCCGCTCGTTTTGATCGCAGAATGACAGCGCGGCACCTCCCGCACCCGCGCGCGCGGTACGACCGATGCGGTGTACGTAGCTCTCTGGCTCGTTCGGCAAGTCGTAATTGATAACGTGCGAGATGTTGGGCACGTCGATGCCGCGCGCCGCGATGTCAGTTGCCACCAGAACCCGCACCTTGCCCTTGCGAAAATCGTCGAGAGCGCGCACCCGCGCATTCTGCGCCTTATTGCCGTGCAGCGCGTCGACCGGGACGCCACTCTGCTTCAACTGTTTGCATACCCGGTCGGCGCCGCGCTTGGTGCGGGTGAACACGAGCACGCGGTCGAACGCGGGATCGGCGAGAAGCTGGTCGAGCAACGTCCGCTTGTCCTTGGCGCCGACGAAGTAGACGTGCTGCTCGATGCGGTCCACGGCGACGGTCTTCGGCGACACGTCGATGCGCACCGGGTGGTGGAGAACGTCGTTGGCGAGCTTAGCGATAACCGGCGGCATGGTCGCCGAGAACAGCAGCGTCTGGCGCTTGCTGCGGCAGGCGGCGACGATCTTTCTCACGTCACGGATGAAGCCCATGTCCAGCATGCGATCGGCCTCGTCGAGCACGAGGATCGAGACCTTATCGAGCCTGATATGGCGCTGGGTGCAAAGGTCGAGCAGGCGCCCCGGGGTGGCGATGAGGATATCGACGCCGGCATTCAGCGCCTTCACCTGGTGGTGCTGGTTGACGCCACCGAAGATGACCGCCGAGTTCAGGGGCAGCTTCCGCCCGTAAGCGGTGAAGCGCTCGCCGATCTGGCGGGCGAGTTCACGCGTCGGCGCGAGGATCAAGGCTCGCGGCGCTCCGGGCGAGCGCCGCGCCCGCTCGAGCGAGAGACGATGCAGGATGGGGAGGGCGAAGGCGGCAGTTTTGCCCGTCCCCGTCTGGGCGATGCCGAGCAAATCGCGGCCCTCGGTGAGTAGAGGGATGGCTTGCGCCTGAATCGGCGTCGGCTCGAGATAGTTCTCGGCCTTCAACGCAAGTTGCAAGGGCTCGGCGAGGCCGAGACCCTCAAAAGAAGATGATGTCACTACGTTTCCTTATATGCCCCGGCCCACCGGACGCATGACATGCGTGGCTCGAAGCGGGGGCTTTACGCCTCACCCCGCGCGCTATCTGAGGGCAGACGAAGAAGAGGGGAATTGTCTCGGGATGAGGTGCCGCAAGAGCGGCAGCTACGCGCGATCGCGAGCAATCGATGTCTGCCGAACATGGAGGTGCGGCGCGGTTATGTCAAGCAAAGATGCGCGGCCGAAGGCTAAGCAGCGAGGAATCTCAATGGTTTCGCCGCCTGCAACGGGGACCTATCAGGAAAGTTTACCTATCCAGCTTTCCGTCTGCGCAAGGGATAGCGCGCGCTATCGTATAGCGCGCGGATACCGAAGCCGTCGAATCGCTCCTCGTTAACTTCGAGCGTGCTGCCGAGCAGCAGCTCCGGCGGGAGCACCTCCACGGCATACTTGATCGCCTCGGCGGCACTCTTGAAGCGCGTGTAGCGCATCGGCCGCTTGCCGGTCTTGCTCGAGCTTGCGTAAAGCTCAGCGGGAGCTTTGTAATTGAACGCGCTCACCCCGCTATTAAAGCATGGAGCGCGGGGTCAAGGCCAGCCTCGGGCAGCGATGCGGGAGCCGAGGCCGGCGAATAGGCTAATGGTTCCTTGCGCCGGAGGGTTGTCGGTCCCGCCAATCGTTGTCAGGCTGGCCTCCGTCACGCGCAATCTCGCTCTGTCCGAAGGGTCGTTTAATGCCGCATGTGCCTCCTCTCGTTTCGACCCTTGCCATCGGTCTTGGACTCGCCTTCAGCCTCGGTGTGCTGGCGCATCGGCTCAAGCTTCCGCCGCTCGTGGGCTATCTGATCGCCGGCATCCTCATCGGCCCATTCACGCCGGGCTATGTTGCCGACCAGAACATCGCCAACCAGCTGGCCGAGGTCGGCGTCATTCTGCTGATGTTCGGCGTCGGACTTCATTTCTCACTCGAGGACCTCCTGTCGGTTCGCGCGATCGCTCTTCCGGGCGCGCTCGCCCAGGCCCTCGTCGCCACACCCCTCGGCATTGCGGTCGGCTGGTGGCTCGATTGGACGCTCGGCGGCGGCCTTGTCTTCGGCGTGGCCCTCTCGGTCGCGAGCACGGTCGTGCTGCTCCGCCTCCTGCAAGAGCGGCGCCTGGTCGAGACGGAGCGCGGGCGCATCACCGTTGGTTGGCTGGTGGTGCAGGACCTCGCCATGGTCATCGTGCTCGTGCTGTTGCCGGGACTCGCGGGCCTGTTCCGCGGCGCTGGCGCCGAGCCCGATCTCGCCGAGGTGCTGCTCGAGGTTGTTATCGTTCTCGCCAAGTTCGCCGTCTTCGTCGCGGTCATGCTTCTGATCGGCAAGAAGCTCATCCCTGCGATCCTGCATCATGTCGCACATACCGGAAGCCGTGAGCTGTTCCGCCTTGCCGTGCTCGCTATTGCGCTTTGCGTGGCCTACGTGGCGGCGGCTCTATTCGGCATCTCGCTCGCGCTCGGTTCCTTCTTCGCCGGCATGACGCTGAGCGAGTCGCGGCTCTCGCAGCAGGCGGCGACGGAATCGCTTCCCTTGCGCGACGCCTTCGCCGTGCTGTTCTTCGTCTCGGTCGGGATGCTGTTCAACCCTGCCATCGTGCTCGAGGCGCCGTTGGCGCTGCTTGCCACCGTCCTCATCATTCTTATCGCTAAGTCGATCGCCGCCTATCTCGTCGTTCGCCTCTACGACCATTCCTCCGCCACGGCCCTGATCATCGCGGCCTCTCTCGCCCAGATCGGCGAGTTCTCCTTCATCCTGGCGGGGCTCGGCCTAAGCCTTAAGCTTCTTCCCGAGGAGGGGCGCGACCTCATCCTCGCCGGCGCCATCACCACCATCCTCATTAATCCGCTGCTGTTCGCAGCGCTCGATGTGATCCTTGCCAGGCGCGAAAAGCCCGAAGCGGCCGAGAAGGTAGAGCCAGAAGCGGCCCGCGAGCCGATCAGGCCCACGACCCTCAAGGACCATGTGGTGCTGATCGGCCATGGCAGGGTGGGCAGCTTCATCAGCGGCGTTTTGCGCCAGCGCTCGACCCCGCTCTTCGTCATCGAGGACGACGACGACATGGTGGACAATCTGAAGGCTGAAGGGGTCGAGGCGCTGTCCGGCAATGCCGCCGACCCTGACATCCTCGCCGCAGCCAATCTCAGCCGCGCGCGTTGCCTGCTCGTCGCCATCCCCGACGCCTTCGAAGGCGGTCAGGTGGTGCAGCAAGCACGCGCCATTAGCGCCGAACTGCCCATCATCGCCCGCGCCCATTCAGAAGCCGAGATCGAGCATCTCCTGAAGCACGGCGCGAGTCTGGTAATTATGGGCGAGCACGAGATCGCCAAGGCGATGATCGAAAACATCAATCAGGTCGGCTCGACGATCGCGCCTACAGCATCGACTTGATGTCGGCCGAGAAGGTCGGATAGGCGAAGATGAAGTCGCGGATCTCGCTCGCCTTGATTCCATGCTTCATGGCAAGCCCGAAAATATTGATCAGCTCCTCGCCGGCGTGCCCTACGAAATGGGCACCGACGATCGCATCGCTCCCCTCATCGACGATTATCTTCGACCAGGCGAGCGTCTCGGCGAATGTGCGCGTCGAGAACCAATATTCCATATCGTTAACCTGGACGCGCGTCTTCACGCCCTTCTCCTTGGCCTTGCTTTCGGAAAGGCCAACGGTCGCGAGCGCCGGTATGGTGTAAACGCAAGAAGGTAAGCTCGCGTAATCGGGCTTGTGCCTTGGGCCTTCGACGATGTTCCGCCCGACAAGGCGCCCCTCATAGGTTGCAACCGGCGAAAGCTGCGGCGGCCCGGACAGCACATCGCCGCAAAGATAGACCGACGGGTTTGACGTCGAGCGCAGCGTCTCGTCGACCGCGACGCGGAAGCCGTTGTGGGCGATCTTCCCCGCATCAAGATCGAGCCGAGCCACATTGGCGATGCGGCCAGCGCCGTTCACCACGCGGTCACTCTTGACGCTCATCTCTTTGCCGCCGACCTCAAATATGGTGCGCAGGCGTATGTCCGCCTTCTCGATGCGCTTCACCTTGACACCGGTGTGGACGTCGATGCCGATTCGTTCGCTCTCTTTCTTAACCTGCTCTACGGCATCGGCATCGAGTGCCGGTAAGAGCTGCGGTAGGACTTCGAGGATGGTCACCTTGGCCCCGGCACCGGCATAGACATGGCCGAACTCGAGCGCGATGACCCCGCCGCCGATGAACAGCACGCTCTCAGGCAGTTTTCGCTCGCTGAGCACTTCGTCCGAGGTGATCATCAACTCCGCCCCCGGAATCGGCAGAGGCCTTGGCGTAGAGCCCGTTGCAATCACGATGGTCTTCGCCTCGAGCGTCCTTCCGGCGGCTTCGACCGTATTGGGACCTTTGAACTTTGCCGGCGCGCGGATCAGCTCCACGCCTCGGCCTTGCAGTGTCTCTTCGAGGGAATCCGGAATGCCCTCGATCATCTCTTTCTCGCGGTCGATCAGTTCGGCCCAATCGAGCTTGGGCTTGCCCACCTTTATGCGATGGACATGGGCTTGGCCGATCTCGTGCAGAGCATGCGCAGCGGCGACCAGCACCTTCTTCGGCGTGCAGCCGCGATTGGGACAAGTGCCGCCGAGGTCGCGCTCCTCGATCATGGCGACCTTCAAGCCCGCTTTCCGTGTCGGCACGGTGACGCCGAACGCGGCATTGCCGCCGCCGATGATCACCACGTCATAGGCTTCGCCTGCCATCTCGCTCGCCCCTCATTGTCTCAGGCGCCGATTGTCGGGGCAGGGGAGGGGGAAAGGCCAAACACAAAGGGGAGAGGGAGCGTGAGGGGCGCGTGATTGGGCGCTTGCCCGGAACCTAGCATCGCTCCGAAGCCTCGCGCTGCCGCCGAACCAGCTTTGACGTTAACGTTGCACTTCCTCCAGCAGCATGTGAAACGTCAGAACGATCAAGTGAGATATCGCTTCGGGAACTCGTATCGGGCGAGTCGCGTTTTGCCGGTATCATCAGTCTCGACGGGGTATCACCATGCGCAAGACTGCTCTGATTTCAGTTCTTTCTCTCGGTCCCACCTGTGTCGCCCTTGCCGCTTTCGGCGCGGCTCCGCTCACGGCCGCATTCGCTGCCGAGGAAGCCAAGACCGACACGGTCGGGCCGTGGGAGATCGAGGCCACGTTCAAGGGCGACAAATTCGACCGCTGCTCGATTACGCGCAAACTCGACGACGAGATCGTTGCGAGCTTCGTGAAGACCGGCGATGGATTGACGCTTGAGCTTTCCTCACCGAATTGGAAGCTCGACCGTGGCAAGCTTTATCCCGTCAAAATGACGCTCGGCCCGGCGAGCTTCGACGAGCAGGTTTCCGCCGAGGCGAGTTCCGTCTCCTTCGACGTCAAGGACGAGAAATTTACGGCGGCCCTCCGCAGCGCGAACGCGCTCGATGTCGTCGGCGCCGGCGCCACTATCCGTGTACCTCTCGACAAGAGCACTGCCGCGTTCGATCGGCTCGATCAATGCGTGACCAAGAACGAGAGGGCAGTTGAAACTAACCCTTTTGTGGCGCCGGCACGTCGGCCGTGAAGGCCGGCGCGCCGGAAGGAAAAGTCCAAGGATGCAGCGAGACGACGTCGGCTAACGGCGCCAAGTCCACGGGGCAGACTCAAGTGGTCGAGGATTCTAAAGCGCTCGATGAGGCGAAACCGATCAAGCCGGTCAAATCCAGGACCGCGCGATCACACCTTCGACGGTCTTGGTTCGGAAAGGCTGATCTTCTGTCGGTCCTTGGCCGATAAAGGCCTTGATCGTGGCCCGGTAACGGAAGACGTAGCCGCCCGTATCGTTCTCCTCGCTCCAAACGTCTGTCGTGGTCTCCGATCGCGCCCTGAAGCCTTGGTCAGGGCGCTCGAAGATCGCGGTCGAGGAGGTGAAGCCTTTGAGCGACAGGGGCTCGCCGATCACCATCTCGAAATTTTCCTCGGCGACCTGATCGACCCACAGCCCTTGGAGCGGGCCGCCATATTGGTATTTGCCGCCGTCGAACACCTTCCGCGTCAGAATGCCGGGCTTGCCGTTGATCGTCTCAGGGGAGGCCTTGCGCGTCGTCTCTGCCGGCCGTGCCTCGGCGAGTATGGGGAGATAGTCGTCGGGATTGACGTAGACTCCAGCCGACTTCTTCGGCAGCAACGCCTCGGCCTTCTTGTCTTCCTCCCGCACCCCGCGCCCCGGCAGGGTAATCGCGCTCGCAGCTCCTCCCTCACTTTCCCCCGTGTGCAGCGTGACGGTCGCCGCTTCCGGCGACTCCCACAAAGTCGGATAGAAGGACGGCGACAGCGCAAGCCTGATGCGCCAACCCTTCTTGAAGCTGTGACCCATGAGGTTGAGGGTCACGCGAAAGGTGAAGGGTTCGCCAGGCACGACGCGCTCCGGGCTCGCGAGATCGCCGCTACGGTCGGCGAGGTTGCAGAAGCGATAGCACACGAGATGCGAGGCCCCCGTTCTGGGGCTTACCTCGTTCAGCCTGAGGGCGAGAGCAGCGATCGGTCGGTCGGCGGATAGCGTGAGCGTCACGACTGGCGCGCCGAACACGTCGAGATCCTCGCGCAGAGGATCGCTGTCGAAATAGAGCGAGGCACGATCGAAGCTCGCCTGATTGCCGGGGAGATCGTCGTTACCGCATTCGCCCCACGAGCTCGTCTCCAGCATCTCGCTGTCGAGCACCGGCTTGCCCGAGCTCAGAAGCGTCACGTGGGATGAGGGCTTCTTGCCCATCCGTTTGTTCGGCCGGAGATAGAGGACCGTCTCCCTTACCCGCTGCTGCCAGAAGCCGTCCTCAGCCACCCATTTGCCCACCTCGTCGTCACAGGTCGATTTGTCCGGCTCCTTCGAGGCGCCGAGCCACACGGGAAGCTGCGGCCATTGCCCTTCGGGCGGCGGCGTCCTTCCCTTGAGCCACCGGTCCCACCAAGAGACGAGGATGTAATTGAGCCAATCGACGCGCGGGCCTGGATAACCGTTGAACGGATATTTGTGGCCCCAAGCGCCGATCAGCCCGGCAACCGGCTTACCGAGCGCGGTAAGTCCGGTCACCACATGCTCAACGGGGTTCTTGTAGCCATCCTGCCAGCCCGACGTGATGAACACCGGCACGCCGACATCGCCATAATGGCCGCGCACGGCCGTCGCGCTCCAATAATCGTCACGCGCCTGATGCCCGGCCCATTGCTTGAACCAGAAATCAGCGTTGTCGATACGCTCCTTCCACATCTCCTTCCACGCTTCGCCGACCACGGCGGGATCGGGCGGTTGCGCCAACCAGCCCCACATCGAGGACGGCCAGCTGATGTTGTCGAACATCATCGCGCCGCCCATGTAGTGGACGTCGTCGTTGTAGCGATCATCCGAGCCGTCGCAGACGATGACCGCCTTGAGCGCCGGCGGCCGGTCCTTGCGCGCCGCGACCATCAGCGAATTTATGGCGCTCCACGACTTTCCCATCATGCCCACATTGCCGTCGCAAGCGGGGTGACCGGCGACCTGATTGATCACCTGCACGCAAGCAAGAAGCTCCTCCTCGCTGTACTCGTCGGTGAGCACGCCCTCCGAGTCGCCGGAGCCCGGCAAGTCTACGCGGAAGCACAGATAGTCGTTATAGGCGAACCAGGGATACATCTTGGCATCGCCGATCATCGTGCCGTCGCGGCGTCGATAAGGATTGAACTCGACAATGGCCGGGCATTTGATGCCGGCCTTCGCCGTCTCGGCGTTGTACCAGAAATGCCCTGCAAGCCTGATCGGCGCCTTATTGGGAAAGGTCACCTCGAAGAACACATTCTCGGGGTCGGGAACCTTGTCGCGCACCTTGAGGAAGGCGTGCTCCTCTGCGTTTGCGCCCTCCGTGAACGGGCCGAGGCTGGGCAACGCCAGCGCAAGCGGAAACGCGGCGCCAAGCTTGAGAGCGTCGCGGCGTGACAAATATGGGGTCTTGAAGGAGGACGTGGCTGATGCTCGAGCTTAGGTGAGGTGCGCGAACTATGCCACCTGGCCCGTAAGCCCCGCCAGCCTCTTTAGGGGGTGCGTCCACGATCAAAATCGGCGAGCAGACCGAGCCAATCACTCGCCGGTTACGGCCGCTCAAGCTTGAACTGGTAACGCGAGATGCTGGCGAACTTCGGCAATCAGGCTGGCGGGATCGATCCGCTTGGCAATGAAGGCAGCGGCTTGGCCCCTGCCGATCAAGTCTCTGTTGATCGCGTGCTCAAGGCCCCTTTCGAGCGGCTTTGCAGTATAGACGACGACCGGAATGTGCTGCGTCGAACGTGTGCTCTTGATGCGGCTGAGAAGGTAATTGCCGCTGCCCCGCGCCATGTCGTAATTGGTGACGATGAGATCCGGCTGGCTCTTTAGCGCGATCAGAAATCCTTCCATGCCGTTCGAGCCCCGGATGACCTCGACAGCATACTTTTGCAATCCCTGCGTCAGGAGCTTGAGCCTCTCCGGATCGTCATCGACCAGAAGAATACGCGGATTGCTCGTTTGCTGTACGGCGGGCTCGACCTTAGGGTCCGACCGCTGGTTCCTGAGAATTTCGAAGATCAGCGGCTCGAGGTCGTTCCAGGTATCCTCGCTCTTATGGACATAGTAGGCGTGGAGGTCTTTGCAGCGCTGGATCGCTTCATCATCTGACCGCCCGGTTAGCACGATGACCGGGACCGGTGCGAATTTCCGATCTGACAGCCGCTCCATCACCCTGAAGCCTTCGACGTCGGGCAGATTGAGGTCGAGGATGAGGAGGTCGGGCTTTGCTTTGCCGACCTTGAGTACCGCCTTCAATCCGTCATAGGCAGTTTCCACCCGCATGCCGAGATGCCGGCACCTGAGCTCGAGATATTCTACGATGATCGGGTCGTCGTCGGCGATGACGACGGACTTTCCCGCGAGGCTCGGCCTGCTGTGCGCCCCCGACAACGTGCTGCTGTCTGGCTGCTCTTGACGAACTGCTTGAGAATGAAGCCGATCGGACACGGGCGTTTGCTCTGACTTGCGGTTGGGTAGCCGCGTCAGAGCATATGGGCCAAATCCTAACGGGTTCCTTAGAAGTGCGTTAACTAAGCGCTAGCCTTTGCCAGGGCGTCAGCCTCGTCGTCGGTAAACACGCGGCTTCGCGTCAAGAAGCGCACTCCTTCGGGCGCCTCGAGCGAGAAGCCGGAGCCGCGGCCGGGCACCACGTCGATGATGAGCTGGGTGTGCCTCCAATAGTCGAACTGATCGGCGTCCATATAGACCGGGCAGCCGCCGATCTCGCCGAGATAGACGTCATTGCCGCCGACGCGAAATTCGTCTTTCGGGTAGCACATCGGCGCCGAACCGTCGCAGCACCCTCCCGACTGGTGGAACATCAGCGGCCCATGCACGCGCCTCAGCCGCTCGATCAACTCGAGCGTCGCGTCAGTGGCGAGAACCCGTTCAACCATCTGGTTTCCAATTACTCTGTCATCGCCCGGAGCGGCTGCCCTAGGAAGGATTTCCGCCGCTGCACCAATATTTGTAACACTGCGCAAGACACTTATTTTGCTGCTTGCCGCTCCTATTGTCGTAGCACCATTTAACGCACGCAATATGCCCGGGGTCCTTGCATTGGCCCGGTTTTAATCCCCCAGACGTCCCCCCACCATTATTGATAACTGCCAAGGCCGGAGTAGCGGCAGCAAAAAGTGCTACGGCCAATGGCCAGGTCACGTATCTGGCGCCCACCTTTAAAGCCTCCGAGAACAGGTTGCGATGGGAGCTGACAGTATCGGTTCGTCTTAGGCGGGGGCCTGTGACACTTTTTCACTATGGACCCGCTGCACGCCAAGAGTCGGTGCGCAGAGGCGTTCTCGTCCGCGAACTCATTGTTGGCCAAAGCATCGCAAACCAACGCAGGCCTTCTTTTGTGCGGGGGCCTGCGCATTCGCAGCGGCAGCAGCTCTTGCTGCTCTTCATTTTCTCGCACGCATCTTCCTCTGAGTCGCGGAAGCCCGCACACATCTAAGGGATTTCCGCCGGATCGTGGAGCGAGGCGGCCCTTCGCTCCTATGTCGCGTTCATGCCGCGCGGAGCCGCCGACATATAATGTCACCCGTTGGAAATGCTTGGGATTATGTTGCATTTCCAGACGGGTGACGCGACATGACGAAGGTCGCTAAGTCGTTGATTTAGAAGAACCCTAAGGCCTTCGGGCTATAGGAAACGAGCACGTTCTTGGTCTGCTGGTAGTGGTCGAGCATCATCTTGTGCGTCTCGCGTCCAATGCCCGATTTCTTATAGCCGCCGAACGCCGCATGCGCCGGGTAAAGGTGGTAGCAATTGGTCCACACCCGTCCCGCCTGGATGGCGCGGCCCAAGTTGTAGGCGCGGTTGATGTTCCGCGTCCACACGCCGGCGCCGAGCCCGTACAGCGTATCGTTGGCAATCTGGAGCGCTTCCTCCTCGTCTTTGAAGGGCGTAACCGACAGCACCGGGCCGAAGATCTCCTCCTGGAAGATTCGCATCCTGTTGTTGCCCTCGAACACCGTAGGCTTCACGTAATAGCCCTCGGCGAGCTCGCCCTCGAGCTTCATGCGCTCTCCGCCGGTCAGTAGCTTGGCGCCTTCCTTCTTGCCGATGTCGATGTAAGACAGGATCTTCTCGAGCTGATCGTTGGACGCCTGCGCCCCAATCATCGTATCGGCATCGAGCGGGTTGCCCTGCTTGACCTTCTTAACCCGCGCGATCGCCTTCTCCATGAACTTGTCATAGATCGAGCGCTGCACTAGGGCGCGCGACGGGCAGGTGCACACCTCGCCCTGATTGAGCGCGAACATGGTGAAACCTTCGAGCGCCTTGTCGAAGAAGTCGTCGTTCTCGGCCATCACGTCGGCGAAGAAGATATTGGGCGATTTGCCGCCGAGCTCGAGGGTAACCGGGATCAGGTTCTCGCTCGCATATTGCATGATGAGCCGGCCGGTGGTGGTCTCGCCGGTAAATGCCACCTTGGCGATGCGCTTGTTCTGAGCGAGCGGCTTGCCGGCCTCGACGCCGAAGCCGTTGACGACGTTGAGCACACCGGGGGGCAGCAGGTCGCCGACCAAATCCATCATCACCATGATCGACATCGGCGTCTGTTCGGCCGGCTTCAGCACGATGCAATTGCCGGCGGCGAGAGCGGGCGCCAGCTTCCAGGTCGCCATCAGGATAGGGAAGTTCCACGGGATGATCTGGCCGACCACGCCGAGAGGCTCGTGATAGTGATAGGCGATGGTCTCGTGATCGATCTCCGACAGGGCACCTTCCTGGGCGCGGATGCAGGCGGCGAAATAGCGGAAATGGTCGATGGCGAGCGGAATGTCGGCGAAGCTCGTCTCGCGGATCGGCTTGCCGTTGTCGATGGTCTCGACCGCCGCCAGCACCGAGAGGTTCTCCTGCATGCGGTCGGCGACCTTGTTGAGGATCTCGGCCCGCTTGGCGGGAGCCATCTTGCCCCAGG
>DATHCZ010000044.1:0-13423 GCA_035319265.1 Methyloceanibacter sp. | reverse complement strand
CTTGAACCCGGCGATTGGCTGCTGGTTCATGGCGGGACGAGCGGCATCGGCACCACTGCGATCCCCTTGGCGAAGCTCCTCGGGGCACATGTAATCGCCACGGCAGGCAGCGACGCCAAAGCTGAAGCTTGCCTGCAACTTGGTGCGGACCGCGCCGTCAACTACCGCGAGGAGGACTTCGTCGAGGTCGTGCGCGAAACGACCGGCGGCCACGGGGCCGACGTTATTCTCGATATGGTGGGGGGCGACTATATCGAGCGCGACTTGAAGGCAGCGGCGCTTGAAGGGCATATCGTGCAGATCGCCTTCCTCAAGGGCTCCAAGGTCGAGCTCGACCTGATGCGGTTGATGCTGCGGCGACTCACACTGACCGGGTCCACTCTTCGCGTGCAGAGCTTGGAGGCCAAAGCGCGCATGGCACGCGCGATCGAGGAGCGCGTCTGGCCGTTGGTCGCAGAGGGCAAGCTCAAACCGGTGATCGACTCGACCTTCAAGCTTGAGGACGCGGGCAAGGCCCACGCCCGCATCGACGATCCGGGTCATGTCGGCAAGATTGTGCTGGTAACGCAATAAATTCCGCCTGGAAACAATTGCCTACGGAAGCGGCAGCCCCTATATAGTTGCCATTCCCCTTCATTTTGTTGGATTGGCTCTTTCGCCGGAGGGGGCGGGAGGCCGCCGCTATCCTCTTGAGGTTAAGACCCCCATGGACCGTACCCCCCTGATGCCCAAAGCGACTGCCGTCTGGCTGGTCGACAACACCTCGCTCACCTTCGAGCAGATCGCCGAATTCTGCGGGCTGCACGTGCTTGAGGTTAAGGGCATTGCCGACGGCGACGTGGCCCACGGCATCAAAGGCATGGACCCAATCTCCTCAGGCCAGCTCTCGCGCGAGGAGATCGCCGCGGCCGAAGAGGACACATCACACCACCTAAAGCTCTCTGAGCCGAAGGTCGAGGTGCCCGAGGTCAAGACCAAGCGCGGGCCGCGCTACACGCCGGTGTCGCGCCGTCAGGACCGGCCGAACGCCATCCTTTGGCTCTTGAAGAACCATCCCGAGCTCAAGGACTCGCAGATCATGCGTCTCGTCGGCACGACCAAGCCGACCATCTTGGCCATCCGCGAGCGCAGCCACTGGAACTCGCCCAACCTCCAGGCACAGGACCCGGTGACGCTTGGCCTCTGCTCGCAGATCGACCTCGATGCCGAGGTGAAGAAGGCGGCTGCCAGGATCGAGCGCGAGCGGAAGGAAGCCGGCATCGCCGAGCCGCCAAAGGCGGGAACTCTCCTTCCCGCCGAGGAAAGTCTCGCGGCGGCTCCCGCGCCGGAACCCGAGCGTCCACTTGCCGCCTCGCTCGCACAGGAGGCGCGCGCGGCCATGAATGCGCCTGACGAGGAGGAAGAGACACCCGATATCGACTCCGTCTTCGCCAAGCTCAAGGACCTCAAGCGCACCGACGTTCCTTCGGACTGACGAAGATCAGCGGCGAGATTGACCCGGATCAAGGCTCGCTCCGCGTTGTTCGGCCGAATTGATGCATCTCCACCGAAGGAGTGCATCATGAGCAAGATCGACATCATCTATCTGGGGATTGTGCTGTTTGCGTTTGGCGGGTTCGCCGCCGTGCTTGCCTACTACTCGCAGACCTGCGCCGATCCCGCACGCAAGCAGAAGGAGCAAGCGGCCCAACGACCGCGCATGGCCGTTGCTCACTAGCCGAGAACTCCGCGATTGATCGGAAGGGCAGAGCTTGGCTAGGGTGACTAAGGAGGCACGGCCTCCGGGGAAACGCCTAAGCCATGGCCAATCCTTACGAGACCGGCCTCGACAAGAACCCGGCTAATTACCAGCCCTTGACCCCGCTCGTCTTTCTCGAGCGAGCGGCTTCCGTGCACCCCAACCATACCGCTATCATTCACGGGCGGACGCGCACGTCCTATGCCGAGTTCTATGCGCGCACCCGCAAGCTCGCCTCTCAGCTCGCCGCACGTGGACTAGGCTTCGGCGACACCGTGTCGGTGATGCTCGCCAATACCCCCGCCATGCTAGAGGCGCATTACGGAGTGCCCATGACGGGGGCCGTGCTGCATTCCATCAACACCCGCCTCGACGCCTCGGCGATCGCCTTCATGCTCGATCATGCCTACACCAAGGTGCTGATCGCCGATACCGAATTCGGACGCGTCATCAAGGAGGCGCTGAAACAGGCCAAGGTGAAGCCGCTGCTGATCGACTACCAGGACCTCCAATGCGGGGTCGAAGGCAACCGTCTCGGCAATCTCGATTATGAAGATTTCATCGCCGATGGCGACCCGGATTACTTCTGGTCGATGCCGCGCGACGAATGGAACGCGATCTCGCTCAATTATACCAGCGGCACGACCGGCAACCCCAAGGGCGTCGTGTACCACCATCGCGGCGCCGCGCTCATGTGCTACGCCAACACGCTCGCGACCGGCATGGGCCA
This sequence comes from Methyloceanibacter sp., assembly GCA_035319265.1. Classification (GTDB taxonomy): domain Bacteria; phylum Pseudomonadota; class Alphaproteobacteria; order Rhizobiales; family Methyloligellaceae; genus Methyloceanibacter. The sequence continues at coordinate 10,955 of DATHCZ010000044.1, read as the reverse complement.
GCACCCGATCTATCTCTGGACGCTGCCGATGTTTCACTGCAACGGCTGGTGCTTCCCTTGGACGATCAGCCTCCTCGCCGGCACCCATGTGTGCCTACGCGCGGTCCGTGCCAAGCAGATGTACGACGCGATCGCCGAACACAAGGTGAGCCACCTCTCGGGCGCGCCCTTCGTCATGGGCACTCTACTCAATGCCGAGGAGGAAGAGCGACGGCTCTTTCCGCAGCGCGTCGCCTTCAGCCACGCCGCTGCGCCGCCCCCCGCCGCGGTGCTCGCCAAGATGGACGAAGCCGGGTTCGAGCTCACCCATCTCTACGGGCTGACCGAGACGTACGGTCCGGCAACCTTGAACGAATGGAAAGGCGCTTGGGACGAGCTGCCGCATGAGGAGCGAATGGCAAAGCGCATTCGCCAGGGCGTGCGCTATCACGCGCTGGAAGACCTGACCGTGATGCACTCCGAGACCATGGAGAAGGTCGAAGCCGACGGCGAGACGCTCGGCGAGGTGATGTTCCGCGGCAATATCGTCATGAAGGGCTACCTCAAGAACCCTAAAGCGACCGAGGAGGCCTTCGCCGGCGGATGGTTCCATTCCGGCGATCTCGGCGTGCTGCACGAGGACGGCTACATCCAGCTGAAGGACCGCTCGAAGGACATCATCATCTCCGGCGGCGAGAACATCTCATCGATCGAGGTCGAGGATGTGCTCTACAAGCATCCGGCCGTCGCCGCCGCGGCGGTGGTCGCCATGCCCGACCCGAAATGGGGCGAGACGCCATGCGCCTTCGTCGAGCTGAGGCCCGCGACGAACGCGACCGAGGCTGAGATCATCGCCTGGTGCCGCGAGAACTTGGCCCGCTACAAGTGCCCGCGCCACGTCGTGTTCGTCGAGCTGCCCAAAACCTCGACCGGCAAGATCCAGAAATTCAAGCTACGCGAGATGGCGAAGGCCGAGCCCGCCCCCAAGTCGCAAGACGGTGTTGGAAGCGTAAAGTGAGCGGCGGGCGCAGTTCCTCGCCGGCGATCTCCAACACCATCCTGAAGCGCCGGGATCAGTGGCCGTGACCGTGACCGCCATGGCCGTGACCGCCGTGGCCGTGACCATGACCTCCATGACCATGTCCGCCATGTCCATGGCCGTGATGGTCACCGTGCCCGCCGTGGTGATGGCCGTGGCCACGACCGCCGTGGAATTCGAAATTGTTGTAGCGATAGCTCCTGTAGCGGTAGTGACCGTGGCCGTAGTGGTAATGGCGATAACGGTAATAGGGAAAGCCGTAACCGTACCAGCCATAGCCATAATAATAGGGCCGGCAATTGCCCCACCGGTCGAGATACCAACCGGGCCCGCAATAATAGTCCGTTTGCACGACATCGCTCGGCGCAGTCTTCGCCAGAGGCGCTACCGGTCCGAGCGTGACGGCCGACGCCGGCACGATACCGGCGATGAGTCCAAGAGAAGCTGCCGCTGAAACGACGAGGCGGCGCATCGATCGCATATCCATTCCTCCATAGGTCTGATGGCCTAAAGTCGCGACCTCGGCACCGGCCCGTGACATGAGTGACCGGGAGCGAAACGGACGAGTTAAGTCCTTGTTCCGCCGTTCACTCAGGCGTTACCGGAGATATGATGAAAGCGCGCGCTCATCACAAGTGAAATGGCGGTAAGACTCGCGCCGATTTCATGGTTGCGTGAGGTGCTTCCTTCGCGCCAATCTGAACCGGGGGTTGGGGATGACGCCGCTTCCACTCGAAGCTCAGTTCAGTATCATCGCGAGCTACATCGCTCTCGTCATCGAGGCGGGCGCGGTGTTCGTGGTGAGCTATGGCGCGATCCAGGCGATCGCCGGAGTAGTGGGAGGCATCTTCAACCGCGGCTCCAGCGAGATACAGGGCCGCCAGATCTGGCTCCGATTTGCCACCTGGATTTTGCTCGGGCTCGAGTTTGCCCTCGCCGCCGACCTCGTGCGCACGGCGGTCGCTCCAACCTGGGAGGACATCTCCAAGCTCGCCGTCATCGCCACCATCCGCACCATGCTGAATTATTTTCTCGCCAAGGACATCGCCGAATTCGAACAGGCGCGCGATTCGAGCGAAAGCCCGCCTTCCACCTAGTTTCGGACCATACAACCACCGCTCTATTGATTGGACCCCCCGCAAGGAATGTGGTTCAGTCTAAGGAATAATCGTGGCCAAGCGCAAAGGGACGCATTGAGCCATCCGGGTGGGGGCTGGGCGCGCAAGTCCGGTGAAGCGTCCTTCGAGGAGAAACGCCAGCGCGGCCGAGTTCCTGATTTCGCGCGGGACAATCGCCTCTCTTTTGGACCAGAGGGATGATCGGCACCAAGCGCGCGCGCCCAAGACGATTCCAGCTCATCTTGATCAAGCCGTCGCATTACGATGCCGACGGCTATGTCGTGCAATGGTTCCGCTCGACCATGCCGTCGAACTCGCTTGCCGCTGTCTACGCTCTCGCCTGCGGCGCCGCTGATCGGGGCATCCTCGGAGCGGACCTCCCGATCGACGTGACCGCAACGGACGAGACCAACACCCGAATCCGCCCGCGCGAGATCGCCAAGACGATCGAACGGAACGGCGGTCTAGGCCTCGTCGGGATCGTCGGTGTGCAATCGAACGAATTTCCCCGCGCGCTCGACCTCGGGCGAGCGCTCCGTAAGGCGGGCGTGCAGGTGATGATCGGGGGCTTTCACGTCTCGGGCTGCCTCGCCATGCTTCCCGAAGCTCCCGCGGACATCAAGGAGGCGCAAAGCCTCGGCATCTCGATCTTCGCCGGCGAGGCCGAGGAGCATATCGACACGGTCGTGCAGGACGCCGCCCGCGGCTCGCTGAGGCCGCTCTACAATCACATGAAGCATTTGCCGGATCTCGGCGAGGTCCCGTCTCCGCCGTTTCTTCCCTACGACTTCGTGCAGCGAACCATCGGCAACGTGACCAGCTTCGACGCCGGCCGCGGTTGTCCGTTTCAATGCTCGTTCTGCACCATCATCAACGTGCAAGGACGCAAGTCGCGCTATCGCTCTCCCGACAGCGTCGAACAGATCCTTCGCATGAATTGGCGGCAGGGAGTCGATCGCTTCTTCATCACCGACGATAATTTCGCCCGCAACAAGGAGTGGGAGGCGATCTACGATCGGATCATCAAGCTGCGTGAAGAAGACGGCATGGACGTGCGCTTCATGATCCAGGTCGATACGCTTTGCCACCGGATTCCGAACTTCATCGAGAAATCAAAGCGCGCCGGCGTCACGCGCGTTTTTATCGGGCTCGAAAACATCAATCCGGCGAATCTCATCGCCGCCAAGAAGCGCCAGAACAAGATCACCGAGTATCGACGGATGCTGCTCGAGTGGAAGCGCGTCGGGATCATGACCTTCGCAGGCTACATCCTCGGCTTCCCCCATGACACGCCGGATTCGATCCGCCACGATCTCGAGATCATCAAGCGCGAGCTGCCGCTCGATATGCTCGAGTTCTTCGTGCTGACCCCGCTGCCGGGCTCCGAGGACCACAAACTGCTCGCCGAAAAAGGCGTGTGGATGGATCCCGACATGAACAAGTACGAGCTCGAGCATGTCGTGACGTCTCATCCCAAGATGAGCAAGGAGGAGTGGCAGCGGGCGTATCGTACCGCTTGGGACATCTTTTACACCAACCAGCATTTGGAAACGGTGCTGCGCCGCGCCTATGTCTGCGGCATCAACATCCGCTCGCTCATGCCGGTCCTGTTCATGTTTTCGAGCGCGGTCGAAGTAGACAACGTGCATCCGCTGCAATGGGGCATCTTCCGCATCAAGCATCGCCTCGATCGCCGTGCGGGCCTGCCGATCGAATCGCCTCTTGCTTTCTACGCACGTTATGCCGCCGACGTCGCCCGCAAGGCCGCTGTGCTCGCAAGGCGCTGGCGCGACCTTCGGCGAATCATGCGGAAGATTGAGACCGACCCTCATGCCAAGCTTTATGTCGACGAGGCTTTGACGTCCGTGGCAGAGGAAGATTCAGAGCATATGGGGCTCTATACCCAGAACGAGGCGGCTCGCGTTGCGGTCGAGCGCGAGTTGCGCGTCGCTGGCCACAAACCGAACGGCAAGGGCGGCGCCAGCAACGGCAATGGTAGTTCGCGCACCCCTTATGACGCCGGTCGCCACGAGCATGATGCCGCGAAAGTGTGGCCTGAGCTCGGCACGCCCGCCGCATGAGCCCTTGGCGCAATGCCGGTGATCGAGGCTTCGATCGCATCGCCTGCGACGAAGGGAAAAGGCATCCGAAGGCGGCCTCAATAGCCGCTGAAGGCCCGTTGCACGAGAGTGGCGACGCCGCCGTCAGCCTGGTTCTCGGCTAAACGCCGTGGCGCTGTGCTTGCCCGCGTAACGAGCGGCACCGCCTCCGCGGGCCCTGTCGCCGCAACCGTCTCTTTCCTCGGACGTGACGACACCGCGCCTTGGGAAGATCGTGATGCCTTGGGCGACACCGCAGGCGTTTGCGCTTGGGCGACGGCTACAAGTGGGCGCGGCGCGATTGGCTCCTCGCGCTCACGGTAACCTGGAACGAAGGCCGCAATCGAGCTTGCGGCGACCCAGCCGAGATGTCCGCTGCTCAAGTCCTGGATCCGCGCAAAGTCGCCATCGCGCTCGATGACTCTCAGAGCGTGACCAACTGGATAGGCCGTCAGCACGCGAGAAGAGACCGAGGGGTCGGCGCGAACGACGGCGGTATATCCGACGATCTCGACCCATTCGTTATGCGGCCAGCTCAGGTTCGACGTCTGCGCCGGCGCTAACTCGGCAGGAGAGACAGACGCGAGCGTGAGGAGCTGGGGGCTGACGGGCTCCGCCTGCTTTGCGACGATGGTCTCGTGAGTGGCAGCGAGCGAAGCCGAACCTCGATCAATGAAGGGCTGGGTGAGCAAAAGCGTGGCGGCCGCATAAAGGACGGCACCGAGCAGCCACACCGACGTCAACAGCCGATCCATGCCGATCTTTCCGATCGGCCCCACGTCCAGGCCCTTGAGATATGTCCGCCTCGCGCGTTCCTCAAGGAGCGCGACACGCTGTCAAGAAAGATTGACCGGAAGGACGACTAGAAACCGCCGCCGAGCGCGCGGTTGATCATATCGGCAAAGCCGCCGCGGCGGCGGCGGAACCAGCCGCCCTGGTCCTCCGGCGGCTGCGTGTCATAGGCCTCCGTCGGCGGCGGACCGGCCCCGGGAGGAGCGATCGGTGACACCTCGCCGGTCTTCATCCAGCCCGTCGCTGCGCTTTTCGGATCGGTCACCTCGACCCAATCCCCGTAATGCGACACGACCTTGAGATTGCGGCCATAGGGGAACGCGAACAGCATGGGAGCATCGTCAGTGGCCGTCGCGCGCATGCTGGCACCGGAGACGAGCACTACCACCCACTCCTCTTGCGGGGCCCCTTGTTGCGGCGCGCCGGGCTGGCTCGGTGCGGCTTGCCGCGCCGCGTTAGAGCCCTGTCCGTAGGGACCATTTCCGCCCTGCCCGTAGGGACCGTTGCCATAAGCGCCGTCTGCCGCATCGCCATAAGGCCCCGGAGGTGGAGGCGGCGCACCGTAAGGATCTTGCGGAGGCGGCGCGCCATAGGGCCCTTCCTGAGGCGGTCCGGAATAGAGGGGATCGCGCGGCGAGCGCGCGTAAGGCGGGCGAGAGTCGTTAGGGCTCGGCGGCGCGCCGTAAGGCCCGGGAGGCATCGCACCCGGTGGTGCCGCCGTCACGTTATAGGGCCGTTGCGAATCGTCGGACGGCGCGCCGTCGTCAGGCGGAACCGCGGCTTGCTCGGAGGGGTTGGTGCCGTCGTCAGGCATGGTCGCCGAAGCGTCACCGGTATCCTCGGACGGAGGCGCCCCATCAGCCTGGCTTGCGCCTTGCTCTGAGCCGGCCGTCACGCCGGGCGGCTGCGCGCCCGGCTCGCCGGTAGCTTGCCGGCCAGGCTCTGCCGCGGGCGCGGGCGCATTGGCAGGCTCAGCCGAAGCCGCGGGTTGGGTCGAAGCAGAATTGTCTGCTTGCGGCGCGGTCGGCTGATCGGGGGTCTTCGCAAGCTCCTGCTCGTAAGGGAGTAAGCGCTTCGGCGCCTTTTGCACGACCTCCTTGATTACGGGCCTAGGCGGATTAAGCACGACATAGATCGCGCCACAGATGATGGCCGCGAGCGCCGTGAGCGTGACAAGAAATTTCTTAATGGCCAGTCTCCCCGTAGAGCTGTGATAGAGCGCCAAAAAGGGGGCAACAGCGTGACCTTTGAGTCGGCCCGAAAACTAATATGGGATCGAATTCTAAAGCGGCAACAGGGTTAGAAGTGAAACCTCAAGCCGGCGAAGACCAGGCCAATCATGCCGAGCCCGCGAGGGGATGCAGGCAAGCCTTGCGGCCACAATTGGCGTGCGGCGACTAGGCGCGGCTTCTGCTGATAGATTAGGATGGCGCGCCGAGCCCTCCCCTCCCCGCATGCCCCCGGAACGAATCAATGCTGTCCTACACGGAACACGACAATGCGCAGGCCGTTGAGATCGTCTTGAAGGGCCGCGTCTCGACCGAGGAGTTCGACGGGATCGCCGGCAAGCTCGAAGCCTTCATCGCGCGGCACGGCAAAATCCGCGTGCTCGAGGTGATCGAGGATTTCGAGGGAATGGACGCGGTCGCCTTCTGGCACGATGTGAAGTTCAGCCTGAGGCATCTGCACGATTTCAGCCGGCTGGCGATCGTCACCAATCCCGACATGCATCACCTCTGGTCGAGCCTGGTCGCGCCGTTCATAACCTGCGAGGTCGAGCATTTCCCACCCGATGAGGTCGACGCCGCGCGCGATTGGCTGATGTGGCCTGAGGGCGCCGCCGACGCCTAACCCGGATTCTTTGGGGGCGTCTCCGGGGAAGGCTGGTCTTGAATCGACTTCAAATAGTCGATGATCGCCTCGACGTCGGTGGGACCGAACACGAAAATCGGCATGTCGGGATGGCCGGAAACAATGCCCTCGGCGAGCGATTCGGCGAGATCATCGATCGGATAACGGCTCGAAAGCGTGCGGAAAGGCGGCGCATCAGGGTGCGTGCTGTCTCCCTCCTTGCCGATGGCATGGCAACGCGAACAATTCTGCTCGACCAGCACGCGGCCCTTGTCCGTCAGGTCTTTCTCGGCGGCTCCAGCCGGAATCGCCCCAAGGACAAGAAGCAGCGCGCCCGCGCCGAGCGCCGCCAGGCTCCCTCCGCGGCCAAATGCAATTCCGACTGACATGTCTTCCTCTCCCGCGGTGACTCCGCCGCTTCGTTGTAGGGCAATCCCGGCGCAAGGACCCCTCGAGCAAAATGAAAGGCCGCGCGACGCAAAATGATATGCGCCCTCACGGCCTTCAAAATTCTCCCTTGCGCGACGAGCGCGGGCTATAGCCGGACTGAGCCTAGTGGCTCATCTCATGCTTCAGCCGCTCCATTTCATCCTTGAGACGCAGTTTTTGACGCTTCAATTCCGCGATTTTGAGGTCGTCTGCTGTCGGTCGCGCCAACTCTTCTTCGATTTTGCGATCCAGAGCACGATGCTTTTCAGACAACTCAACGAGGTGTGCGTCAAGCGCCATATCGGACCTCCATATCAGTTGGTCTTCGGCCGACCATCATGTCAAATCACTTGCGATTTGTCTAATCCTGCCCTGCGGTCTCCTGTCACTCCTTGTGCCGCATCATGGCAGGGGATTGGGGTCCGAGCGCCCTGCCCAAGGCCTTGCGCGGCCACCGGTTCGCCGTGATACTTCCGCCGTCCCGAGAGGCAAAGACAAGGAGCAAGGGACGTCCCATGGAGAGCGAGGAGATCCGCGAGCTCCGGACGACCCTGCTCAGACTGAAGCAGGAGCATCGCGATCTCGACAGCGCGATCAATGCGCTCGAGCAGTCGGGCAGGGCTGACGCACTTCAGCTCAAGCGGCTGAAGAAGAAGAAGCTCTATCTCAAGGACGAGATCGCCCGTATCGAGGACCAGCTCCTCCCCGACATCATCGCTTAAGGCGTCTTAGCTCGTGCCGCGCAGGAGCCATAGCGCCAGCAACCCCGCTCCAATCTCGAGCGCAAGATAAACGTTGAGAAGTGAGGCCGTCGGGCTGCCGTCGAGCACTATGCTGAGCACCCGTCCAAGCGCGAGCGACAGCATGAAAAACGCCGCCCAAATGAGCGCGGCGTGCTGCCAATCCGGCCAGAACGCGCCCATGATCCAGAACACCGAGGTGGCGAGATAAAGACACATCAGCGCACGGAATACCTGGCTCTCGTTCGGGACTTCGACGTTGAATTTCAGGAGCCTCGGCAGCACGCCCGTCGGGTTCACGCCATAGCTCAGCGCCACCGGGACGAGCCCAATCGCGATAATGAGAAGATAGGCTTTGACCATGGTGCCCCACCTTTACGGGTTGCAGCAGCATAGCCCGCGGACCACTGCCGTTGCCAGGGCGCCCTTGCCAAGCAAGGGCGCGCCCCTATAATCCCGCGCTTTCCGCGAGCCGGCCGAATCTCCCCATGAGCCCAAGATGACCGTCGCCAAGCCCGTCGTCGGCATCATCATGGGCAGCCGCTCGGACTGGCCGACGCTGAAGGCTGCAGCTTCGATTCTCGATACCCTCAAGGTCCCGTACGAGACCAGCGTCGTCTCGGCCCACCGCACGCCAAAGCGGCTCTACAACTATGCCATCGGCGCGCAGAAGCGGGGGCTGAAGGTCATCATCGCCGGTGCCGGAGGCGCCGCGCACCTCCCGGGCATGACCGCCTCGATGACGGTGCTTCCCGTGCTTGGCGTGCCCATCGAGAGCCGCACGCTCAAAGGCCTCGACAGTCTATTGTCGATCAACCAGATGCCGGCCGGCGTTCCAGTCGGAACGCTCGCTATCGGCGAGGCCGGAGCGACCAATGCCGGGCTACTCGCGGCGCAGATCCTCGCGCTCGGAGACAAGAAGCTTGCCGCCCGGATCGCTGCCTTCCGCGCGGCACAGACCGAGGCCATCGCCGAGGCGGTCGAGGACGATGCCTGACACGCCGCTTCCTCTCGGCTCGACCATCGGCATTTTGGGCGGCGGCCAGCTCGGCCGCATGCTCGCCGTCGCGGCGAGCAGGCTTGGGCTGAAGTCGCATATCTATTCCGACGAACTTGGTGCGCCGGCCTTCGACGTTGCCGCCTCGACGACGCTCGGCAGCTATGCCGATGCGGCCGCGCTCGCGCGCTTCGCCGCTTCCGTCGACGTCGTGACGTGCGAGTTCGAGAACGTGCCGGCGGCGACGCTCGAGGCCTGCTCGCGCGTCAAGCCCGTCCTCCCCGGAGCCAAGTCCTTCGCGGTGACGCAAGACCGTCTCGCCGAGAAGGACTTCATCAGCGGTCTCGGCATCGAGGTCGCGCCTTACGCCGCGATCGACAGTCTCGATGAGCTCAATGCGGCACTCGCGCGCATCAAGCCGCCGGCGATCCTCAAGACAAGACGGCTCGGTTATGACGGCAAGGGCCAAGTCATGATCCGCGATCGAGGGGAGGCTGAGACCGCCTGGCGAAGCATCGGCCAAGTGCCGGCCGTGCTCGAAGGCCTCGTTCTGTTCGAGCGCGAACTGTCGGTCATCGCCGTGCGCGGGAGAGATGGCACCCTCAAGATCTACGACCTCACCGAGAATGTGCATCAGAACGGCATCCTGGCCATCAGTCGCGTTCCGGCCACGAACTCCCCTGCCCTTCTCGCCGAGGCTACCTACATCGCCAAATCGATTGCGGAGGCGCTAGACCATGTCGGCGTGGTCGCCGTCGAGTTGTTCCAGCGCGAGGATGGAAACAGGCCGCGCTTGATCGTGAACGAGATTGCCCCTCGGGTGCACAATTCCGGCCATTGGACGCTTGATGCCTGCGCCGTCAGTCAATTCGAGAACCACGTGAGAGCGATCTCAGGTTGGCCGCTCGGTGACACCGCGCGCCACAGCGATGCGGTAATGACCAATCTGATCGGCTCCGACGTCGAGAAATGGCCCACGCTTTCCGCCGAGCCTATGACCTCAGTTCATCTCTACGGCAAGCAAGAGGCGCGGCCCGGCCGTAAGATGGGCCATTTTACCAAGCTCTATCCAATGAGCTGACTGATTATGATGGCTCGTCCTTTGCGACGGGCCTTCGGCCCTCCTCAGAACGAGGTTCCTCATGGTGAGGAGCGCATCGCCGGTGCGCGTCTCGAACCATGAGGCCACCGAGGCGACCTTAGAGGTGAGCAGATGAAATGGATGTTGCTTGTGCTCATTTATGGAACGATCCCGGTAAAGACCGGCCTCCTCTTCGACACCATTGACGACTGCCTCAAGGCGGAGGAGCAGATGCGCGACACCTACCGCCGCACCTATGATGCGTGGCAGGCCTGGGCCGAGGCCAATCCGAAGGAAGCCCAGTATCCCGACAGCCAGAAATTCATGTGGCGGCGCGACGGGATGGAGACGACGGGGACGTGCATGCCCCACGCCGATCATCCGGCATCCCCTGAATGATCCAAGCGCTGGACCGTCTGGACAACATGCCCGCCTTCTGTTAGAGCAAAGCCGGATGCGGGACCTTGGCCGGTTCTGACCAGGGTCGTATTTGGCCCCCGCTCCACTCCTGAAAATCAACGGCCAATCGGAGATCCAGACGCGTGCAAGTCGTCGTTCGCGATAACAATGTCGATCAGGCCCTTCGGGCGCTGAAGAAGAAAATGCAGCGCGAAGGCATCTTCCGCGAGATGAAGCTTCGCAATTACTACGAGAAGCCGTCGGAGAAGCGCGCCCGCGAGAAGGCAGAGGCCATCCGCCGCGCGCGCAAGCTCGCGCGCAAGAAGGCCCAGCGCGAAGGCGGTGGCGGCGGCGGTAGCGCCGCTCTTAAGCCGCGCGGCCCGCGCCGGTAGTCGACGCTCCAAACCAAACAATTCCGTAATGGCCGGGTT
>DATHCZ010000043.1:0-26386 GCA_035319265.1 Methyloceanibacter sp. | reverse complement strand
GCAGCGGTGAACGCTTTGATGCCCGCGACGAAGCCGATGTAGAAGTCGATCACCCCGTAATAGAGGAGGTAGAGCAGGCCGGCCACGGCCGCGAGAGCCGCGCCGAGCACGAAGGTGAGCGAGATGGTGCGGTCGACGTTGACGCCGGACAGCGATGCCATGAGCCGGTCCTGCTCGCAGGCGCGCTGCGCCCGGCCAAGCGGCGTGCGGGCGATGATCAGCCAGAACGCCGCCATCAGCACCAGCGTCGTGACCACGACGAGAATCTGGATATTGGACAGGATGACCTCGAAGCCGCCTTGCTGGAACAACTCGTAGCCGCCGGTGATCACGGGCTGGAGCGGCTTCACCCGCGCGCCTTGGGACACCTGGATGAAATTCTGCAGCACGATCGACATGCCGATGGCCGTGATTAGCGGCGCGAGACGGAACGACTCGCGCAAAGGCCGATAGGCGATGCGCTCGACCGTCCAGCCCCACACCGCGGTCAGAGCCATGGCGATGATGAGCACGAGGACGAGGGCGAGCGGGACCATCGTCAGCCCGAGGCTCATCAGCAAAAGAAAGGCGATCAACGCGATGAAGGCGCCCACCATGAAGATGTCGCCATGGGCGAAATTGATCATGCCGATGATGCCATAGACCATGGTGTAGCCGATGGCGATCAGCCCGTAGATCGAGCCCAGCGCGATGCCGTTGATCAGTTGCTGTAGGAAATAGGCCATGACTTATGCCTGCCTCGCCTTTCCCCGAAATGGGCTTGCAGACTAAGGAATGCGGGCCCCGCCGCCCGCTTGCGGCCCCTTCTTAGCAAGAAGGGCTCGCCCCGTACAACGCCGCGTGAAGGGCAGGCATGCCCAAGATTAGAGCAGGAGATGGGAGCCGTCGCAAAAAGGCGGGTCGCCCGTATCCTTGCAGCCGCAAAGAAGTGCGGTTTCGTCGCGCTCGGCGGTGAACATCAACGGCTCGATCCCGGTACCGGCGTGTGAGCCGTCGCAGAAGGGTTGCTTCTGGCTGCGGCCGCAGCGGCACCACGCATAGCGTTTGCCGGCTTGGAGCTCGACTTGATAGGGGCTGAGTTGCGGTCGCTCTGGCTCTGACATGGCGCTTTCCCAGCAAGGGCTCTTCGGGCCTGAACCGGCCCCTCCTTAGCCAATTCGCCGCTGCCGCACAAGGAAGCGAAAGTGTCACGGCGAACTGTCCCGAGCGAGCGTCGGGGGCGCGTTAATCCGCTGGGAATCTGTTGGCAGCAAGATCGGGCATCGAGCGATTCGGGACGAACCGTCGCGCGAGCCTCGAGAGGCGCAAAAAGACTTGAGTCGATGGACCAACCGGACCATAGAGGGCAAAAAGCCGGATCGGCGCTGATCGCGCCGGCTGCAAGCCTTGCCCGCATGGGGCTCTCCGGCTGGGGACGGACAGCGACCAAGGCGAATTTGGAGGCCGTCCATGGCTGAGTTGATCTTCGCAGGCCTTGCACTTGTTGCTCTGTTTGCGCTTGCGATGAACCGCGCGCCGCTTTGGCTCTGGGCGCTCGCCGCCGCCGTTTTCACCTTCGGCGCGCAGATGGGCCTCATCCATGGCCAACTCCATTGGCCCGTCTTCCCGTGGTGGTCGCTGCTCGGTTGGCTCGTGGCCGCGCTCGTGTTCGTGGCGAGCTTTCCCGAGATCAAACGCAAATACATCACGCTTCCCGCCTATGGCGCGCTTAAAGGCGTCATGCCCACCATCTCCGAGACGGAGCGCGAGGCGCTCGAGGCGGGCACCGTCGGCTGGGATGCCGAACTGTTCAGCGGCACGCCAAACTGGTCGAAGCTTCGCCGCACGGCCCCGATCACGCTCACCGTGGAGGAGCGCGCCTTCCTCGACGGCCCGACCGTCGAGCTGTGCAAGCGCCTCAACGATTGGCGCATCCGGCACGAGTTGCACGATATCCCCGACGACACTTGGCGCTTCGTCCGCGAGAACGGCTTCCTCGGCATGCTCATCTCGTCCGCACATGGGGGTCTCGGCTTCTCGGCCCAGGCGCAGTCGCTCATCATCGGCAAGATTTCCTCCCGCAGCCCGGATGGCGTCACCATCGTCATGGTGCCGAACTCGCTCGGGCCGGGCGAGCTGATCGAGAAATACGGAACGGACGCCCAGAAGGAGCATTTCCTGCCGCGGCTCGCCAAGGGCGAGGAGATTCCCTGCTTCGCGCTGACCGGCCCGTTCTCGGGCTCTGATGCTGCCTCGATGCGCGATGTCGGGGTCATTGCACGCGGGGTCCACGACGGCGTGGAGACGCTCGGCATCAAGCTCTCCTGGGACAAGCGCTACATCACGCTCGCGCCGAACGCGACGTTGCTCGGACTCGCCTTTCGGCTGTTCGATCCCGACAACCTGCTCGGCCGTGGCGAGGATATCGGCATCACGCTCGCGCTCGTGCCGACCGATCACCCCGGCGTCGAAATCGGCAGGCGTCACCTCCCGGCCGGAGCGGCATTCCCCAACGGCCCGACGCGGGGGCGCGAGGTCTTCATTCCCATCGATTGGATCATCGGCGGGGCCGAGCGGGCCGGACAGGGATGGCGCATGCTGATGGCCTGCCTTGCCGCGGGGCGCTCCATCTCTCTTCCGGCGACGAGCGCCGCCGCAACCAAAGCACTGCTGAGGACGAGCAGCGCTTATGCTCGCATCAGGAAGCAGTTCAATCTACCGATCGGCTTCATGGAAGGCGTCGAAGAGCCGCTCGCGCGCATGGCCGAGACGGCTTACGAGCTCGAGGCGGCCCGCGCCGTGACGGCCTCGATGGTCTCTGCCGGCGAGAAGCCTGCCGTCATCTCGGCGCTGCTCAAATATGTCTCGACCGAGCGCATGCGCCAGAGCGTCAACGATGCGCTCGACATCCACGGCGGGCGCGGCATTTGCGATGGACCCTCGAACTATATCCAGGGTGCGTACCAGATGGTGCCGGTCTGCATCACCGTGGAAGGCGCCAACATCCTGACGCGCACGCTGATCACCTTTGCCCAAGGCGCGCTTAGAAGCCACCCTTATCTCTTCACCGAGATCGAGGCGTTGCAGGACGACGACCAGGAGCGCGGCATCGAGCTGTTCGAGGAGACGCTTGGACGGCATGTCGCATTCACCCTGTCCAATGCCGCAGGCTCGCTGTTCCACAATTTGACCTTTGGCGTGTTCGCCTCGTCGCCGCCCAACGCGGGACCGACGCGGCGCTGGTGGAAAGAGCTTGCGCGCGCCGCGCGCTCGTTCGCGCTGGTCGCCGACATGACCGTCGCTTTGCTCGGCGGCGGGCTCAAGGTCAAGCAGAAGATCACCGGCCGCATGGCCGACGCGCTCGCCGAGCTCTATCTCCTCTCTTCGGTGTTGAAGCGCTACGAGGATGATGGACGGCAAACCGCGGACCTCACGCTCGTGAGCTATTGCGCGACGAACTGCCTCTACCGCTTCGACCAGGCGCTGCTTGGGGTGTTGCGCAATTTCCCGGTACGGTCCGCCGCTTGGGCGATGTGGCCGCTTGTCTTTCCCTTCGGCACGCGGCGCCCTGCGAGCGACGCGCACGGCAAAGCGCTCGTGCGCCAGGTGCTCCAGCCCGGCGCCTTCCGCGACCGTCTTACGCGCGACATCTTCTCCCCCGACGATCCGTCCGATCGCGTGGGGCTCCTCGAATATACGTTGAAGAAGGTGATCGCCAACGAAGAGGCCGACAAGAAGCTCGAGCGCGCCATCCGCAAGGGTGACGTCAAGCGCTATCACAACAATGATTGGATCGCCGAGGCCAAGTCGAAAGGCGTGCTTACCGAGGAGGAAGCCTCCTCCCTTGCCGAGCTTCGCGATCTCGTGGCGCGCGTCATTGCCGTCGACGATTTCGATGCGGCGTCTCTCGCTGCGCGGAGGTCGCCTACGCCGACGCCGCTCGCCGCCGTGCGGCCCGAGCCGCACGAGCATATTGCCGCCGAGTAAGTGAGCATGGCGACGACACTTCCCAATTTGCAGGACTGGCGCTTCGCGATCGACTTCGAGGGCATCGCCTGGGCGGTCATCGACCGCAAGCGCGAAAGCATGAACTCGCTTGGCCGCCGCCCGACCGAGGAGCTCGGTGAGATCGTCAAGGCCGTTGAGGCGGCTGCCGCGAGCGGTGAGGTCAAGGGCCTCGTCATTATGAGCGCCAAGGACCGGAGCTTCATCGCCGGCGCCGACATACGCGAGTTCGAGAGCTTCGATACCGAGGACAAGATCAAGGACGCGGTGAAGCAGACGCTCGAGCTGTTCGATCGCATCGATCGGCTGCCTGTCATCGTCGTCGCGGCAATTCACGGCTATTGCCTGGGCGGCGGGCTCGAGCTTGCGCTCGCCTGCGATTGGCGTATCGCCGATCGTGAGGAGGCGACGCGGCTCGGCTTTCCTGAGGTGAAGCTCGGCATCTTCCCGGGGCTTAACGGCACGGTGCGGTCGATCGCGCTCGCTGGCCCCACGGACGCCATGACCGCCATGCTGACCGGGAAGATGCTCCGTCCCTCGGCCGCCAAGGCCATGGATCTCCTCGATCAGCTCGTCCCGACGCACCACAATCTCCGTTGGGCCGCCCGCAAGGCGGTGCTGCAGAAGCGCGTGTCGAAAGGCGCGCCCTGGTGGAAGAAGCTGATGCTGAAGCAGCCGATGCGCGGGATGTTGGCGAAGCAGATGCGGGAGAAGACCGCCGCCAAGGTGCGCGAGGAGCATTACCCGGCGCCGTTCCGCCTGATCGAGCTGTTCGAGCATTATGGCGATGATCCCGCGAGCATGCGCGTCGCCGAGACGGAAATGTTCACGCCGCTCATGGCGAGCGAGGCCTCGCGAAACTTACGCCGCGTGTTCAAGCTGTCGGAGATGCTGAAGGACGATGCGCCCAAAGATGGCTTCAAGCCGCGCCGCGTTCATGTGATCGGTGCGGGAACCATGGGCGGAGATATCGCCGCCTGGTGCGTGGTGCAGGGCATGCAGGCCAGCCTTCAGGATCTCGACGAGGCGCAGATCGCCAAGGCGCTCGCCCGCGCCAAGGGTCTGTTCAAGCGCCATCTCCGTACTAAGCTCGCGATCGATGCGGCGGTCGCGCGGCTCATTGCCGATCCCAGGGGCAAATATGTGAAGCATGCCGACGTCGTGATCGAAGCGATCGTCGAGAGGCTCGACGTCAAGCAGAAGCTGTTTGCCGAGCTTGAGAAGCAAGTGAAGCCGGGCGCTGTACTCGCGACCAACACCTCCTCGCTCAAACTCGAGGACATTGCGCGTTCCCTTGCCGATCCGGGACGTCTGGTCGGCCTCCATTTCTTCAACCCCGTGGCGCAGCTTCCTCTCGTCGAGGTGGTGCGGGGTGCGCAAACGCGGGAAGAAGAGGTGCGCAAGGCGACCACCTTCGTCACCGCCATTTCCAAGCTGCCGCTGATCGTCAAGGATGGTGCCGGCTTCCTCGTGAACCGCCTGCTCGCGCCCTACCTGATGGAGGCGGTCCGCCGCTATCAGCTTGGCGAGCCGCGCGAGAAGATCGACGAGGCGGCGATGAAGTTCGGCATGCCCATGGGTCCGCTCGAGCTGATGGACCTGGTTGGCCTCGACATCGCCAATCACGTCGGTCAGGAGCTGAACCTGGCGCCCGAGACCGACAACGTGCTGACAAGCCTCGTTAGGCAGGGCAAGCTCGGCAAGAAGACGGGCGAGGGCTTCTATCTCTGGATCGAGGGGAAGCCGAAGCGCGAAGAGGCCACCTACGATCAGGCTGAGCTCGAGCGCCTTGGCCGCGACCTCGTCAAGCCCATGCTCGACGAGGCCGAGCGGGCTCTTGCCGACCAGGTGGTAGCCGACGCCGATCACGTCGATGCCGGTGTGATCTTCGGCACCGGCTTCGCCCCGTTTCGCGGCGGGCCTCTACATTATCGGCGCAGTGAGAAGGCGGCAGGAGCTGCGACCGCCGCGGCGGCATGACCGAGGGATGGATGACTGAAGCGTCGATCAGGCGTGTCGCGGTGCTGGGAGGTTCGCGCATCCCTTTTTGCCGCTCGCACACGGGCTATGCCGAGTTGACCAATCTCGACATGCTGATCGCAGCGCTCGGCGGTCTGGTGGATCGCTTCGCTCTCCACGGCGCTCATATCGATGAGGTGGTTGGCGGCGCGGTCGTCACCCATGCCAAGGACTGGAACCTCGCCCGCGAAGCGGTCATCGGCAGCGCACTCGCGGCCACGACGCCCGGGATCACCATGATGCAGGCCTGCGGTACGAGCCTCGCCGGCGCGCTCAATGTCGGGGCCAAGATCGCCATCGGCCAGATCGAATGCGGCATCGCGCTCGGCAGCGACACGACGAGCGATGCGCCGATCGTATTTCAGCGCCGGTTCGCCCAGCGCCTGGTTCAGGCCTCGCGGGCGAAGGGTTTTGGCCAAAAGATTCCGGCCTTCAAGGGCTTCACGCCGGCAGAGCTTGCCCCTCTGCCCCCTTCGACCTCAGAGCCCCGCACGGGCCTCGGCATGGGCGAGCATTGTGAGCTGATGGCCAAGGAATGGGGGATTACCCGTGAGGCGCAGGACCTTCTGGCTTACGAGAGCCACAAGAAGGCGGCAGCAGCCTATGACGAGGGTTTTATGGACGATCTTGTCGTCCCTTGCGCCGGCGTTTTCCGCGATAACAATATCCGGGAGGACATCTCGCTTGAGAAAATGGCGGAACTGAAGCCCGTTTTCGACCGCACGGGCAATGGGACCATCACCGCCGCCAATTCGACGCCGCTCACCGACGGAGCCTCGACCGTGCTTCTTGCCTCGGAGGAATGGGCGCGAAAACGGGGGATCCCCGTTCAGGCCTTTTTGACGTTAGGCCGCACTTCGGCCGTAGATTTCGTTCAAGGTGAAGGACTTCTGATGGCGCCTACGGTCGCCGTGAGCGAATTACTCCGGCAAACCGGTCTTGCGCTTCAGGATTTTGATTATTACGAGATTCACGAGGCCTTTGCGGCGCAGGTGTTGGCAACTTTGAAGGCGTGGGAATCGGCGGAATATTGCCGGGTGAGGCTTGGACGGGACGCTCCCTTGGGATCGATCGACCGGGCGAAGTTAAACGTCAAGGGGTCTTCAATAGCTTTCGGGCATCCTTTTGCGGCAACCGGCGCAAGAATCCTGGCAGTTCTGGCCAAGCTGCTGCATAGTGAAGGTGGCCGAAGGGGGTTGATTTCAGTGTGTACGGCTGGCGGCATGGGTGTCGCTGCGATTCTCGAAGGGATGGAGCCACAAATCTAGCCAGGAATGCGCGAACTTGTCGTAGATCATAAAAATGCGCGGAAACACGCGCTATGGGTGAACACGGGACAGGGGGCAACTCATCTAACAGCCCTGGCGTAAGGAGCGCCATCGGCTAGGCCTATTACGGAGGTGCTTATGAGGCATCATGCGTTCGCTGCGGCGATGGGACTTGTGACCGCTGCCATGCTTGCTCCCTGCAGCCAGTCCCACGCGGCCACGGCTGATCCCACCGGCTATTGGTACAAGCCGGATGCCGAACGCGAATCGAAGATCCAGGTATTCAAGTGCGGCTCGGGCAAGTCGCAACTGTGCGCCAAGATCATCTGGCTCAAGGACCCGACCGACAGCAAGGGGAAGGCCTTGCACGACATCCGCAACGAGGATCCCTCGATGCGCGATCGTCCGATCGTCGGGCTGACCATCTTCTCTGGCCTCATGCCGAGCGCGCCGGCGACGTGGACCGGCAAGGTCTATAATCCCGAGGATGGCCATACCTACGCGGCGACGCTCACCATGATGTCGCGCACGCAGATCATGCTCAGGGGCTGCAAAGCATGGCTCCTCTGCGGCGAGAAGCAGTGGCTGAGGACCTCGCCGCCTCCGGCGGCGGTGCCCGCGACGGCCCCCGAAGGCACTCAGCAGATCGAGGCTTCGGCGACGCCTGGTGCGGCCGCTCCGGCCGCTGCTGCGTCAAGCGCGGCGGCTACGACCCCGTCTGTCGCCAAGGCCGAGCCTGCACCCGCTCCGGCTGCGCCGGTGGTCGAGGCCGCCGTCGATCATGCGGCGCCGGCGAGCGCCAATGCCGATGCTTCGCCTGCCGCTGCTGCTACCGAGAGCACTTCACCCGCGGCCACGATGCAAGCTGCGGTAAATCCGACGCCGCAGACCGTGGCGCAGCCCGTCACTCTGGTGAGCCCGGCTCCGCAGGCGGGCACACCGCCGGCCCAGAAGGGCTACGGCTTCTTGAATGCTTCGATGACATCCGACACTGCCACGAAATATTCGGGCGAGAATGTCTCGAGCATGTTCAACATGACGAGCCCGATTCCGACGCAGCCCGCGGCACAAACCGTCTCGACGCAAGCAACGGCGCCATCGGCTCCTGCCGCGTACACCGCTTCAGCCTCGGCCGCTGCATCTGGTGCCGCTCAATCCGCCGCCACGACGCAAGCGGCCGCCGACGTTCCGCTTCCCGTCCAGAAGCCGAAGGTTAGCGTGAAGTCGCAGGCGGTTGCGGCCAAGGCTACCCCAAAGCCGACAGCGACGGCGTCTTCTGAACAAGGTGCGCCAGCGCCTGAAGACGGCACCGCCGCCGACGCCGAGGGCGATACCCAATCTGCACAAGCTGACACGGCAGATGCCGAGCAGGTCCCGCTCACGCGTCGGCAGATGCGGCGTCTGAGGAGACAGCAGGAGCAGCAAGAGCCGTTCTTGCCCTGGCTGCGCTAGCCTGCTCGTAACGCTATCGCTTGATCTCCCGCCGGCCTTTCGCCGGCGAGAGTGTTTTTGACCGGCCGATCAGCGCTTGGCCTCGGCGCGAAGCTCGCGCCTGGACAGCTTGCCGACATGCGTCTTCGGCAGCTCGTCGCGGAACTCGATCTCCGCCGGCAGTTCAAGCTTGGAGAGCTTTTCCTTGAGGAAGTGAATCAGGTCGGCCGCGCTCGCTTCTTTGCCGTCCTTCAGCTTGACGAACGCCTTTGGCGCCTCGCCGCGATACGCGTCGGGAACGCCGATGACGGTGACCTCGGCCACGGCCGGATGCTCGTAGAGCGCATCCTCGATCCGCCGCGGATAGACCTTGAAGCCCGAGGCGTTGATCATGTCCTTGATGCGATCGACGATGAAGACGTAGCCATCCTCGTCCATGTAGCCGACATCGCCGGTGCGGAAAAAGCGGCCCACGAAGCAGTCCTCGGTGTCTTGCGGCTTGTTCCAGTAGCCGGTCATCACCTGCGGTCCGGCGATGCAGATCTCTCCGGTTTCGCCCGGCTCGAGCACGGTGTGCGGATCATCGAGCGAGCGTATGGAAATCTCCGTGGCGGGCAGCGGAAGGCCGATCGATCCTTCGCGCGGAGCCTCCGGCGGATTGCACGAGACGACGGGTGAGGTCTCGCTCAGGCCATAGCCCTCGACCAGCGTCGCGCCTGAGATCGCCTCGAAGCCTCGCTTCACTTCGAGCGGCAAGGCGGCGCCGCCGGCGATGCAATATTTGAGCGAACTCAAGTCGAAATTGGCGATGTGCGGATGCCGAAGCATGGCGTTGAACAGCGTCGGTACGCCCGGCATCATGATCGGACGAAGCTTGCCGATCAGCTTGAGCGTCGGGATGAGCTCGAACTTCGGCAGGAGGATGATCTCGAGCCCGTGACTGATGCCGAAATTCATCACCGTCGTCATGGCGAAGACATGGAACAGCGGCAGCACGCCGAGAATGCGGTCGCCATCCTTGGCGATTGAATTCTGCCAGGCCTTCACCTGGGCGACGTTGATCGAGAGATTGGCGTGGGAGAGCATCGCTCCCTTGGGCGTCCCGGTGGTGCCGCCGGTATATTGCAGCACGGCGATCGCCTCGGGCGTGATGGCGGGAGGCTCGTAGCGGCCGTCGTTGTTGAGGAGCGCTGGCGCGGGCACCAGCTTGCCTTTGGCGCCGGCTTCGCTGACCGCCGCGAGCTTGGCGCGCTGGGTGAGCTTGAACCCGACCGATTTCAATGCCGGAAGGAGCGAGGTAAAATTCACCACCACGGCTTTGTCGAGCACGCCGCCCTGAAGCAACGCGGCGATCTTCCCATAGGTTAGATCAAGATCGAGCGTCACCATGATCTTGGCGCCGCTGTCGCGAATCTGAAATTCAATCTCCTCCAGGCTGTACAGGGGATTGAAATTGACGACCGTGCCGCCGGCTTTGAGCACGCCGTAATAGAAAATCACGAACGCCGGCGTGTTCGGCATGAACAGCCCGACCTTCACCCCTTCGCCGACGCCGAGTTCCCGTAAGCCCTTGGCCGCCCGGTCGGACAGCGCCCCAATCTCGGCGTAGCTCAGCCGTTTCCCCATGAAATAGGTGCAAGGGCGGGCGCCATGGGCCGCCACCGATTGATCAAGCAACTCGCCGAGCAGCTTGGGCTTGACCGATACGTCCCAGCTAACCGTCCGTGGATAGGCCCTTAGCCAAGGATGCTCTTGCGCGGGGGCCTCCAAGCCCACACATTCCTTATTCTTCACCGAGGTGAGTTTTGGCTTCGCCATTGTCGTCTTATGGTTTTGCCATGCTTTACCGCCGCTTAACGAGAACGGTGTGTGCACGGAGGCAATAGGCCGCAAGCCCCATGAGCATAATATATTAGCACGTAAGCGCTAAACTGAGGCGGTCGGTTGGAGATCCCAATCCTCTGCCGAATATGCTGAAACGGTGGCGTAGTCAGGCGCAAAAACGCCAATTTTATTGGCGATTAGAACGCTCCGCAGGGACTGATTAGGTCAAGGACACGGGTAGACTCGACCAGTTTTTAAGTCTATTCCAATGCCCGACTTGCCCTCGGATTAGCTGTGATTTAGCCAGGGACCACTAGACACGGACCCCTCAACGGGGCAGGGAGAGCGATATGGACGAGGTGGCTACCAAGATCATCGAGATTTTGCGTAAGAACATGAAGGATCCGTCCAAGACCGTCACGCTCGAAACGCCTCTCAGCGATCTTGAGATCGAATCGCTCGACCTCGCCGTGATCGTGTTCGACATTGAGGATACCTTCGGTATCGAAATCCCATATAATGCAAACGAAGAGGTTGAAGCGTTCGCGACGGTAGGATCCGTCGTCGATCGCGTTAAGAACATTATCGCAGAGACGAAGGCTTCGGGCGCTGCTGCTTGAACAGTTCGCTCGGCCTCCCGGGACGATAGACCAAGCTTGGAGTTACGGCTTAGCACTAGATGACACACACTAACGGGCGCAGGCGCGTCGTGGTCACTGGCCAGGGCGTCGTCACACCTTTGGGTACAGGCGTAGATAAGTTTTGGGCTGCTCTCCAAAAGGGCGAGTGCGGCATCCGTCAGGTCCAGAGCTTCGATACCCAGGATCTCTACATCACCATCGCTGGTGAGATTCCCGACTTCGACCCCCGGGAGCGCTTGCAGAGCAAACCGCTCCTGCTCGCCGACAAGTTCTCCCAATATGCGGGCTGCGCGGCGCAGGAAGCCGTCGCCATGTCCAAGCTCGAAGTACCGCTCAAGGACAACGCAGCCTATCGCGCCGCGTGCATCATCGGCTCAGGGGTCGGCGGACTGACCACGCTCGAGTTCTCCTACAAGATGTTGTTCAAGGAGAACAAGCGGGCGACCCATCCCCTCACGCTGCTCAAGGCCATCGGCAGCTCGGCCTCGGCGCATGTCAGCATCGAATATGCGATCAAAGGACCGACCTTCGGTGTGGTGAGCGCATGCTCGACCGCGACGCACGCCATTGGTCTCACCTACCGCATGATCCGCGAGGGTCTCGTCGACCTCGGCCTCGCCGGTGCGGCGGAAGCCTCGCTCAACTGGGGTGCAACGCGAGCGTGGCAGGCCATGCGCGTGCTGAGCCCCGACGGGCTCTGGCCGTTCGCCAAGAAGCGCAACGGCACCGTTCTCGCCGAAGGCGCCGGCATTCTGATGCTGGAAGAGCTTGAGCATGCCAAGGCGCGCGGCGCTCCGATCCTCGCCGAGCTGCTGGGTTACGGCATGACGGCCGACGCGGCCGACATGGTCAATCCGTCGATCGACGGCGCCTCGACCGCCATGCAGATGGCGCTCGACGACAGCCGGCTCGCACCGTCGGATATCGACTACATCAACGCCCATGGAACGGCGACGGCGGTCAACGACATCAACGAGACCCGGGCGATCAAGCGCGTATTCGGCAACGCCGCGAGCAAGCTGTCGATCTCCTCGACCAAGTCGATGCATGGCCATTGTCTCGGCGCCGGCGGCGGCATAGAGGCGGTGGCCGCCGTCAAGGCGATTGGCGAGAAATTCGTGCCGGCGACGGTTGGGCTCGATGAGCCCGATCCGGAGTGCGACCTCGACTACACGCCGAACGTGGGCAAGAAGCGCGAGGTCAATTACGCCATGTCGAACTCGTTTGCCTTCGGCGGACTGAACGCCGTTCTCGTGTTCGGACCCCCGCCGGCCTAAGACGCACCGCCTGCTGATCCGTAGCGCTAGATCAGTCCCAGCCCGCGGAAGCTGGCGTGGCCCTGCTTGCCGACGATGATGTGGTCGTGCACCAGGATGCCGAGCGGCTTCGCGGCGGCGACGATCTGCTTGGTCATCTCGATATCGGCGCGCGACGGCGTAGGATCGCCCGAGGGATGATTATGCACGAGCACGATCGCCGTCGACGATAACTCGAGCGCCCGCTTCACCACCTCCCGAACGTAGACCGGCGTGTGATCCACGGTGCCGGTCTGCTGCACCTCATCGGCGATGATCTGGTTGCGTTTGTCGAGAAACAGGATGCGGAACTGCTCCTTGGTCTCGAATCCCATCGAGGCCCGACAATAATCGAGCACTTGGCTCCACGACGAGAGCACGGGCCGCTCGAGCACCTCGCCCCGCATTAGCCTGACCGCCGCCGCCCGCACCAGCTTGAGCTCGGTGATGGCCGCTTCGCCGATGCCTTGCACCTCGCGCAGCAGCTCCTCCGGCGCGTTCAGCGCCTCCGCGAAGGTCCCAAAGCGGGTAAGCAGAGCCTTGGCGAGTGGCTTCGTGTCGCGCCGTGGCGCGGCGCGGAACAGGATCAGCTCGAGCAGCTCGTAATCGGGGACGGCATCGGCACCGGCATCGCGGAAGCGTCGCCTGAGCCTCTCGCGATGTCCGAGATAATGTGGCTTGCCCGCATCCTTGAAGCCCATTCAACCTTCGCTCGATAGCGACCCCGACAGCGGCCGGTCGAGCCCTCGCGGCGAAAGGGTGAACACTTGGCAGCCCGTCTCGGTGACGCCGACCGTGTGCTCGAACTGCGCCGACAGCGAGCGGTCGCGGGTCACCGCAGTCCAGCCGTCTGACAGGATCTTCACATGCGGTTTGCCGAGATTGATCATCGGCTCGATGGTGAACAGCATGCCGGGCTTGAGCGGTAGGCCTTCGCCCGGCTCCCCGTAATGCAGGATATTCGGCCGGTCGTGGAACACGCGGCCCAAGCCATGGCCGCAGAAGTCGCGCACCACGCTGCAGCGCTCGCCTTCGGCATAAGCCTGGATCGCGGCGCCGATATCACCGGTCGTGGCGCCGGGCTTGACCGCGGCCACGCCACGCATCAGCGAATTATAGGTCACCTCCAGCAGCCGCTCGGCGGCGCGGCTGATCTTGCCCACGCCATACATGCGGCTCGAATCGCCGTGCCAGCCGTCGAGGATGAGCGTCACGTCGATATTGAGGATGTCGCCCTCTTTGAGCGCGCGAGGCCCCGGGATGCCGTGGCACACCACGTGGTTCAGCGACGTGCAGATCGATTTCGGGAAGCCGCGGTAATTGAGCGGCGCCGGGATCGCCTCGTGCGCCATGGCGAAGTCGAACACGAAGGCGTCGAGCGTTTCGGTGGTCACGCCTGGCTTCACCTCATCAACGAGAAGATCGAGGACCTCGGCCACGAGCCGGCCGGCCTTGGCCATGCCGGCGAAGGCTTCCGCTCCGTGCAGCTTGATCCTGGTGTCGCGCGCCTGGGCGCGGGCAAACTCGAGATTGGACATTGGCCTCAATCATAAAGGAACTTACGTTGACTTAGGGCGAAATAAGCCGTTGTGCAACGGGCGCTGCTTCGCTTTATCGCCGGGCTTGCGAGCGCCTTACAGGCTGGAGGCTTTGCGCTAAGCTCCACCTCCAACGATGATGGTGGTGCGATGCGAGCCCCGCGGAATGACTGACAAAGCCGAGGAGACGGTCAGCGCGGCCCTTGTCGTCATCGGCGAGGAGATCTTGTCCGGCCGTACCAAGGACGAGAATATCGCCTATATCGCCGCCTATCTGACCCGCATCGGCATCCAGCTGCGCGAGGTGCGCGTCGTAGCCGACATCGAGACCGCGATCGTCGCCGCCGTGAACGAGCTCCGCGGCCGTTTCACGTATGTCTTTGCCACGGGCGGGATCGGACCCACTCATGACGATGTAACCACCCATGCAATCGCCAAGGCCTTCGGCGTGCCCGTTGTGGTGGACCCCGAGGCGGTCGCCGCCATGGGCAAGCGCTACATCGGGACCGAGCTTACGCCTGCGCGGCTCCGCATGGCCCGTGTCCCTGAGGGTGCGAGCCTGATCGACAACGCCATCTCGCGCGCGCCGGGTTTCATGATCGGCAATGTGGTCGTCATGGCGGGCGTGCCAAACATCATGCAAGTCATGCTCGATGCCGTGAGTCCGCGTCTGAAGAAGGGCCGACCCATGCTCTCCTGCTCGGTCCGTGTCGACGTGCCGGAGGGGGACGCGGCTGAGGGGCTTGGCGTCTTGCAAGCGGAACATCCGGACGTGCAGATCGGCAGCTACCCATTTTTCCAGAACAAGCGGCTCGGGACCTATGTCGTGCTCCGCTCGACCGACCAAGCAAAGCTCGCGGCCTGCCAAAATGCGCTGTGGAAATTTATCGCCGAGGCGGGCTTTCCGGCTGCCCCAAGCAAGGGTTAAGCCGCGATTTGTCCAAAACCGCGAATCACTAGGGAGGCCCGGTCGCCGGCGTGAAGGCTGCTCGCTGTGCGGCGCATGATGGCGTGTGTGGGGATCGCGCGAGAGTTCAACATGACCGCTGTAGCGGGATCAGCACGCGCAAGACAGTGAGCGACTTCATCCGCGAATGAACTCGCAACGCGATGATCGCAGCGTCGACACGTTGTTGCTGAAGCCGCAGTCGCATTCGTGCCCGCGCGCAAGGACGTCGGATGGCGAACCGCGGAAACGGAAAGCGCGGGAGCCGATGTCAGTCCCGCGCCTTCACAAGTGCTTGTTTTAAAAAGGAATAAAGAAGGCGCGGGGACGAACCCCGCGCCCTTGTAATTTATCTCTTCTTGGCCGTCTTGCGACGGGCGGTGCCCGTCTTCTTGGCCGTCGACTTCTTCGCCGCGGCGGTCTTGCGCGCGGGCTTCTTCTTCGCTGCTTTCTTCTTCGCTACTGCCATAGTGCATCCCTCCTTCAGGGCTGGCTGGCTGTCAAAATCACTCTAGCTACATCCGCTCGTCGCACCGCACGTATCGCATTTGAGACACGTACCGTTACGTACGAGGGTAAAGTTACCGCATTCTCCACATGCTTCCCCTTCATAACCCTTAACGCGCGCCTCGGCGACGAGATTTGACGCGCCGCGCTCGGCGACTGCTTCGACGGCGCGCGCGACATGCTCGGCCGTCTCAGCTGAAGGAAGTTGTGGTGACGCGGTGGCAAGGCTTGTGGTGCGAGGAAGCGCGTCGTCGTCGGCTCTCGCCTGCAACGCGCGCGCCTGAGCACCAGTGCCCTGCGCTTTGCTCGGCGCAAGAAGCTTCCGCTCGCTGAGGCGACCACGGGTGAAGCCTGGCGAGACGAGAGCTTCGGTGGAACGCTTGCCTTCGCCAGCGTCACCTGAGCCGAGTGTAGTGCTGCCGATCTCACTTGGATCAACATGAGCAAGCTCGTAGCGCCCAAGATAAGAAACTGCAAGCTCTCTGAACAAGTAGTCAAGGATCGAGGTCGCGTTCTTGATGGCTTCGTTCCCGCGTACCGGACCTGCAGGCTCGAAGCGCGTGAAGGTGAAGGCATCGACGAACTCTTCCAACGGAACGCCATACTGCAAACCGACGGACACCGCGATCGCAAAGTTATTCATGAGCGAGCGGAAGGCTGCGCCTTCCTTGTGCATGTCGATAAAAATCTCGCCCAAGCGACCGTCTGCATACTCTCCAGTCCTTAAATAGACCTTATGCCCGCCGACCACAGCCTTCTGGGTATATCCCTTGCGCCGATCAGGCAAGCGCTCTCGTTCGGCGCGCGCACGCATCCGCTCGATGACGCGCTCGACGATACGCTCCGAGATCACGGCGGCGCGCTGCGCCTGCGGTTGATCTGAGGCGACCGCTGCGAGCACTTCTTCCTGCTCCTCCTCCTCATCGGCGAGGAGCTGCGCGTTGAGCGGCTGCGACAGCTTCGAGCCGTCGCGATAGAGCGCGTTGGCTTTGAGCGCGAGCCGCCACGACAAGAGATATGCCTCCTTGCAGTCGGCGACCGACGCATCGTTCGGCATGTTGATGGTCTTGGAGATCGCGCCAGAGATGAACGGCTGCGCCGCCGCCATCATGCGTATGTGGCTCTCGACCGAGAGGAAGCGTTTGCCCTTGCGCCCGCAGGGCGACGCGCAGTCGAACACCGGCAGGTGCTTCGGGTCGAGCCCGGGCGCTCCTTCGAGCGTCATCGCACCGCAGGCATATTCGTTGGCGGCCTCGATCTCCCGCTTGCCGAAGCCGATCTCGGCCAGGAGGTCGAAATCGGGCTGGTCGAGCCGCTCAGGCTTGAGCCCGAGCACGCCCGTCACGAAGTCCTCGCCGAGCGTCCATTTGTTGAACACGAACTTGATGTCGAAGGCCGAGGCCACGGCCTTCTCCACCGCGGCGAGCTTCTCGGGCGTGAAACCGCGCGCCGCCAGGTTCTCATGGTTGACGCCGGGCGCACCCGCGAGCGTGCCGCGTCCGACCGCATAGTCGATGATGCGTTTGATTGCATCTGCGGGGTAGCCGAGCTTGCGTAAGGCTTCGGGCACCATGCGGTTGATGATCTTGAAATAGCCGCCGCCGGCGAGCTTCTTGAACTTGACCAGGGCGAAGTCCGGCTCGATGCCGGTCGTGTCGCAGTCCATCACCAGACCGATCGTGCCAGTCGGGGCGATCACCGTCGCCTGCGCGTTGCGATAGCCGTGCTGGCGGCCAAGCTCGATCGCCTTCTCCCAGGCATGCATGGCGTGCGCGAGAAGCCGCGGGTCCGGGCAGGAGGCATGGTCGAGCGGCACCGGCGCCGTGGCGAGTCCCTCATAGCCCCCTTTCTCTCCGGCGGCCGCGCGGGCATGGTTGCGCATCACCCTGAGCATGGTCTGGCGATTGGCGGCAAAGCCCGGGAACGCGCCGAGCTCGCGCGCCATCTCGGCGCTTGCCGCGTAGGAGACGCCGGTCATGATGGCGGTGAGTGCGCCGCACAGCGAGCGGCCTTCAGGCGAATCGTAAGGAATGGCCGAGGCCATGAGCAGGCCGCCGATATTGGCGTAGCCGAGGCCTAGCGTCCGGTACTCGTAGGAGAGCTGAGCGATGCGGCGCGACGGGAACTGGGCCATTGTTACGGCGATCTCGAGCACGACGGTCCACAACCTGATCGCATGCTCGTAGGCCTCGACGTCGAAGCTGCCGTCCTCCTTGCGGAAGGCCATCAGGTTGAGCGAGGCGAGATTGCAGGCAGTATCGTCGAGGAACATGTATTCCGAGCAGGGGTTCGACGCCCTGATCTCGCCGGCCGCGGGGCAGGTGTGCCAATCGTTGACGGTGGTGTGGAACTGGATGCCGGGATCGGCACAGGCCCAGGCCGCATAGCCGATCTCCTCCCACAGCTCCCGCGCCTTGATCGTCTTGGCGACGGCGCCGTTCTTGCGGAAGGTCAGGTTCCAGTCGGAGTCGGCCTCGACCGCGCGCAGAAATTCGTCGGTCACGCGCACCGAGTTGTTCGAGTTCTGACCAGAGACGGTGCGATAGGCTTCCGAATCCCAATCGGTGTCGTAGACCGGGAAGTGGATCGAAGTGTAGCCCTGGCGCGCGAACTGGATCACTCGGCGGATCGCATTGTCGGGCACGCGCGCCTTGCGCGCCGCCTTCACCTCTCGCTTCAACGCGGGGTTGCGCTTGGGATCGAAACAGCCGTCGTCGTCGGCCTCGCAATTGACGCAAGCCTTGAGGATCGCATTCAGCCGCTCGGACAGGATCCGAGAGCCGGTGACAAGGGCGGCCACCTTCTGCTCTTCGGTGACCTTCCAGTTGATGTAGTCCTCGATATCGGGGTGATCGATGTCGACCACGACCATCTTGGCCGCGCGCCGCGTGGTTCCTCCCGATTTGATGGCGCCCGCGGCCCGGTCGCCGATCTTGAGGAAGCTCATCAGCCCTGAGGACTTGCCCCCGCCGGACAGCGGCTCGTTCTCGCCTCTGAGCCGCGAGAAGTTCGTGCCCGTTCCCGAGCCATATTTAAAGAGCCGCGCCTCGCGTACCCAAAGGTCCATGATGCCGCCCTCGTTGACGAGGTCGTCCTCGATTCCCTGGATGAAGCAGGCATGCGGCTGAGGATGCTCGTAGGCCGAGGTCGAGGCCTTCACCTCACCGGTGGCGAAGTCCACATAATAATGTCCCTGGCTCGGGCCATCGATGCCATAGGCCCAATGGAGCCCGGTATTGAACCATTGCGGGCTGTTGGGGGCGCCCATCTGCTTGGCGAGCATGTAGCGAAGCTCGTCATAGAAGGCGCGCGCATCCTCCTCACTCGAGAAATAGCCGCCTTTCCAGCCCCAATAGGTCCAGGTCCCGGCCAGCCGGTCGAACACCTGGCGCGCGTCGGTCTCGCTGCCGAAGCGCTCCTTTTCGGGGAGCCCGGCTAGCGCAGCCTCGTCGGGGACCGAGCGCCACAGCCATGAGGGAACTGAAGTCTCCTCGACGCGCTTCGCCTTTACCGGAACGCCGGCTTTGCGGAAGTATTTCTGGGCGAGGATATCGGCAGCGACCCCGCTCCAATGCTCGGGCACCGTGAAGTGGTCGAGCGAAAACACCACCGAACCGTCGGGATTGCGGATCTCGCTGCCGCTTTCCCTGAAGGGGATGGTGTCATAAGGCGATTTTCCAGCCTCGGTGAATTTCCGTTCGATCCGCATCGTGCTCCCACCCCCGCAAGTTCGGTCTGAATACCCCGCGCTTCACTCAGGCGCGCAACGGACAAACCTGAGGCGATTCGTCCGAGCCATCAATATGTATGCATCGAAGTCCTACTTTACCACTAAAGGCTGTGAGGAGCGATGGGCATGGCGCGTGGATAGGCTGTTGGTGAGGAGTGGAGAAAACGGGGGCGGGCATCGGCAGCCACACTGCCAAGTTGACCGATTTCGACCTCCATCTTCACCCTCTATTTACGAGCCCATCAGTAATTTGTTGATGAGAGCGAAACGCCTCAAGGTCAGTGTGGGGTCGAGGTCCATGGGTCAGCATCGCGCGTTGGGCAAAGACCTCGAGACGCTGTCCGTCGCCGTCATCGACAATCGGCAGCCGATGCTCCAGGTGATGCGGGCCATGCTCGCAGCCATCGGCACCGGCCGCATCGATACTTACGAGAGCCCGGTTCAGGCGCTTGAGATGATGCGCGAGACGGCTCCCGACCTCGTTTTGGCCGCGGCCATGATGCAGCCATTAACGGGCCCCGCGCTCGTCCGCAGCATGCGCTATGTGGGCTCTAGCCCTCTCTGCTTCATCCCTGCCATGATCATGAGCGCCAACGCCAAGCCCGCGATCGTCGAGAGCGCGCTCCGGGCCGGGGCCCATCAGGTTCTCGTCCTGCCGACCTCCGCCAGCACGCTCTATCGTCGCCTCGATTGGCTGCTCAACGACGATCGGCCCTTCGAGCTCATGGGCGAGCATTATGTGGTCTCGGGCATCGAAGAGCGCCTGTCGCTCAGCATCCAGCGGCCGATCTATATGCCGACCTCCTTTACCTCGGGCGCCGCGGGCCTCTCGTCCGACGGCCCGTGCGAAACCACGCCCTTGGTGCAGAAGGCGCGCATCGGAAGAGCCTAGCCGGTCGGCTTTACAGGGGCAGGACCAAGCCCCATAGTCCGGGCGCAACAGCGGCAGAGAACGGCGCCGAACCATCCATGGGAATCTTCACCGAGCTTTTTGCCTGGTGGACGGGCAACACCATCGGCACGCGCGTCTATACCTGGCGCAAGGGCGTGCGCGTGGGTGACGACGGGCTCGGCAACGTCTATTACGAGGAGCGGAGCGGTCCGCGCCGCTGGGTGATCTACCGTACGCTCGCCGAGCCGTCGCAGGTCCCGCCTGCCTGGCATGCCTGGTTGCACCACACGGTCGATGTCCCCCCCGTCGAGGAGCACCACACGCCGCGGCCGTGGGAGAAGGCGCATCGCCCCAATATGACCGGCACGTATGAGGCCTATCGGCCGCCGGGCTCGACGCTTCGCCCCGACGTGCGGACGCCGCCTCTGGATTACGAGCCGTGGCAGCCGGAATGAAGCGCGCGCGTTTGCCCGACGCCGCCGCGCCGCAGGCCGTGCAGCGCTGGTCGGCGTCGGACTATGCGCGGAATGGCCGTTTCGTGCAGGAGCTGGCTGGCGCCATCTTCGCCATGCTCGAGCCGAGACCAGACGAGCGCATCCTCGATCTCGGTTGCGGCGATGGGACGCTTACCGCCGAGATCAAGGCCTCGGGCGCAGACGTGCTCGGCGTCGATCTCAGCGACGAGCTGCTCGCGGTGGCGCGCATGAAAGGCTTGCGGGTCCGCAAGCTCGATGGCCATGCTCTCGATTTCTCTTCCGAGTTCGACGCCGTCTTCTCCAACGCAGCGCTCCACTGGATGCGCCGGCCCGCGCTCGTGATCGCCGGCGTCGCCCGCGCGCTGAAGGCTCACGGCCGCTTTGTCGGCGAACTCGGCGGCCATGGCAATGTGGCGGCGATCGCCACCGCGATGCGCGCCGTGGGTCAGGAGCGGAACGGCGATCCCGCGCTCGTCGCGCCCTGGTTCTTTCCGACCGTCGACGAATATCGCGAGCTTCTCACCGAGGGTGGATTTGCCGTGCGCGAAATCGCCCTTGTGCCCCGCCCGACGCCGCTCAAGACCGGCATGGAAGGCTGGCTCAGGACCTTCGGCAGGTCGTTTTTCGATCAGTTCTCGGAGCCTGAGAGGACCGAGGTGCTGGCTGAGGTCGTCGACCTGCTCAAGCCCTCCCTCTGCGACGAAAAAGGGGTTTGGATGGCAGACCACATCAGGCTGCGCTTTTTTGCCGAACGCGCCGCTTGAGAGGCGGCCCTCATTCGCCACATCAATGCCCAAAAGATGGACGAGGCGTTTGCGGCTAGGGCATGATGCGAAGGACGAGGGGATTTCGCACTCCGATCAGGCTCTATGCCAGGAGCGCACCGGAGCGAAACGAGAACTGGCCGTTCACAAGGTGTGCGGAATGATGCGACGAGTTGAACAGGTTGCCGGACCGGGCGCCTCTGCGATTGTGCTCTTTGCGATTTGCCTGGCCATCCTCTGCGCTGCGCCGCGTTGCGCTCTGGCGGACACGGTCAAGAACCCGATCGCCGTGTTTGCCGCCCTCGACAAGGTCACGGGGCGCATTTCCCATCTCGAGATTCCCATCAACCAGACGGTCGAGTTCGGCGCGCTGAAGGTAACGCCGAGGGTGTGCGATACGACGCCTCCGACCGAGACGCCGCATACGGCCTCCTTCGTCGAGGTTGACGAGGTCAAGTTGTCGGGAGAGGTCGAGCGGATCTTCACCGGCTGGATGTTCGCCGAGAGTCCGGGCCTTCACGCCGTGGAGCACCCGGTCTTCGACGTCTGGCTTACGAGCTGCAAAACGCCCTCCGCGGCGGCGTCTTCCGCGAGCAACCAGAACGCGCCGGCACCGCCTGAGGGCGCGCCGGCTGCCGAAGCGCCGCCCGCCGCCGCAGCGGCGGCTGCACCGCCTCCCGAAGCGGCGCCGGCGCCGGCCGAGCCAGCCGAGGAAGTGCTGCCCTGGGCGACTAAGCCGCCGGCCAACGCCGCCTCCAAGCAGCGCTGAAATTCCTGCCGGCTCACCTCGATCGCGCCGAACCTCGCGAGGTGCCCGGTCACGAACTGCGTGTCGAGCAGAGTGAAGCCGCCATATTTGAGCCTCGCCACGAGATAAACGAGCGCGATCTTGCTTGCGTCGCGCGCGCGGCTGAACATGCTCTCGCCGAAGAAGGCGCGGCCGAGATGGACGCCGTACAGTCCGCCCGCGAGCTTCCCGCCCTGCCACACTTCGACCGTGTGGCAATGGCCAAGCGCGAACAGCTCCCGATAAAGGCTCCTGATACGCCCATTGATCCAGGTCGAACGGCGTCCTGAGCGCGGTGCGGCACAGCCCTCGATCACCGCCTCGAAATCATTGTCGATCTTCACTTCGAATCCGCCGCGGCGGATGGTGCGGGCGAGCCGCCTTGGCACATGCACGTGGTCGAGGGGCAGGATGCCGCGCCGCTCCGGCTCAATCCAGTAAAGCGCGTTGTCCTCCGCGCTCTCCGCCATGGGGAAGATCCCGCACGCATAAGCCTTGAGCAGGACCTGCGGGGTGATCTCGATCATGACGTCGTCGATTGAGGTCATCCTGCCGATCCACGCTTTCCTTGCTTGGCGAGATGGGTCTCGAGCCAATGGATGTCGTAATTGCCGTCGACGATATCAGGCTCCGAGATCAGC
Organism: Methyloceanibacter sp.; assembly: GCA_035319265.1. Taxonomy (GTDB): domain Bacteria; phylum Pseudomonadota; class Alphaproteobacteria; order Rhizobiales; family Methyloligellaceae; genus Methyloceanibacter. The sequence goes on along the minus strand of DATHCZ010000043.1, from coordinate 3,643 downwards.
GCGTTGAAGAGCGGGATGGTGGTCTCGATGCCGTCGACGACGAACTCGCCGAGCGCCCGCTTGAGCCGCATCAGACATTCGTTGCGGGTGCGGGCATGCACGATGAGCTTGCCGATCAGGCTGTCATAATAGGGTGGAATCGTGTAGCCGGCATAGGCGCCGGAATCGACCCTGACCCCGAGGCCGCCGGGCGGGTGGAAATGGGTGATGGTGCCGGGCGATGGCCTAAACGTGTGCGGGTTCTCGGCATTGATGCGGCACTCGATAGCGTGCCCGTTGAAGCGCACGTCCTCCTGGCGCAGCGACAGCGGCGCGCCGGCCGCGATCCTGATCTGCTCGATGACGAGGTCAAGCCCCGTGATCATTTCGGTGATGGTGTGCTCGACCTGGAGGCGCGTGTTCATCTCGATGAAATAGAACTCGTTGTCCTCGTAGAGAAACTCGACAGTGCCGACGCCGCGATACCAGAGCTCGCGCATCGCCTTCGCCACCGTCTCGCCGATACGGCTGCGCTCGCCGGCGTTGAGAGCGGGCGAGGGTGCTTCCTCCCACAGCTTCTGGTGGCGCCGCTGGAGTGAGCAATCGCGCTCGCCGAGATGGATGGCATTGCCGAATCCGTCGGCCAGCACCTGCACCTCGATATGGCGGGGATGGACGAGATATTTCTCGAGGTAGACGGTGTCGTCGCCGAAAGCGGCTCGCGCTTCGTTGCGTGCGGTCTGGAGCGCCGGCTCGAGCTGGCTTTCGTCGAGCGCGAGCTTCATGCCGCGTCCGCCGCCGCCCGCCGACGCCTTGACCATGATCGGATAGCCGATGTCGCGGGCGAAGGCCCTTGCTTCCTCGATATCTCTCACCGGACCAGAGCCCGGAACGACCGGGATGCCGAGCGCCCGCGCCGTGTCCTTGGCCACGATCTTGTCGCCCATTAGCCTGACATGTTCCGCGGTCGGTCCGATAAAGGCTATGGCGTGCTCATCGAGGATCTCGGCGAAGCGGGCGTTTTCGGCGAGAAACCCATAGCCCGGATGCACGGCGTCGGCGCCGGTGATCTCGCAGGCCGCGACGATCGCGGGAATATTGAGATAGCTTTCCTTCGATGGCGGTCCGCCGATGCACACGCTCTCGTCGGCAAGCCGCACATGCATGGCATCGGCGTCGGCGGTGGAATGGACCGCGACCGTTGCGATGCCAAGCTCCTTGCAAGCCCGTTCGACGCGAAGCGCGATCTCTCCCCGGTTCGCGATCAAGATCTTGTCGAACATCGCGCTCCGATCAGCGTTGCTCGATCACCGCCAACGGCTCGCCATATTCGACCGGTTGGCCGTCCTCGACCAGTATGGCGATGACGGTGCCGGCGCGGGGGGAGGGGATCTGGTTCATGGTCTTCATGGCTTCGATGATGAGGAGCGTCTGTCCCGCCGCCACTCTGGAGCCGACCTCGACGAAGGGGACGGCGCCCGGCTCTGGCGAGCGATAGGCAGTGCCGACCATCGGCGAGGTGACGGTGCCGGGATGGATGACCGCCTCCTCGGACCTGGGCGCCGGACGATTATTGGTCGTGGGCCGAGCGGCCGGCTCTCGCGAATCGCGCGGCGGGCCGTCGGTGGTAAGCGTTGTCGTGAGATTGACCCCGCGCGCGACCCTGATCCGTTTCCCGTCCTGCTCGACTTCAATCTCCGTCAGGCCGGTCTCCTCGAGCAGATCGGCAAGCTCGCGGATCAACTGCTTGTCGAAAGTACCCGGCTTGCTTCCGGCGGCTGGCGCCTTGTCATCAGCCATCAGCTCGGCCTCTTGCCTGCCATTAGTCCTGCGAGCGCCTCAACCGCGAGCTCATAGCTATTCGCTCCGAACCCGCAGATCACGCCCTTCACGGCTTTGGAGATATAAGAATGGTGGCGGAACGGCTCACGCGTGAAAATGTTCGACAAATGCACCTCGACGGAAGGGACGGGGCAAGCGAGCAGGGCATCCAAGATGGCGATCGACGTATGGGTAAAGGCGCCGGCATTGACGATCAACCCCGCCGCTTCGGTTCTTGCCTCCTGAATCCAAGCCACGAGCTCGCCTTCATGGTTGCTTTGGCGGAAGTCTATCGCAAATCCGAGCGCTTTAGCTTTCCCCTCGCATTTCGCCCGCACGTCGTCGAGCGTGTCCTTGCCGTAGACGTCCGGCTCGCGGGACCCAAGCAGGTTGAGATTGGGGCCGTTCAAGACGTAAATCGGTTTGGCCATGACGGGTGCTGAGCGCCTGATGAGGCCGCGGCACGCGAGGTGAACCGCGCGCTGCGACAAACGAAACGGGCCCCTTTATCAGCTTTTCCGCCTTTCGGCAAAACGGCCTGACGGGAGGATGAAGGAGATGTTTTCCTCCCGCCCTCAGCACGTCGCCTTGCAGCCCTTCTCGCGGATTTCAGCAACGTTCTTGGTGAACTGATCGTAGAGGTCGTCAGGGGCGCCGGGAATGACATGGTCGCCGATGAGATAAAGCGGCGTGCCCTGCAGCCCGAGCTTCTGGGCGAGGTCCTTGGCCTGATCGAGCGATTTCTGGATGTCGGGATCGGCCATGTCCTTCTCGAGTTGATCCACGTCGAGGCCAAGCTCTTTGGCGATGCGGAGCGCCTTCTCCTTGTCCGCTTTGCCGGGCTCGGTGAACAGCTTCTGATGCATCTCGAAATATTTGCCTTGCTTGTGCGCGGCGAGCGCGGCCTTGGCAGCGGCCTCTGAGTCGTCGCCGAAGATCGGCAACTCCTTCAGTACAAGCCGCACCTTGTTGTCGTTATCGACGAGCTTGACCACGTCGGGCAGGGCGCGGCGGCAATAGCCGCAATTGTAGTCGAAGAACTCGACCACGCTCACATTGCCATCAGGGTTGCCGGCGACATAGGCGAGAGGCGAGCGGAAAATGGCATCCGCGTTTTCGCTGATGACCTTCTGTTGTTTCGCCTCCTGCTCGGCCGCTTGGCGCTTGTCGAGCTCGCTCGTCATCTCGACCAGGATCTCGGGGTTCTTGGTGAGATAGTTGCGGACGACATCGACGATCTGCTGGTCCTGGATCGCTGTACCCGAAAGGGCCAGCATGCCAGGCGCCACGCGCGCCAGGATCGACAGGGTGGCGACGGTTACGAGCGCGGCCACGACGGCGGCAACCAGCGCGGTCAGAAGGCCTGATTTAGCGGTCATCCTGGGATCTCCGGGGGGTTAATTCAGTTGGGCACTTCGAAAGCGAGGATATCATCTGCCTTGATCCAGTTCGGCGTGCCGTCCACGAACCCGGCCTTGGCGCGCTTGGCCTGCTGTTTGGCGAGCCTGAGCTGCCCTTCATAGAAATAGGCCTCCGCCGATGCAAGCTCGGCCTGTGCCAGGAACTGCTTCTTGGCGCCCTCCGCCTGCGACAAGTCGGCCTTGCGCGCATAGGCCGCCGCGAGTTGCCGATACCCCATGGCCGAGGAATCCTCGCGGGCGAGCGCGGTGCGGAGATTGGTAATGGCCTCGTCGACGAGCTTCGGATCGTTGGTGCCAAGCAGCGCTTGTCCCAGCATCACGCGGATGAGCGGCTCGTTGGCGAGGCTGACCGCCTGGCGCAGGGGCCCGATCGCGGCCGCGGGACTGCCGCTCTCGAACAGGAACTGGCCTTTGATCTCGTA
>DATHCZ010000042.1:0-11662 GCA_035319265.1 Methyloceanibacter sp. | reverse complement strand
CTTGTTAGCGGTCATCTCGGCGGTTTCAGATCCCTAGTGCTGGGTCGAGGTATTTGGGCCTGCCGTCTTGGGCTTGAGGGCTTCCACGATGGCGCTGGTTGAAGCGCCAAGCACGCCGCTGCCGGATTGCTGGGTCGAGGTCGAGGTATTCGGCCCCGCACTTCCGGGCTTGAAGGCGCCCGCGATGGTGCCGAATGCTCCGCTCATGACGCCGCTGCCGGGCGCGTTGCCCGGGTGGGGTAATGGCGCGGGCGCCGGCGGGGTGACGGAGGAGCCACCGTTGGCAGTCTTGTCCTGCTCCGTGTCCTTCGACTTATCGGCGGACTCGTCGTCGTGCTTATGCTTGCCCTTGTGTTTGTCCGAGATCATGTCCTTCTCGGCGTACTCATCCTTGTTCCCGTCGGAATGGTGTCTATGCTTGGCAAGGGCGCCTTGCGGAGCCACGAGCAAGAAGATGCCAGCCGCCAGCAACAAGATCTGACGGGAAACGTTCGGGGGATTGGAACTTGTCATGCGTCACCTTTTCGATTGATCGCAGGTAGGCCTGCGAGTGGGTTTTCATCGTCGCGGGCGCATATACGGATGCGAAAAGGCTGCGTCCCCCTCCCTAAGGAGGGGGAATGCACGGGCCAAAAAAATGGGTGGAAGTACGCCCTGTGCGCGCTACCGGTTAGTGCCGGAGCGCATCGCGTCTCATTTGGAGGCGCCGCTTAGTCGAGCAGCGGATTGGAGAGCCCCGCCATCAGCTTGATGAGCCCGGTCACGCGATTGGCTCCGGTCTTCGCATAGATATTGCCGAGGTGGAACTTGACGGTCGTATCGGCAATGCCGAGGACTTGCGCCGCCTCGGACAAGCTCTCGAGCTCGACGACGGCGAGCAGAACCCGAAGCTCGGTGCGGGTCAGCCGGTAGGTCCGACCGATAGCCTCGGCAGTTGACGGGGCCTGCAGCGTGGCTTTGCGCACGAACATTGCTGCCACTGCCGCGTAGGAAATGCCGGCGCGGCGACGTTCGCCCGAGCTCAGAGGCAGCACATGTGCGGCGTAGCGTTCGCCATCACGCGCGGTCAGCCTCAGCGCGATGCCCCTGGTGCCGAGTGCAGCGTCGCCGTCGCCGGCGAGGGCGAATAGGTCCCGCAAAGACTGATTGATCTCGGCATCGCGGGCCACGAGGCGGCCGTCCATCGAACGCAAAAAGTCGCCCCCTTCGAGAATATCGCGGGCAGCCTCATTCGCATGGACAATTCTGGCCTTGGCATCGACGAGGAACAGTCCGGCGCTGAGTCCGTCCAGGGTTTCGGCCAGCATCGCCGCTTCGGCATGTTTGAGATCAATCGACTTTCCGACCAGCGTCGCCCGGCGGACATGCGGCACGACCTGCGCCAAACGTTCGCGCATGTTGTCGTCGACCAAGCCGGTCTTCTTGCTGGTGACAATGCGGAGAAGCGTACTGCTTGTTCCTGACCTCTCGATGATCGCGTTTGCCGAGTCGAGCCAGCCGCGCGGCTTTGCCCATTCCCGGTAAAAGCGGCCGTTCAGGTATTCGTCATAAGGCATGAGGTCGGGAACGCTCGCGACCCGCCGCATATCGAATAGCGGCGCCGTGGCGAGCGGGTCGAATTTCGAATAAGTCTCCAGATAGACCTCGATACATTCAGGGTCGAAGCCCACGTCATAGAAGACATTGAGATTCTTGCTTTGACAGTCCTTGAGGGCAAGCCCGCCGGCCTGACCGCCAACGAATTCGGCGATCTTCGCGATGGTGTCCTTCCATCGCGCGGAATCGAGCGCCGTGTCGTAGATGTCCTCGACGACTTGACTCAGTTCTGGACGCTTATTTTTTCGCATCGGGCTCCCCATAAGCGGATCGCAAGCTGCGACCGCGATCCATTCTGAACACCGCGTTTAGTCTTGATTCCCGCCTAAGGAATCAGCTCACCGCGCGGCCGTTCATTCCGCCAAGGGGCCGCCCGCCCGTCAGTTGGGCTCCCGGAGTGTCCTTTTCAAGGGAACACAACCAAACCTAAGCTTGCATGAAACGCCGGTTGTCTTTTGCTCGGCAGGAGTTGAGCCGGGCCCCGCAACGCACGGGGATGCCTTAGTCGTCAGGGCCTCCGACGAGAGGCTCGCCGAGCAGGAAAAGCCCAAGCTCATTGGCGGCTTCGATAGTGGCGGCGCGTTCCGCCATCAACACTTGCCGCGCCGCGACGGCAATGCCGGCGAGTCCGGCGGCCGCGGCCCTCCTCACCGTCTCAGGGCCGATCGTCGGCAGGTCGACGCGGTTCTCCTGACCGGGCTTTGGCGCCTTGACCAGCACGCCGGTCCGCCCCTGCTGGTGCACGCGTCCCGATCGCCGGAGCTCCGCGCACCGCGCGAGCATCGCATCGGTCCCCTCGGCCGCTTCCACGGCAAGCACATGGCCTTTAGCGACCACGGCGGCCTGGCCGATGTCGAGCCGCCCGAGAGCGCTCACGACACGAAAGGCCATCTCGATATCGGCTCGGTCCTCCGCCGAAGGCGCCTTCTGCCCAAGAACGCCTTCGCCAGCCAGGAGATCGGGCGCCACGTCCTCGGCCCCATGCACCCGATATCCCTTGCTCTCCAGAAAGCTCACGATCCGCGAGAGCACATGGTCGTCACCCCCCTTCCCCAGGCTCAAGATGAAGGTCAGGTTCTTGACCGCACCGAAATCGAATTTGACGTTGGCAAAGTCCGGCCGGTCAACACCGCCGATGATCACGAGATCGCGGCAGCCGTTGCTATCGAGAGCACCGAACAATTTGCCGATCTCGCCCCATTTGATCCAGGTGTGCGGAAAGCGCTCGATCGCGTCACTCGCCTCGCCGCGAATGGCGACGATATGGAGCGGGAGTCCGCGCGACTGCGCCGCTTCGGCTACGACACAGGGAAGCGGGCCTCGACCGGCTATGATCCCGAGGGGCCCCTTTAACCCTCCGTCCGGACGCTCTTGTCGCCCGTCGCCGTCATCTGTTCGGTGTTGCGGCATTGTTGGGCACGCAGAATGAGCGGTCGGACTGGATCTTGATGAACTCGATCACCTGTTTGACGAGCGGGTTGGTGGGAAACATGCCGTCAACGTCCTCGAGCCGCTCCTTCAGTGTTCCTTCGCTCGCGAACAGCAACCGATAGGCTTGGCGGAGCTCGTGGATCTGCTCTCGCGGGAAGCCCTTGCGCTTAAGGCCAACGATATTGAGGCCGCAGAGCGTGGCGCGGTTGCCGATTGCCATGCCGTAGGGAATGACGTCGGCCGTTATCCCCGACATCCCGCCGATGAAGGCGTAGGCGCCGATACGCACGAATTGATGCACGGCAGAAAGCCCACCGACGATGGCGCCTTCGCCGATCGAGACGTGCCCGCCGAGCGTCGCACCGTTCACCAGGGTCACGTTGTTGCCGATCTCGCAGTCGTGGGCGATATGGGCGCCGATCATCAGGAAGCAACCCGATCCTACTTTGGTTTCCAGGTGGCCGCTCGCGGTGCCCGGATTGATGGTGACGTGCTCGCGGATGATGGTCTTGGCGCCCACGGTGATGGCGCTCGGCTCGTCGTGATATTTGATGTCTTGCGGCGCTTTGCCGAGACAGGCAAAGGGAAACACCTTGCATTCGGCCCCGAGCGAGGTCCTTCCGGTAATCACGGCATGAGGATGCACCACGACTCCGTCGCCGAGCTCGACACCGGGACCAATCACGCAAAACGGTCCAATTTCGACCTTCGCCCCAAGTTTCACACTTGGATCGACCAAGGCAGTCGCATGGATGTTGGTCATTCTAGTCCTGGCGACGTCTCTACGATCACGGCGCTGACCTCGGCTTCGGCGACGAGCTGACCTTCGACGTGGGCTTGCGCGCGAAAGCGCCACACGCGGCCGCGGTTGCGCATTTTCTGAACGTGGTAGTGGATAGTGTCGCCAGGAACCACGGGCCGGCGAAACCTCGCCTTGTCGATCGCCATGAAATAGACGAGCGGCGGCTCCTTGAACTCCTCGATATGCCGCATGCAGAGCGCGCCGGCGGTCTGCGCCATGCCTTCGATGAGAAGCACGCCGGGCATGACGGGATTGCCGGGGAAGTGTCCCTGGAAATAGGGCTCGTTGGCAGTGACATTCTTGATGCCGATGGCGGAGCGGTCGCCGTCCATCTCAATGATGCGGTCGACGAGGAGGAATGGATAGCGATGCGGCAAAAGCTTGAGGATGTCGACGATCTCCGCCGTCCCCAGCTTCGCTTTTGCTCCGCTCTCATTCATCCGCTCACGCTCCTGGCAAAGGTCCGGCTACTCGCCGGTGTCGTCATTACCCTGATCAAGCTTCAAGTCTTTGCGTTCGGCAAGCTTGCGTAACAAGGTCAGCTCCCGAAACCACAAGCGCACGGGCTTGGCAGGCGTACCACCCCAGCGCGCTCCCGGTGGCACGTCGCCGCGCACATTACTGCTCGCAGCGATCTGCGCGCCAGAGCCGATCTTGACGTGGCCCACGACCCCAACCTGGCCGCCTAACGCCACGAAATCGCCGAGCTCGGCGCTCCCTGAAATACCGGTCTGGGCCACGATAATGCAATGCCTTCCAATCACCACGTTGTGCCCGATCTGAACGAGATTATCAATTTTCGTGCCCTCCCCGACCACGGTGTCCCGCAGGGCTCCCCGGTCGATCGTGGTGTTGGCGCCGATTTCGACATGGTCCTGGATCACCACGCGGCCGATTTGCGGCAGTTTCAAATGGCCGCCCAGGCCCATAGCGAAGCCAAAGCCATCTTGGCCGATCGCCACGCCCGCGTGGATGGTGACATGGTTACCGAGAAGGGCATGGGTCAACGAGGCGTTTGGGCCGATGAAGCAGCCGCGTCCCACATGCACACGGTAGCCGATCACGGCGCCGGCGGCGATGGTGGTGGCGCTTCCGATCCGTGCCTCCGGGCCGATAATCGCGCCAGGCTCGATGATTGCTCCAGGCTCGATGACCGCACTCGGATGGATTGGGGGGCCGGATTGCGATACGGCATCCTCGATCGCGGCCTTGGGCTTGAGCGCGTCGGGATAAAACAGCGTCATGACCCTGGCAAAGGCTCGGTAAGGCTCGGTGGTGAGCAGGCAAGCCGTCGCTTTTGGAGCGTGAGAGGCGAATTTCGGGGCGACGAGACAGGCGCTTGCCCCGGTGTGGGCCAAGATCGACAGGTATTTCCGATTGTCTAGAAAGGAAATGTCGCCCTGGCCAGCGCTATCGAGCGGCCGTACATCCTTGATGGGGAGGTCAGGATCGACTCCGTCGGCTGCCTTGGCCTCGGCGGCTGCGGCAACGGCGCGCAAGGGAAAGGGGCCGGCACGCTCGAAGAAACCCGGATGTTCCATGGAAATCCCAGCGGGTAACCCCGCGACACGCTTCGTGACGCCGAAGCCATAAACGGAATTTGCTTCCTTTAGAAGTTCGTTGAGGCGCCGAAGCGGAACAGTTCGGTCCTGTCGAAATCAGCCTTGAGCAAGGCCTGAGCGAAGTCGGCGCGGAGCGGGCCCAGGGGGGACTGCCAGATGAGGCTGAACCCGGTCGACAGGCGCACCTGCGAGCTGTCGAAGATAAAGCTTCCTTCTTGGTTGACGGCGTTCACGGCGAGCTGGCTCGGGTCCCACAGGGAGCCTGCATCGACGAACACCGCGCCCTGCATTCCCAGATTCTCCGGGACATAGGGGAACGGGAAGCGCACTTCGGCGGTGGTTGCCCAGAAAAGCTGACCACCGAGAGAATCCCTGCTGCAGTTATGTACCCGGCCACCGTCTGTCGGACTTTCGCAGGCATCGCGCGGACCGAAACCGGCGCGCTGGAATCCGCGTATCGTCTCGCCGCCCTTGAAGAAAAGATCGGTCAAGCGGACATCCTGACCACCCCACCCTACGATATCGCCGCCCTGCACCCGCCCGACCAGCGTAATCTTGTTGGTAATGGGATAATAGCCGCGCGCGTCGGCGACGGAACGGAGGTAGTCCACGTCGCCACCGAGGCCGGCAAGGTCCTGGGAGAACGAGGCGAACACGCCGGACGTCGGCGATTGCGGCAGATTGCGTGTGTCGTAAGCGACAGTGTAGCCGATACTGGAGACGTTGACCGACCCTTCGGATTGCTTGACTGCGAGCGAAGCGTTGTCGCTGACGTTGAAAATGTCCTCGTTCTCGAACTTGTAGCGCAAGCCGAGCTGTGTGTTGTCGGCGATGGGGAAGCCGAGCCGGACATCGCCGCCGGCGTCGCGCTCCGAGAACGAGGCGACGTCCGTGAGGTCTACCGTTTTGTAGAAGGCGTCAAAACCGGCCGCCAGGTTGCGGTCAAGGAACCTCGGCTCGGTGAATGCGAAATCGACTTGAGCGCGCTCGAGACTACCGGAAAACCCGAGGCGGACATACTGCCCCTTGCCCATTAAGTTGCGCTCGGTGATGCTGACATCGCCTATTACACCTTCGCTCGTGGAGTAACCGGCGCCGAAGGAGAGTTCGCCGGTCGGCTGCTCCTCTACCTTGACGGTGAGGACGACCCGGTCAGGTGCACTGCCGGGATCGGTGTCGATGTCCACGGACTTGAAGAAGCCGAGCCCGCGCAATCGTTTTCGCGCGGCCTCGACCAACAGCCGATTATAGGCATCGCCTTCAGCCAGTCGGAACTCGCGTCGGATGACCTTGTCCTCGGTGCGGAAATTGCCGACGACGTTGATGCGCTCGATATAGATGCGCGGGCCCTCCTCGATCACATAGACGATGCCCATGGTGTGGGTGGCCTCGTCGCGCTCGAAGCGCGGCCTTACTTGGCCGAAGGCGTAACCCTGCTGGGACACAGAGATGGTCAGCGCCTCGACCGTCTTCTCGACCTTTTCGGCGTTGTACACGCGCCCTGCCCTGGTCAGGATCGATCCCCGCAACGCGTCGACATTGAGCGAGGGGAGTGCGCTCTCCACGTCGATGGCGCCGAAGCGGTAGCGTTCGCCCTCGCTGATGGTGAAGGTGACGAAAAAGCCGCGCCCGTCGCGGTCGAGATCGGCGCTTGCCGAGAGGATGCGGGCATCGGCATAGCCGTTCTTCAAGTAGAACTGACGCAGCAGCTCGCGGTCGAGGCTCAAGCGGTCGGGATCGTAGATGTTGGTGCCCTTGAGGAAGCTGAGCAGGTTGGTTTGCGTCGTCGAGATCACGAAGCGAAGCTGCGAATCGCTGAACGCCTCGTTGCCGATGAAATTGATAGCTCTGATCTTGGTGGTCGCCCCCTCGCTGATCTCGAACACCACGTCGATGCGGTTGTTGTCGAGATTGATGATCTTGGGATTGACGGCAGCGGCGTAATAACCCTGCCGCCGATACACGTCGAGGATGCGTTGCACGTCGGCTTGGACGCGGGCGCGCGTATAGACCGCTCGTGCCTTGAGCTGAACCTCGGAGGCGAGCGTGTCGTCCTCGACCTCGCGATTCCCCTCAAAGGCGACCCGGGCCACGATGGGGTTTTCCTGGACGACGATGACGACCGTAGAACCCTCCCGCCTGATGCGCACGTCCTCGAACAGGCCGGTGGCAAACAGAGCTTTCAGCGATTCATCGATCTGAGCCGGATCGTAGGCGTCGCCGGTGGTGAATGTGAGATAAGAGCGGACCGTCTCGGGCTCAACGCGCTTGTTGCCCTCGACACGGATGTTCTGGATGACGCCTTGGGCATGCGCAGACAAGTCGCCAAAACCCACGCTGAGACCCAGCGAGAGCGGGACGCTACTCAACACAAGGAGGGCCGCGACGAGCCCTCTGGCAAACGTCCACCGCACCATTACTGGTGTCTTCCCCTCGAAGCCGATCCCCGCCGCCGCTCTGGCTTTCAGACCGAAACTGGCCACTGTTTTGTGGCCGATTTTTGATTCACACCCCGTTATGTCAGCGGTGGCTCATTGGCCCCCGCCGCGAGTCTCGTTCTGGGACGCCACTCTCATAGAAATTTCAAGTGAATCAAGTCATTCCAGGTTGCAAAGATCATCAACATGAGGACAAAAGCGAGTCCGATTCTGAAGCCCATTTCCTGGGTTCCTTCGCTGAGCGGGCGTCCTCTCAGCGCCTCAATTCCGTAGAACAGCAGATGGCCGCCATCGAGCATCGGGATCGGGAACAGATTGATCAGCCCAATGCTCACGGAGATGATCGCGCAGAGGTTGAGTAGTGCCAAGAAGCCGGCAGTGGCGACCTGCCCCGATACTTGCGCGATTCTGATGGGACCGCCGAGCTGATCGGCCGATTCCCTCCCCGTCACCACGTCATAGAGATAGCCGAGCGAGCGGGAGATGACGAAATAGGTCTCCTTAAGCGCCATGACGAAAGCCGTGACCGGATCGTGACGCTTTAGAGTCCACTCTTCGGGAGCCGCCGTCCGCTGAATGCCGAGCAGGCCCATACGCATGGTGTTGCCGAATCGATCGGTGATGGTCTTGAGCTCGGGAGTGACCGTGATGTCAACAGTCTTGCCGCCACGGTCGACCACGAAATGCAAGGGCTGGTCTGGACTCATGGCGACGATGCGCTGCATCTCGCCAAAGGTCTCAATGGCGGTGCCGTCGATGCTGATGACGCGGTCGCCCGGCAGAAATCCCGCTCTCTCGGCCGCGCTCCCCGGATTGACGATGTCGACCTTGGCGGCGGTGATGCGCTCGCCGAAGATACCGAAGATCGCGGTGAAAATGACGATGGCGAGGAGGAAGTTGGCGATCGGGCCCGCCGCCACCACGGCCGCGCGTTGGGCGAGCGATTTGCCCTGGAAGCTTCGCGCGCGCTCTTCGGGCGTAAGTTGATCAAGCGTCCTGCGACCGCCGGCACTTGCAACGTTCTCATCGTCAATGAACTTCACATAGCCGCCGAGTGGGATCCACGAGATCTTCCACCGCGTGTCGTGCCGGTCGGTAAAGCCCACGATCTCGGGTCCGAAGCCGATCGAGAACGCCTTTATGCCGATCCCGCACCAGCGCGCGACCAGGAAATGGCCGAGCTCGTGGACGAACACCACGACGGTCAGGACGAAAAGGAAGGGAAGCATGTAACCGAGCAGCGTATCGCCGAAGCCCGAGAGCTTAATAATCGTGTCCATGAGTGAAGATACCTTCGAATTTTGGCCCTTCTTAGCCCGCTCTAGCCTGCCAACGCAAACCGGCTTAGCAGTGAGCCTGCCCGAGCCCGGGCTTCAGAATCGACCGCGAGCACGCCCTCGACGGTGACGGGAGCCATGGCGACGAGATCAGGGCCTGCCGCAAGCGTCGCCTCGACCAGGGCGGCAATCGAGAGAAAACCGATCCGGCTCGCGAGAAAAGCCTCGACAGCGACCTCGTTGGCGGCATTGAGCACCGTCGCCGCACTTCCCCCTGCCTCGAGCACCTCGCGCGCGAGCCGGAGAGCGGGGAAGCGAGCCGCATCGGGCGCCTCGAAGGTCAAAGCGCCAAGCGCGGCGAGGTCGACGCGGCCGTTGGGCACATGCATCCGCTCGGGCCAGGCGAGGCTGTAGGCGATCGGCGTGCGCATGTCGGGACAGCTCATCTGCGCGATCACCGAGCCGTCACTCAGATAGACGAGACAGTGCACGATCGATTGCGGATGGACCAACACCTCGAGCTTGTCAGGCGCAAGCGAGAAGAGATGATGCGCCTCGATCAGCTCCAGACCCTTGTTCATCAACGTCGCAGAGTCGATCGTGACCTTCGCCCCCATCGACCAATTTGGGTGATTGAGCGCTTGCTCGGGACGTGCATCGGCCATCTGGGCGAGACTCCACAACCGGAAGGGCCCGCCCGAGGCCGTGAGGCAGATGCGCTCGATGCGCTCCCTGCGAGCGCCGACCATGGCTTGCGATGCCGCCGAATGCTCGGAGTCGACCGGAAGCAACGTCGTCTTTGATCGCTCCACCTCGGCCATGAAGATAGCGCCAGCGGTGACGAGACATTCCTTGTTAGCGATCGCCGTCGCGGTCCCTTGGCGCACCGCTTCGAGCGTCGGCTTCAATCCCGCGGCACCGACGATCGCGGCCATAACCCAATCGGCGGGGCGGCGTGCTGCCTCGAGCAGCGCGTCCTCGCCTGCCGCCGCCTCGATACCGGTGCCTGCGAGAGCTGCCTTGAGCGATGCATAGCCTTTAGGATCCGCCACCACGGCGAGCTCTGCGCGATGCAGGACCGCAAGCTCGGCAAGGCGCGCGACGTTCCGGCCGCCGGTCAAAGCGACGACTTGGTAAGCCGCGGCGTTGCGCCCAATCAGATCAAGCGTGCTTTCGCCAATGGAGCCGGTGGCCCCCAGAACGGAAATCCTCCGTGGAGCCGAAACGCGCCGGTCGCGTTCTCTGGGAAGCGATGTCGGGAACTGAAGCACGGATCTCCTTCACCAGATGAGCAGGCCGCGGCCGGGATTGGCCGGATCGCGGAGCGCAATCAGGCCAGCCAGGATCGCCGCAATAAGAAGACCATCAATCCGATCGAGAAGTCCACCGTGACCTGGGATGAGCTGACTCATGTCCTTGGCCCCAAAATGACGCTTAACCGCGCTTTCGAGCAGGTCGCCGGCCTGACAGGCAAGTGCTAGCGCGACGCTCACCAGCGCAAGCCGCCAGGCCGAGATGCCCCTGAGCGCGAGGGCGAAGACATAGCCGACGACAGCGGGAGAGAGCGCGCCGACAATGAATCCGCTCCAAGTCTTATGGGGCGAGACGCGCGGCGCGAGTTTCGGGCCGCCGATGAGCCGCCCCGCCACATAGGAGGCCGTGTCTGTGGTCCAGGCGACGATGAAGAGGTAGAGCACGGCAATCGCGCCGAGCGAGGGATCGCTGCGCAGGAAGACAAGGGCCGCGGCCGGCAGGGCCGCGTAGAGGAGCCCGCCGAGCGACCAGAGCGGATGACCTGAGGAAAGGCTCAGCAGACCGACGACCACGGCGCCAGCGCCAAGGGCGAGTGCGGCAAGCTCCGCGTGCCCAAGCGTCAACAAGATCGCGACTGCGGCGACGGCGGTCATTGCGATGATGGCGACGCGGTCGAGCCCCTTGCCTCTGACCAGCCGCCCCCACTCCCAAGCGACGATGACGCCGGAAACGATCACGAGGACGAGGAAGGTCCAGGGGCTCGCAATGGCGGCGCCGAGCGCCAAGGCGGCAAGCACGAGCGCCGAGGCGAGGCGCAAAAACACTTCGGGTTTTTGTCTTGCTGCTCCGCCGACGTCTTTCTCGGGGAGCGCTCGGGTCCGCGTCACGCGGTCGATCTCGCCGAGGTTCCGCCGAAGCGCCGGTTGCGCCGTTGATATTCGGCGAGCGCCGCCTCGAGCTGCTCGCGCGAGAAGTCGGGCCAGTAGCAGTCGACGAACACGAACTCGCTATAGGCGACCTGCCAGAGCAGGAAGTTGGACAGGCGGAGCTCACCGCTCGTGCGGATGAGAAGATCAGGATCGGGCAGGTCAGCCGTGTCGAGATAAGTGGCGAAGCGCTCTTGCGTCACCTCGGCCGGAGCGAGCACGCCCTTGGCCACGTCTTCAGCAATGCGGCTCGCAGCGCGGGCGATCTCGTCGCGGGCACCGTAGTTGAAGGCGATGGTGAGATTGAGCGCGGTGTTGTCCTTGGTAAGCTCGATGGCGTCGTCGATCAGCCTCAGCAGATCGCGCTCTAGCCCCG
>DATHCZ010000041.1:0-16952 GCA_035319265.1 Methyloceanibacter sp. | reverse complement strand
GGTGTCGCCATAGCTCTCGTCGAACGCGAGACCGCTCGTCATGCGCATCAGCTCATCGACGGTGATGGCCCGTCGCGGGTCGCCTTGATCGCGCCATTCGGGTATCAGCGCCGTGTCGGTGAGCGCAAGCTTGCCGTCCTTCACGCGAAGACCGATCAGGGCATTCACGGCGCTCTTGCTAATCGACCAGCCGATCATCGGCATGGCGGCATTGAAGCCAGGCGCGTAGCGCTCGGCGACGATGCGGCCGCCCTGCACCACGACGAGCGCCCTGGTGCGGCGCGGATGGGCGGGGTCGGGTTCGGCGAAGACGCTATCGATGGCCTGCTCGAGCGCCGCGCCATCAATCCCTTTGGGCAACGCGTCGAGCGCGACCCTCTCGCCCTCCGGCCAGAGTGCGTCTTCGTTTATAGGGGTGGGCAGGGGAGGGAGGCTCGCGGCTTCCGCCTTAAGCTCGGCCTCTGAGCGCCCGTCGAGGAGGGTGCAGCCGAGCCCGTCGCGAAAAATCGCCTTCTGCCGGCCGATCCCAAACGCCGAGGCGCTCACGCGCTTCGCCTTCAGATCGATCTCGGGCTGGAAAAGGACGAGCAGCTCGAGGCCCTTGCCGGTCAAATCCTGGTCGAGCAGCGATTTTGGGTCGCGGCCGGAGATGAATATCCCCCCGCACAGGGTCTGCGCCATGTAGCCGGAGCCGAGCAGGGCGGTGCGGTAGATGCGCGGAAGCACAATGGCGCCACCCGCCCCAAGGAGAATGAGGACGAGGCCGAACCAGACAGAGCGGGACGGCCTGAAGCTCATCGCCCCGCCGCGTCGTGGCTCGCGCATCACTGTTTGGGAGGGGCGAAGGACTGGTCGCTGAAGGGCGAGGTGCCAGGCACCTGGATCACAATGAAGCCGCGGGCGATACCCTGGTGGCAGGCGTTGCAGGCTGAGTTCAGCGCGCCGTAGGCTTTGGTGAATCGCGCGTCGTCCTTGGCCTTGACCGCCGCGCCGATCTCTTCGATCGGGTCGACGGTCGCCCCGACATATTCGGCAGGGATGCCGGAATAGAGGGTTGCCGCGTTCTCGAGGCCTTGCCTGATCTGCTCGAGCTCATAGCTGGCAAGGTCCCAATTTTTGAGCCTTCCCGCGAACCAAAGCTTGATGTGGCGCGCCTGGATCGTGCTCATGATGTCGCCAAGCGCGGGCATGTAGGTCTCCCCTTGGGCCAGCGCGAGCGGCGTCGCCGCAAGACTTGCAAGTAACACGACCATCGAAACAGCCGCTCTCATCGCGCCCTCCTTCACTTGCCCTAACCGAGCGCCGCCACGGCCTCCAGCACCTCGGTCGCGTGGCCGGGCACCTTCACCTTGCGCCAGATGTGGCGAATCACGCCCTTGCCATCGATGAGAAAGGTCGCGCGCTCGATTCCCATATATTTGCGACCATACATGCTCTTCTCCACCCATGTGCCATAAGCCTCGCACACTTTGCCGTCAGCATCAGAGGCAAGCGGGAATGGAAGCTCGTACTTCGTCTTGAATTTGTCATGACTTGCGACCGAATCGCGCGAGATGCCGATGACGGCTGCCCACGACTTGGAGAAGTCGGGCAAAGCATCGCGGAAGGCGCAAGCTTCGGCCGTGCAGCCCGAAGTGTCGTCCTTGGGGTAGAAATACAGCACGAGCGTTTTGCCCTTGAGCGCCTTCAAGGAGACCTTGCCGCCGCCGTCTGACGGTAGGGTGAAGTCGGGCGCCTTGTCTCCAACCTTGAGACTCATCTCGTCTGTCTCCTTCTCCGCCGGTTTATCGAGCTTAAGCCAAGTCCTTGCTCATCCTGACATGGGGGATGGTGTTCTCGTCGAACGGCTCTCCTGAGGCCTGATAGCCGAACCGGGCATAGAAGCCCTCGGCTCCGAGCCTCGCACTCAGCACGATGCGCTTGAAGCCTTCCCTCCGCGCAAATCCTTCTGCGTGCTCAAGAAGTTCGGCGCCGATCCGCTCCCGCCGCCGGTCTTCGGCGACCGCCATCTGCCGGAGCTGAAGGCTCTCTTGATCGAGCGGCTCGAGCGAGACCGAGCCTACCACGGCGCCGTGGGAGAGCACGCAGAAGTGCCGACGGAGCGCATCGTCGGCGAGCTCCTCTGGGGTCAATTGCAGGCCGAGCGGAGTCCGCAACACCGCCTCGCGCAGCACGAGCGATTGCCGGTAGACGTCCGAGCCGAGCGGCGCCTCAACAATCCTGATGCCGTTCTCGTCTCTCGCGCTCACCTGAGCCTCCCGCTCCGCCTCGAGCGCCTCACGCGAGCTGCTCGGTCGCCTGCGCGACACGGCGCCTATCCCGGCGGAAGCTTCCTGGAAACTTTTTCGTGGTCATTCTGCCTCATGAGGTCAAAAACCTCTTGCATCGCGTGAACGCGGGTGTAAATAGCGCCTCGTTTAACTTGAACATCTGCTGGTTGGAGGGAGGACGCCATGTCCAGTGACGCCCTCTTCCAATTGGGGATGGACTTGGATCATGGTTCAAGCACCGCCCAAACGGAAGAAAAGCATTCCCGGTGCGCCTCTCTCCCAGAGGAACGCAAGGACTTTTTCTGCGAGCGGGATGGGGTCCGTTATGCGGGCACTCATCTCATTATCGATCTCGTTCGGGCAGAGCGGCTCGACGACCTAGAGCACATCGAGCAAACGCTTCGACGTTGCATCGAGGTCGCCGGCGCCACGCTGCTGCATATCCACCTTCACCATTTCACCCCGAACGGGGGTGTGTCGGGTGTCGCGGTTCTCGCTGAATCGCACATCTCGATCCATAGCTGGCCCGAGTACGGCTACGCCGCGCTCGACGTCTTCATGTGCGGGGCGACCAATCCGCGAGCGTCTATCGACGTGCTCAAGGAGGCGTTCTCGCCCGGGAAGGTGTTGGTCAAAGAGCATCTGCGTGGGAAGGAAATGAACCGATGGACCGTAAGGTCGAAGACCGCTGGGTCGAAGAGACGCTCCACCGTGGCTTCCGTGTCCGTCTAACGGCGGACCGCGTCCTCTTTGACAGCGAGACCGAGCACCAACGGCTGATCATCTTCGAGAACGCCGATTTCGGGCGGGTGATGATGCTCGACCAGATCGTGCAGCTCACCACGAAGGACGAGTTCATCTACCACGAGATGATGTCTCACGTTCCGCTGTTCGCCCACGGCAAGGCGCGCAAAGCCTTGATCGTGGGCGGCGGCGACGGCGGGGTGCTCAGGGAGTGCCTGAGACATCCCGAGCTCAGGCAGGTGACACTATGCGAGATCGACCGCGGCGTGATCGACCTCTGCCGCCAGCACTTCCCCGAGGTGTCGGCCGGCGCCTATGACGACCCGCGCACCCGGATTGTCATCGCCGACGGCACCAGATTCGTGGCCGAGACCGATGACCGCTTCGACGTCATCATGATCGATTCGACCGATCCGGTCGGACCCGGCGCCGTGCTGTTCACGCGCGAGTTCTACGCGAATTGCCGGCGCTGCCTCGCCCCGGGCGGCCTGCTCGTGACGCAGAACGGTCTCCCCTTTCTTCAGGCCTCCGAGCTCAAGCAGAGCGTCGGCTTCTTCCGCGAGCTGTTCGGCGATGCCTCAGCCTACCTCGCCAATACCCCGAGCTATTTCGGCGGCCCGATGTCCTATGGCTGGGCCACCGACAATAAGAAGCTGAGGCGCCATAAGAAGCGGAGGATCACCAAGCGCTACGCGGAGGCTGGCGCCTTTCCGACGCGCTACTGGCGGCCCGACGTCCATGTCGCCGCCTTCGCGCTGCCGACCTACGTCCAAGAGCTGGTCGAAGCTTGAGGTAGGCCTTTCTCATTTTTCACGTCATGCCCGGACGTGATCCGGGCATTCATGCCGTTACGTCTCAGCAAAGCGAGGGGCCAATGGAATGGATCGCCGGGTCAAGCCCGGCGATGACGGTGAGGTAGGGAAGGTTACAGCCATGCGAGCTTGGGCAGGTCTCCGACGAGCGGACGGCAATAGGCATCGAACGCGGCGCTCACGTCGTTCGCTCCCGAAATGAACTCCGCCGGCACGTGCCGCGTGCGGCGCGCCACCGCCTTGAGGTCGGCGCGGGCGCAATCGCTGCGATAGGCGTCTGGCGCGTTGGAGATCCTCACGATGATCACCGAGGCGCTCCGGTCGCCGCGTGCGGCAAGCTCGGCCGCGTAGCGGCCGACCGCGCGCGCGTCGATCGCGTCGACCGGCGAGGGCTCGGGCCAGCAGCGCTGGATATAGCCGAACGTGTCGGCGCGCACGCGCGGGGCCTTACCGCCCTTCGGCGTCAGTCCCGTCTTCACCAGGTCGGCGAGCCCGTCGCCGAGCGCGCCCGAGCCCGAGAGCTGGATATTGCCGTGGGCGTCGACCTCGCCCGACCGCATCAGCTTGGGCGCGATCTCGGCGCCCGTCTTGTCGCGGATGCCTTCGCTGACCGCGATCTGGCAGCGCCCGAGCTTTGCATAGACCGCCTCGACATCGGCCAAGAAGGCATCGGTCGAGAATGATACCTCCGGCAGGTAGATGAGATGCGGCGCCGGCCGGTCGGCCGGCGGGGCGCCGTCGGCTGCCCCCTGGCGTGCGAGCGAAGCCGCCGCGGTGAGGAAGCCCGCGTTCCGCCCCATGATGACGTTGATCTTGATGCCGCCGAGGCTCGCATTGTCGAGCGCGTCGCCGGCAAGAGCCATCGCCACGTAGCGCGCGGCAGACGGGAAGCCCGGCGTGTGGTCGTTCTCAAGGAGATCGTTGTCGATCGTCTTCGGCACGTGGAAGCAGTTGAGTTCGTAGCCCGCAGCCTCCGCCTTTTCGCTCACGATGCGGCAGGTGTCGGCCGAGTCGTTGCCGCCGATATAGAAGAAATAGCGGATGTCGTTGGCCCTGCACCCGGCGAGGATCTTCTCGCAATAGGCCTCGTCGGGCTTGTCGCGGGTCGAGCCGAGTGCCGCCGACGGCGTCCGGGCGATCTGATCGAGCTTCGCCTTGTCGATGCCGGTGAGATCGACGAGCCCCTCGCTGCCCGTCTTCACCAGCCCGCGCACGCCATGGCGCATGCCGAAAATGCGCTTTACCTGGCCGGAAGTGGCGAGACCTGCCTTGAGGCCTTCGATCACGCCGGCGAGTGACTGATTGATGACGGCGGTCGGCCCTCCGGACTGGCCGATGACTGCGTTGCCGGCAGGAAGATCAGGCACGAGGCGTCACTCCTTTCGCTGAGGAGGCCGGAGAATGCCCCGAGCCCACGCGACCTGGCAAGCGGAAGGCAATCCGATTGCCGCCGAAGCGGGTTATAAGAGAGGAACGAAAATAGGTCTCTTGGGAGGAGATGGAGAACTCGCCATGATCAGCTTTCTGGGCTGCAGCGATCAGGCCATCGCCGTCGCCAACGGCGTGACCACGCTGGCGCTGCTCGAACATTTGGTCGAACGCAAGGTGCTGACGCGGGCAGACGTGCGGTCGATCATTGAGAGTGGCATCAAATGTCTCGAGCCGCGCACCAATGTCCGAACCATCAGCGAGGCGGTGCATTTGATGCGCGACCGCATGCTGCCTCTGTTCGCGGAAGAGGCGAGCCGCCGCGCGTAGTGGCGCTATTAACGCTGGTGGCGCAACAGATGAAGACTGAAGAGCCGGTCGTGATCGATCCAGGCCTTGACCGGCTGCCAGCCCGACGCGCTTGCGAGCGCCTGGAACTCATCGACGGTGTATTTGTGCGAATTCTCGGTGTGGATGTGCTCGCCTTCGGCGAAGGTGAAGGCCCGCCCCTGCACATGCACCGTCTGCCGGGCGAGGCTCACGAGGTACATCTCGATGCGGCCGTGCCTCTCGTTATAAACGGCGTCGTGCGCGAAATGCGAGAGGTCGATATCGCCCTCAAGCTCGCGGTTGATGCGGGCGAGCAGGTTGAGGTTGAAGGCGGCAGTGACGCCTTTGGCGTCGTTATAGGCGGGGACAAGGATCGATAGCGGTTTCTTGAGGTCGACGCCGATTAGGAAGACGCTGCCTTTGCCGAGGAGCCGCGCCGCATTGGCCAGGAAGGCCCGCGCCTCGTTGTGGGTCAAATTGCCGATGGTCGAACCGGAGAAGAAACCGAGCTTTTTTCGTCGCCGCGCGATCTGCGGCAGCGCCTGCGTCTTGGTGAAGTCGGCGATCAGCGGCAAGACATTGAGGCCAGGGTGCTGCTCGGAGAGCCATCCAGCCGCCTCGTTCAGGCTCTCGGCGGCGATGTCGATGGGAACATAAGCCGGGATCTTGCCGAGCGCGCCGATCAGAAGGCTTGTCTTGCGACTCGATCCAGAGCCGAACTCGATCAACACGCGAGAGGGACCGACGAGCGCCGCGATCTCGGCGCGGTAAGTCTCGAGCAGCGCCGCCTCAACTCGCGTCGGGTAATATTCTTCGAGCTTGGCGATCTCCTCGAAAAGCTCCGAGCCGACCGCATCGTAGAAGAAGCGGCACGGGATCGAGCGGGGATTGCCGGCGAAGCCCGTGAGCACCGCCTGCGCGAACTCGGCCTGTCCCCGCTCGGCTCGCACCCTGACGCTGGGCGATAGCGCCGCCGCCGCGTCGTCGGGAAGTTGTAGCGAGACCTCGCCCTCCATCACGCGTCACTGGCCAGCCGCAGGCCCATGAACTGCCAGCGCTGATGGGGGTAGAAGAAATTGCGATAGGTTCGCCGCACGTGGCCCTCTGGCGTCACGCAGGAGCCGCCCCTGAGCACGAACTGATTGCACATGAACTTGCCGTTATATTCGCCGACGGCGCCGGAAGCGGCCGTAAAGCCCGGGTAGGGAAGATAGGCGCTCCCCGTCCATTCCCACACATCGCCGAACATCTGCTGGAGACCCATACCGGCCTTCGCCGGCATGGCGCGCAGATATCCCTTGCCGAGCGTGCGGCCTTCGGCCGGCACACTCGCGGCAGCGACCTCCCACTCGAACTCTGAGGGCAAGCGGTGTCCGGCCCAGCGGGCGAAGGCATCAGCCTCGTAATAGCTGACATGCGTGACGGGAGCGGCGGGATCGACCGGGTAAAAGCCGTTGAGACTCATCTGCAGATAGCCGCCGTCGCCGTGCTCGAAATAGAGCGGCCCCTTCCAATCTTGCGTCCTCACCGTATTCCAGCCGTCGGCGAGCCAGAGCGTCGGCGTCTCGTACCCGCCATCCTCGATGAACTCGATCCACTCCGCGTTGGTGACCAGGCGCGAGGCGAGCTTGAACGGGCGAATGAGCGCCTCGTGCGCCGGTCCCTCATTGTCATAAGCGAACCCCTCGCCATCGTGGCCGACCTCGAAGATGCCGCCGTCGAACGGCACGAATTCGAGCGACGCAACTTCGCCGATCACCGTGCCCTGGCTCGCCTCGCGATACGCGGGGTTGAGCGGCTCGGCAGCGAACAGGGCGAGGATGTCGGTGAGCAGGAGCTCCTGATGCTGCTGCTCGTGATTGATGCCGAGCTCGACGAGTTCCGCCGCCTCACGTGCGAGGCGCTGATCGAACATCCGGCCAAGCGCCTCATCGACGAAGGCGCGATAGGCACGCACCTCATCGCCCGAGGGTCGCGTCAGAAGGCCACGCTTCGCGCGCGGTTGACGAGGGCCGACGCTCTCGTAATAGGAGTTGAAGCAATATTCGAAGCGCTCGTCGAACACGCGGTAGGAGGGCAGGAAGCGCTTCAGCACGAAGGCTTCGAAGAACCATGTGGTATGGGCGAGATGCCACTTGGTCGGGCTTGCGTCGTCCATCGCCTGGACGACCTGATCTTCGTCGCTCAAGGGTCGGGCAAGCTCGGTCGAGAGTGCGCGCGTCTCCATCAGGCGGCGGCGCAGCGAATCGGCTGGTGATTCGGGGATTGATTTTGGCTCGGCGAGGGCGGCAGTCCTCGAACTCATGTCAGGCTCCCTCGGCTCGGGCGCTGGGAAAAGGCCCGGAACTTCTGGGCCAACTTCGCTGAGCACTTTGAACGCCACATTTACCAGCTTGTTCCACCTCGTGAAATGAGGAACCATGCACAATCTGGTGAGCAGAATTTGAATATCCTTGGAGTCTTCGATGCGGGAATCGCTTGCCAAGAAAGACGACCCGGTCGTCGCCTTCGACAGGCGCCAGTCCGAGATCGCTGCCGAGCTTCAGCGCGGCGTGTGCCGCGCCTTCCGCGCCCTTGGCCTGTCGGTGGTCACCGAGCTTCCGTTGGCCAATGGCCGTCGCGCCGACGTGGTGGGACTATCTGCCTCAGGCGACGTGCTGATCGTCGAGATCAAGTCCTGCCTGCTCGACTATCGGACCGATACGAAGTGGCAGGATTATCTCGATTTCTGCGACCGGCTCTATTTCGCCGTCGCCGCCGATTTTCCCCGTGAGGTCATCCCGAAAGAAGCGGGACTGATCCTTGCCGATCGCTACGGCGCCGAGCTCGTACGCGAGGGTGTGGAGGAGCGGATCACCGCAGCACGCCGCAAGGCGATGATGCTTTGCTTCGCCCGCGCCGCAGCACTCAGGCTGCAGCGCCACCTCGATCCCGCCTGCGGTCTCGATATCTAGCTACTTCGGGGCGCGCTTGGCGAGGATGCGCTGCAACGTGCGGCGATGCATGTTGAGCCGCCGCGCCGTCTCCGAGACGTTGCGGTTGCACAGCTCGTAAACCCGCTGGATGTGCTCCCACCGCACGCGATCCGCCGACATCGGATTCTCCGGCGGCGGCGCCTTGGCGGTCGTGGACGCGACCAGCGCATTGTAGACGTCGTCGGCATCCGCGGGCTTGGCGAGGTAATCAACCGCACCGAGCTTCACCGCCGTGACGGCCGTGGCGATGTTGCCGTAGCCGGTCAGCACCACGGCGCGCGCTTCTGGACGCACGCCCTTGAGCGCGGCGATCACGTCGATGCCGTTGCCGTCCTCAAGACGCATATCCACGACGGCGAAGGCCGGAGGCCGGCGTCTTAGCGACAACAAGCCTTCCTCGACCGAGGCTGCCGCCTCGACCTCGAAACCGCGCGTCTCCATGGCGCGCGCAAGCCGCGCGAGGAAGGCGCGATCGTCATCGACGATGAGGAGGGTATTCTCCTGCGGCACTGGCCCGCCCTGGTAGGGCGTCGGCGAAACCTGATGAGCTTCCATATCTGGGCTCCTGATGATGCTGCTCTTGCCCGACCCCGAAGGCGTACATTTTCCTAGAACCGATGGGATTCTCGCTCTGGTGAGGGGCTTTGCGAGGTCGTTAAGAGCTAAGAGGTTTTGCAAGTATGGGCAAGGCTACCAAAGTATGAGGCCGCCGTGAAATGAACAGGTTGTAATGTGGCTCGACCGGCGAGGCCGAAGCCTTGGCCGCGGCCGAACAGCGCTTCTTTTCTCGAGGCTAAAGTGCCGCAGGCTCGGGCCTGAACTTGGCTTCTTCCGACATCCGCTCGAATTTCGCTCTCGGCCACGAGACGGTGACCACCGCGCCCCCGTGAGGTAAGGGTCGATTCGCCAGAGCGAGGATGGCACCGGAGCGCTCGAGCAGCGTCTTGGCGATGAAGAAGCCGAGCCCCATGCCAATATGCTCATCGGGTGCCTCTTGGCGGAAGATTTGCGCCGGCCGCGTGGTGACGAACGGCTCGCCGAGCTGCTCGAGCACGTAAGGCGGGAAGCCCGACCCGTCGTCGGCGATGACGATCTTGACCTCGTCCTCCGACCAGCGCGCGTCGACCTCGACCTTGGTGTCGGCGAAATCGACGGCATTTTCGAGGAGATTGCCGAGCCCGTAGAGCACGCCCGGATTGCGTTCGGTGACGGGCTCGATCGCGCTCGGGCTTCCCGGCGCCACGCCGGAGGCGGGTCCCGTCCTCACCTCGATCGGCACGGCGACCAGCCGGTGGGGGGCAACCACCTCCTCGATGAGATGGCTTACCGGCAGCCGCGACACGATGATGTCGATCTGCTCGCCGCGTGCAGCAAGCTCGGCCAGGATGTCGCGGCACCGCTCGGCCTGGGCGCGCAGCAAGACCACATCCTCGTAATGGGGATCGGTCGGCCTGGCATCGCGCATCAACTCTTTGGTGACCACGGCGATGGTGGCAAGCGGCGTGCCAAGACCATGCGCGGCAGCGGCGGCGAGCCCATCGAGGGCAGATAGTTTCTGCTCGCGCGCCAGCACCATCTCGGCCGCCGCGAGCGCCTCCGACATGCGTCTTGCCTCCTCCGCCGTGCGCCACGAGTAGAAGCCGATGAACAGGATGCCCGAGACGAGCGCCGCCCATACCCCCATGACGTAGGGGAAGGGGAGCAGAAGATTGGAATGATGGAACCAGGGAAGCGGATGGTGGAAGCTTGTGAGCACCGTCGCCGCGGTGATGGCCATGATGCCGAGCGCCGCGGTGACGCGCAGACGCAGGGTCGAGGCCGAGACCGCGACCGGTGCGATGAGCAGGAAGGAGAAGGGGTTCTCGAGCCCTCCGGTGAGATAGAGCAGCGCCGCGAGTTGGAGTACGTCGAAGCCGAGCATCATAAGGGCGTAGTTCGACTTGAGGCGCTGGCTCGCCGGATAGCGGATGCGCAGCGCGACATTGATCCAGGCCGAGAGCGCGATGACCGCGAGGCACCAGCCGATGGGCAAGTCGATGCCGATCACCCAATAGGCGCCGATCACCGTCACGCTCTGACCGAGCACCGCGAGCCAGCGCAAGCGTACGATGGTCTGGAGCCTGAGCCGGCTCTCGCTTGGACCGAGGCGGTCGGGCACCTCCGTCCGGCGCGCGGTTTGACTCTTGTCGGATGCAGCCATAGGTGAAGTCTAGCACGTGGCGAAAGAGCCATAATTCCGACAAAGCGGACGCGCAGCGCAAGGCCATGGACGAGAGAGTGGTGAATTCGGGTTGCGAGCCCCGCGCAAGCATCGCCGAAATCGGTGCGGTCGAGGGGAATATGCCCGTCAGCGTGCGTGAGCTGACCAAGGTCTACGGCACGGTCACGGCGGTAGACCACATCAGCTTCACGCTCGCGCCCGCCACGACGGTCGCTCTCCTCGGCGGCAATGGCGCGGGCAAAACGACGACCATTGCCATGCTGCTTGGGCTCATCGTGCCGACCTCGGGCGAAGTCAGGGTGTTCGGCGCCGACATGAGCACCCGACGGGGCGAGGTGGCGCACCGGCTCAACTTTCAGAGCCCTTACGTCGACCTGCCCTCGCGGCTCACGGTGAGACAGAACCTCACCGTCTACGCCCGACTTTACGGCGTCGCCAACGTGGCCGAGCGTATCGCTCACGTCGCGCGAGATCTGCAGATCGAGCCGCTGCTCGATCGTGAGACCGGCAAGCTCTCGGCCGGGCAGAAGACGCGCGCCGGGCTCGCTAAGGCTTTCTTGAATGCGCCCGAGTTGCTTCTGCTCGACGAGCCGACCGCCTCGCTCGACCCCGATACCGCCGATTGGATCAGGCGGAAGCTCAGGGACTATGCGCGCGATCGCGGCGCGACGCTCTTGCTCGCGTCTCACAACATGGCCGAGGTCGAGCGCCTCGCCGACCGCGTCATCCTGCTCGATCAAGGCCGGATCATCGAGGACGAGACCCCGCGCGCCCTGATCGAGACCTTCGGCAGGAAGACGCTGGAAGAGGTGTTTCTCGACGTGGTCCGCCGCCGCTCCCGGCAGCCGGCCGAGAGGCCCGAAAGCGAGGTCGCTCCGGCGAGGAAAGCCTCATGAGCACCCTTTCGAGAGCAGCGAGCGGAGCGGAGCCGATCCTCTTACCGCCGACCGGTCCTGCCGCCTCTTTCCGCCGCATCAGCGCACTCGTCCGTCGCTATATGTATCTGCTGCGAAGCTCGGGAGTGCGGTTGGTCGAGCTGATCTATTGGCCCTTCCTGCAGATGCTCACCTGGGGGTTCCTGCAGAAATATCTGGCCGGCACCACGAGTCCGCTCGCGCAAGGCGCCGGCGTGTTGATCGGTTCGGTCTTGTTGTGGGACATCCTGTTCCGCTCCAAGATCGGCTTCTCGACGACGTTCATCGAGGAGATGTGGTCGCGCAACCTCGGCAATCTGCTGACGAGCCCGCTCCGTCCTTACGAGCTCGTTGCCGCGCTCAGCCTATGGAGCGTGATCAGACTAGGCGTGAGCATGGTGCCGGTGGCCATCGCCGCCTATTTCCTCTTCGGCTTCAACCTGCTCGGACTCGGCCTCCCACTCGCCGCCTTCTTCGCCGTGCTGGTGCTGACGAGCTGGTCGCTCGGGCTGATCTCGGCCGGAGTCATCCTGCGCTATGGATTGGGCGCCGAGGAGCTCGCCTGGTCGCTCGCCTTCGTGCTGCTCCCGCTCTGTTGCGTTTATTATCCCGTCTCGGTGCTGCCTGGCTGGCTGCAGGTCATAGCGCTCTCTCTTCCGCCGACCCACGTGTTCGAGGGCATGCGCTCGATCCTCCTGCACCACACATTCGATCCGAAGGAGCTGTGGTGGGCGCTTTCGCTCAATGCCGTTTATCTGTTTGCCGGCTATCTGACGTTCAGCCGCTTCCTCGCGAGCGCACGGGTCAACGGAACGCTGCTGCGCCTGAGCGAATAGATGCGCGGCCGGCTTCTCCTTATTGTCCTCTTGGGTTTCCTGCTCGGGGCGCTCGGCGGCGCCGCCCTCCTCATCATGGTTCGAGGCGCGCCCCACGCAAAGATCGAAACCTCGGGCAAGGCACTGATCGGCGGCCCCTTCTCCCTCATCGATCAGACCGGCAAGCAAGTGACCGACAAGGATTTCCGCGGCCGCTACATGCTGGTTTTCTTTGGCTTCACCCATTGCCCCGACGTCTGTCCGGCCGAGCTCCAAGTCATGGCGGACGCGCTCGGTCAGCTTGGGCCGAAAGCGTCGGAGATCGTCCCCGTCTTTATTACCTTAGACCCCGAGCGCGACACGCCAGAGACGGTAGGGGCCTATGTCAAGAATTTCGGACCTAATTTCGTTGGTTTGACGGGAACGCCAGAGGCGATCGCAGCAGCGGCGAAGGCCTATCACGTGGCCTTTTCCAAATTCGAGTATAAAGGCCAAGATGGGAAGACCGACTATAGTATCGATCATTCGACCATCCTCTATCTCATGGACAAGAACGGCGACTATATTACTCATTTCAGTTTTGGCACCCCCGCCACAAAAATGACGGAAACTCTGCGCCGCTACCTTTAGCCGCGCGGATAACCGGCCCCCTGCGTCAGACTGTCATTGCATTGCAGCATAGAATCACCATTTGATTCCGCAATGCAGCATTCCGGTGTATCGTGAGCAGGAGGTTGATCCATGCTTTACCATCTTTATGAGCTGAACCAGGCTGCGTTGACCCCTGCGCGGGCCGCCGCTGACGCCTATCGGCTGCTGTTTCGCAACCCGCTTAACCCGGCCGCGTACACGCCGCTTGGCCGAAGCGCCGCGGCGGTTCTCGAGCTGTTCGAGCGTACTACGCGCCGCTATCGCAAGCCCGCCTGGGGCATCGATGAGACGGTCGTCAGCGACCGCAAGGTCGCCGTGCGTGAGCGAACGGTGATCAGCAAGCCGTTCTGCAATCTCGTTCACTTCGAGCGGGACGTCTCAGCCTGGCGCCGCCACAGGGATCCGAAGCTGCTGATCGTCGCCCCGCTCGCGGGTCATTATCCGACGCTGCTGCGTGGCACGGTGCGCGACCTTCTTCCCGACCACGAGGTCTACGTGACGGAATGGCAGGACGCGCGCTTCGTGCCGCGCGCCGCTGGTCCCTTCGATCTCGACGCTTACATCGACTACATCATTGATTTTGTTAGATTCTTCCGGGGAAACGTGCACGTCATGGCAGTCTGCCAGCCGACCGTTCCCGTGTTCGCTGCCGTCTCTCTGATGGAGGGCATGAACGATCCCGCAGTGCCGCGCTCGATGATTCTCATGGCCGGCCCCATCGATGCGCGCGAGAATCCCACGGCCGTCAACGAGTTCGCCAAAGGGCGCAGCCTCAACTGGTTTCGCCACAACGTGATCACCCAGGTGCCGTGGCCATATCCCGGCATGATGCGGCTCGTCTATCCGGGCTTCCTCCAGCTCAGCGGCTTCATGGGCATGAATTTTGACCGCCACGTCACCGCCCATCGCGAGCTTTTCCATAATCTCGTTCGTGGCGACGGCGACTCGGCCGACAAGCATCGCGAGTTCTACGATGAGTTCCTCGCGGTGATGGATCTCACCGCCGAGTATTACCTCCAGACGATCGAGACGGTGTTTCTTGAGCATAAGTTGCCGAGGGGCATTATGGTGCACCGCAACACATTGGTCGATCCCGGCAAGATCCAACGGGTCGGGTTGATGACCGTGGAGGGCGAGAAGGACGACATCTCCGGTCTGGGGCAGACCTATGCTGCCCAAATTTTGAGCAGATCCCTCGCTCCTTCTATGCGTGAGCACTACGTGCAGCCTGGAGTGGGGCATTATGGCGTCTTCAACGGATCACGTTTCCGCGCCGAAATAGCGCCGAGAATCCGTGGTTTTATTAAGGTACATCAACGCCGTAGGGGAATTTTCGCGCGGGCCTTCGGCCGCGCTGCCTAAAGCAGAGGCGAGCGCTCCCCCAACACCCTGTGCTACTGTACCCGCCGCCGAATCGTGGGCACGGTCGGCGGTAGGGAGCGTAACCAATGCTGAAGCGACTTAACTTCGGTCGCGGCGAGACCATCGAGGTCAAGGTCCGCGGGCTCGGTATTCCCATTCTGCTCCGTCGGAGCGCGCGCGCGAGAAGGTTCAGCCTGCAAGTGAGCGAAGCGCGCCGCGGCGCCGTGCTGACGATGCCCGTCTATTCGAGCTTCGCCGATGCCGACGAATTTCTCTCCCGCCATCTCGATTGGCTAAAGGAACGCGTCGCAGGTCTGTCGGAGCCGGTGCCTTTCACGCACGGCGCGATCATCCCGTTGCGCGGCTATGCGCATACGCTCCGCTTCGCCGGCTCGGTCAGGCGCCGCGGCGTGGTTTGGATCGAGGAGCCCGAGGATGCGAAGGCCGCGCCGGCCTGGCCCGAGGGGGCACATGTATCGATCCGCCGGCTGCCACGCCTCCACGTTGCAGGCGAACAGGAGCATTCGCCGCGTCGCCTGCTCGACTGGCTGAAGCGACAAGCACATCTCGATCTCAAGACCCGAGTCGATCTGCACGCGCGCCGCCTCGATCTCTCGCCGAACCGCATCTATGTACGCGACCAGACCACGCGCTGGGGCTCATGCTCGACGTCTGGGGCGCTGTCTTTCTCTTGGCGCTTGGTGCTCGCGCCGCCGTTCGTGCTCGATTATCTCGCCGCGCACGAGGTTGCTCATCTCGGCCATATGAATCACGGGCCGCGCTTCTGGGCCCTCGTCGAGCGCACCATGCCGCGGCTGGAGGAGGCGAGGACGTGGCTCAGGAAGCATGGCGCGAGCCTGCACCGCTACGGTGCCGACGGAATGCTCCCGTCTTCGCCGGGTTACTCGCCGAAGCGCAGCATCGAATAACTCCCCTCACCACAGGAGAGAGACGATGCTAACCGTCCCCGCCGAAAATGTTGATGACGCGGCGGTAGAGCGGTTCGCCTGAATCCTCATCCCCCGTCGCTTGCGGAGAGACCCAAGGAAGCCCCGCCGTCACACCCTCGATTCCGGGCGCCCGCGTTCCCGGCAACGCAAGGGGCGGCTTGTTTTCATGGGCATAGAGCATGATGTCGTGCCACAACAGGGCCGGCAGCATGCCGCCGGTGACATTGCGCATCGGCGAGCCGTCGTCATTGCCGATCCACACGCCGCCAACGTAATAGGCGGTGTAGCCGACGAACCAGGCATCGCGCGAGTGCTGCGATGTGCCGGTCTTGCCCGCGGCGACCTGTCCCGGGATCGCCGCGCGCCTGCCGGTTCCACGCTGGACCGTCGTGCTCAACATGTCGTTCATCTCCGCTACATAGGGGAGCGCGACCACTTGGCCGGTGGTGGAGCGCTGGCGCTGATAGAGCACCTTGCCGTCGCCGTTCCGTACCCTCTGAATGATGTGCGGCATCACGCCTTGGCCGCCATTAGCGAAGGGCGTGTAGGCGCCGGTCAGCTCGAGCAGGTTGACCTCGGCCGTGCCGAGTGCGATCGAGGGTCTGTCGTGCAGCTTGGAATGGATGCCGAGCCGTTTCGCGGTACGGACCACGCGCCAGCCGCCGACCTCCGCGCCGAGACGCGCCGCCACCGTGTTGAGCGACTGAGCCATGGCGTTCCTGAGGGAGACCTCGCCCTGATAGGTGCCGCTATGGTTCCTGGGCGACCAGCCGGCCACGGTGGTCGGCCCGTCATAGGCCCGTGAATCGGGCGTGTAGCCGCTCTCGAGCGCGGCGAGATAGACGAACGGCTTGAAGGCCGAGCCTGGCTGGCGCTCGGCCTTGAGCGCACGGTCGAACGGACTCGTCGAATAAGAGCGGCCGCCGACCAGCGCCTTCACCCCGCCTTGCGGATCTAGCACCACGACCGCACCCTCGCTCGCGTCGACCTCGCCCCCCTGCTCGTCGAGAATCTGGCGAAGCGACTGTTGTGTCTGCCGTTGCAGAGAGGCATCGATGGTCGTATCGACGATCAGGTCGCTGTCGTTGTCGCCGACGAATTCGGGGAGCAGTTCGGCGACCCAATCCACGGCATAAGGATAGCCCGTGTCGTCACCCTTGGCGCTCAGGTGAAGCGGCTGCTGGCTTGCCGCGCGCGCCTCTTCCGGCGAGAGGAACCCGGCCTCGACCATGTTTTCCAGCACCTCGTCGACCCGCGCGGAGGCAAGCTTCACGCTGCGGGTGGGCGCATATTTGGACGGCGCCTTGAGCAGGCCGGCGAGCAGCGCCGCCTGTGGTAGCGTGACCGACCGCGCCGATCTGCCGAAATAATGCCGGGCAGCGGCCTCGATGCCGTAAGTGCCGCCGCCGAAATAGACCCGATTGAGATAGAGCTCGAGGATCTCGTCCTTGGTGAAGCGCTGCTCGAGCCAGATCGCGTA
>DATHCZ010000040.1:0-15222 GCA_035319265.1 Methyloceanibacter sp. | reverse complement strand
ACGACATCCGCCTCTATCGCGAGGACGAGGCGGAGGAAGAGCTTACCGCTGCGGAGGCACTCGGTGCGCAGCTGGTCGCCATCGGCGAGCCGGGCTATCCGCCGGCGCTTGGTGAAGTGGACGCTCCCCCGCCCCTCCTTTACGTGAAGGGCAAACTCGACCTCGCGGCGATTCCCATCGTTGCCATCGTCGGTGCACGTAACGGCTCGGCGGTCGGACAAAAATTCACCCGAGGTCTTGCCACCGATCTCGGCCTCGAGGGCTTCGTCGTCGCTTCTGGCCTTGCCCGCGGTATCGATACGGCAGCGCATCTCGCCTCGCTCGAGCGCGGCACCATCGCCGTGCTCGCCGGCGGCATCGACAATGTCTACCCGCCGGAGAACCAGGACCTGCAGCAGGCGATCGGAACGAAGGGTTTGCTGATCAGCGAGCGCGCTCCCGGCTTCTCGCCGCGTGGCAAGGATTTCCCGCGCCGCAACCGCCTAATCTCGGGAATCTCGCTTGGCGTGGTCGTGGTCGAGGCGGCTGAGCGCTCGGGCTCGCTCATCACCGCACGCTTTGCCGGCGAGCAGGGGCGCGAGGTCTTCGCCGTGCCGGGAAGCCCGCTCGATCCTCGCTCGGCCGGGACCAACAATCTGCTGAAGCAGGGCGCCGGCCTCGTCACGTCTGCGAGCGACATCGTCGAGGCGCTCGCACCGATCCTTGGCCGTCCCCCGGCACCGAAGACCGAACTCGCCTCTTCCGACGAGCATGGCGCGCCGCGGCCCCTTCCCGACATCGGCGCGAGCGAGCGCGAGCGTGTGATCGGCGCGCTCGGACCGAGCCCGGTCGATATCGACGAACTAATCCGGACGACCGGGCTCGAGACCCGCAAGGTGCATATTGTTCTATTGGAGCTTGACCTTGCCGGAAGGCTGCAACGCCACGGGCAGCAGCTGGTTTCGCTGATCGAAAGCTAGGGGGAAGCGCTAGTCGCGAATAGCCTTTTCGTTGTTGGCCTCTTCGAGCGCGACATTGATCAAATAGGCCAGGAACTGCAACTGGGCGTTGTGCGCGACGTGCCTCAAACCGTCGAGCATTGACGCAATATATTCCGCAGCCTCCTTGCGACTAAGCTGGTCACGGTCACTCAATGAACTCGCGCCGCCTGGAGGCCTGCTGCGGGGCCCGGTCATTTCATTCTGTCCTATTTCCCGCCGATTGCTCACAATGCTACGCCTCCCCGAACCCTACGGTTCGGCAGTGGCTGCCGGTCCAAATCCACCCTTCGCCCCTAACAGCCTGAGGTTGTCTTAGCTAGTATATACGCCTAGAAGTTGTCAATCCGTGAGCGGTGGATTTGACACCGGACCTTGAAGACACCATTTTCGGGCGGGCTAACGAGGGGCCGATCCGGCCCGCCGCCCTCAGCCTGACGCAATTTGCGCGGCTAGGAACATCTCAATGAACATCGTCATCGTCGAATCGCCCGCCAAGGCCAAGACCATCAATAAGTATCTGGGGCCAGGATACCGCGTCATCGCCTCTTACGGCCACGTGCGCGATCTGCCTTCTAAGAACGGCTCGGTCGTGCCCGACAACGATTTCGAGATGCATTGGGACGTCGAGCCTAAAGCCGCCAAGCGGCTCGACGAAATCGCCAAGGCCGTAAAGGGCGCCAACAAGCTCATCCTCGCCACCGACCCCGACCGCGAGGGTGAGGCCATTTCCTGGCATGTGCTCCAAGTGCTCGACCGTAAGAAGGCTTTGGCAGGCATTCCGGTCGAGCGCGTCGTGTTCAATGCCGTCACCAAGGAGGCGGTGCTCGACGCGATGCATCATCCGCGTGCGATCGACGGACCGCTGGTCAACGCCTACCTCGCCCGTCGTGCGCTCGATTATCTCGTGGGCTTCACCCTCTCCCCCGTGCTGTGGCGAAAGCTGCCGGGCGCCCGCTCGGCGGGACGCGTGCAGTCGGTAGCGCTTAGGCTCGTGTGCGACCGCGAGCTCGAGATCGAGCAGTTCAGGGCACAGGAATACTGGACGATCCTGGCCGAGCTCGCCACGGCTAAGAACGAGACCTTCCAGGCGAGACTGTTCTCGATCGGCGGCAAGAAGCTCGACAAGTTCGATATCGCCGACCAAGCGACGGCAGATCGCCTGAAGGCCGCGCTCGAAGGCGGCCGCTTTGCCGTATCGAATATCGAGAGCAAGTCGCAGCGCCGCAACCCCGCGGCCCCGTTCACCACCTCGACCCTGCAGCAAGAGGCCTCGCGCAAGCTCGGCTTCTCGCCCCGCCACACCATGCAGCTCGCCCAAAGGCTCTACGAAGGCGTCGATCTCGGCGGCGAGGCCGAGGGGCTGATCACCTATATGCGGACCGACGGCGTGCAGATCGTGCCCGAGGCGGTTGCTGCTTTGCGCCGCCTCCTCACCAAGCTCTATGGCGAGCGCTACGTGCCCGCGACGGCCCGCGAATACGAGACCAAGGCCAAGAACGCACAAGAGGCGCATGAGGCGATCCGGCCGACCGATTTCAGCAAGGCCCCCGACTCTGTCTCCCGCTATCTCGATGACGACGCGGCAAAGCTCTATAAGCTGATCTGGCAGAGGACGCTCGCAAGCCAAGCTTCGAGCGCCGACATCGAGCGCACCTCCGTCGACATCGACGTGGCGGCCAAGGACGGATCAACCTACGGCGTCAGGGCGACCGGCTCGGTGGTCCGCTTCGACGGCTTTCTCAGAATCTACGAGGAAGGGATCGACGACGCGATCGGCGAGGATGGCGCGCTTCCCGCCCTCACCAAGGGCGAGGCGCTCGATCCGCGCAAGATCGAGGCGAAGCAGCACTTCACCGAGCCGCCGCCCCGTTATAGCGAGGCCACTCTGATCAAGAAGATGGAGGAGCTCGGCATCGGCCGTCCCTCCACCTACGCGACGACGCTGAATGTGCTCCGCGACCGCGAATATGTCCGCCTCGACAAGAAGCGGCTCTATCCTGAAGATAAGGGGCGGCTGGTCACGGCCTTCCTCGAGAGCTTCTTCCGTCGCTATGTCGAGTACGACTTCACCGCCGATCTCGAGGAGAAGCTCGATAAGATCTCTGCGGGCGAACTCGAATGGAAGGATGTGTTACGCGATTTCTGGCGCGAGTTCATCGCCGCGGTGAATGATATCGGCGAGCTCAGGATCGCCCATGTGCTCGATGCTTTGAATGATCTGCTCGGACCCCACATCTTCCCCGAACCCGCAGCGGGCGGCGACCCGCGCGGTTGTCCCTCTTGCGGCGTGGGTCGCCTCAGCCTGAAGGTCGGCAAGTTTGGCGCCTTCGTCGGTTGCTCCAACTATCCGGAATGCCGGTATACCCGGCAGCTCGCCGAGACCGGGGACAAGGCCCCTTCCGCCGAGGCGAAAGTCCTCGGCACCGATCCCGAGACGGGCCTCGACGTCACGCTCCGCACCGGCCGCTTCGGTCCTTACGTCCAACTTGGCGAAGGGAGCGGCAAGGAGAAGCCGAAGCGCGCCTCGATCCCCAAAGGCACCGACCCCGAGAGCCTCGAGCTTGACCGTGCGCTCGCGCTGCTGGCGCTTCCGCGCGAGATCGGCACCCATCCCGAGACGGGCAAGCCGATTGTGGCCGGCTTCGGCCGCTATGGGCCTTACGTTCAACATGACGGCAAATATGCAAGCCTTTCGGCGCCTGAAGAGGTGTTCGAGGTCGGCATCAACCGCGCCGTGAGCCTCCTCGCCGAGAAGGCCGCCAATCGCCGGCCGCGCGGCGCGAGCGTTATCAAGGAGCTCGGCGATCATCCCGAGCTTGGCGGCAAGATCCAGGTGCTCTCAGGCCGCTACGGTCCCTACGTGAAGCATGGCAAGGTCAATGCCACACTGCCCAAGGACATCGAACCAGAGCAGACCACGCTCGCCCAGGCGGTCGAGCTGATCGCGGCGCGCAACGCCAAGGGTCCCGCCAAGAAGCAGCCCAAGGCCTCCGGTAGCAAGAGCGTTGCCAAGAAGTCGGCGCGCAAGAACGGCAAGAGCAACAAGGAAGCCGTCGAGGAGACGGCAGGCTGAGGAGCCCGTGGCAAAGACTAAGGGGGCTCCGCGCCAGGCGACCGTGGGCAGACTACCTTCAAAACAAGAGATTCTCGATTTTCTCGAAACCGCGAGCGTCAAGTCCGGCAAGCGCGAGATCGCGCGCGCCTTCGGGGTGAAGGGTGGTGACCGTGTCGCCCTGAAAGAGCTTCTGCGCAGCATGGCCGACGACGGTCTGATCGCCGGGTCGCGCCGGAAGCTCGTCAAGCCCGGCGCCTTGCCGCCGGTCACGGTGATCGAGATCGTCTCGCGCGATAGAGACGGCGAGTTCGTGGCGCGTCCTGCCACCTGGGATGAGGAGCATGGCGCCCCGCCCCGCATCCTCATGGTCGAAAGCAAGCGCGACGCGGGGCCCGCTGCCGGCATCGGCGACCGCGTGCTTGCGCGCATCACCGCTCTCGGAGCCGATGCCGAATACCCTTATCAGGCGCGCACCATCAAAAAGCTCGCCCGGGCGACGCAGAGGATGCTCGGCATTTTCCGCTCGCTTCCCGGCGGGACCGGCGTCATCGATCCCATCGAGCGCAAGCAGCTGAAAGAGTGGCCCGTCGCCCGCGGCAATACCAGCGATGCGGAGAGCGGTGAGCTCGTGCGCTTCGAGCTCGCGCGTGGAGGCCGTGCCGGCGTTCAGACTGCGCGCATCACCGAGCGGCTCGGCAATCCGCAAGCGCAGCAGATGACGAGCCTCATCGCCGTCCATGCCCACGGCATCCCCGACACCTTTTCCGACGCGGTGCTCGCCGAGGCCGCCGCCGCCAAAGAGCCCGAGCTTGGACGCCGAGAGGACCTGCGCCATCTTCCGCTTATCACCATCGACCCGTCGGATGCGCGCGACCATGACGATGCGGTGTGGGCCGAGGCCGATCCTGACCCGAAGAACCGCGGCGGTTGGGTAGCGATTGTCGCCATCGCCGACGTCTCCGCTTATGTCAGGCCGGGCAAAGCGCTCGACAAGGAAGCGAGGAAGCGCGGCAACTCGGTCTATTTCGCCGACCGCGTCGTGCCGATGCTGCCGGAGCGCATCTCGAACGACCTCTGCTCTTTGAAGGAGGACGTGCCGCGGGCGTGCCTTGCCGTGCGCATGGTCTTCGACAAAGACGGACGTAAGCTCAAGCACCGATTCTTCCGGGGATTGATGCGCTCGGCCGCGAGCCTGAGCTACGAGCAGGCGCAAGGCGCGATCGACGGCAGACTCGACGAGGTGACGGAGCCTCTGCTCGAAACAGTGCTGCGACCGCTATGGGGCGCCTATGCGAGCCTCACGCTCGCGCGCACCGACCGCGCGCCGCTCGATCTCGACCTGCCCGAGCGCAAGATCCTGCTCGACGACAAGGGCGAGGTACGGGCCGTAGTCAGCCCTCCCCGCCTCGATGCTCACCGCTTGATCGAGGAGTTCATGATCGCCGCCAATGTCGCGGCGGCGGAGACGCTCGAAGCCAAACGCTCGCCGCTCATCTACCGCCTGCACGATTCCCCCTCCAAAGAGAAGCTCGCCTCGCTCGGAGAATTCCTCGCGACGATCGGGTTCAAGCTGCCGAAATCAGGCACGTTGAAGCCGGCGCATTTCAACCGCATCCTCGCCGATACGCGCTCGACGCCGGTGGCCGAGCTGGTCGGCGAGGTGGTCTTGCGAAGCCAGGCCCAGGCCGAATATGGCGCCGTCAATTTCGGACATTTCGGCCTCAACTTGCGCCGCTATGCGCATTTCACCTCTCCCATCCGCCGCTATGCCGATCTCATCGTGCATCGCGCTCTGGTGCGGGCTCTCGGCCTCGGCCCTGAAGGGCTGACCGACACGGAGATGGGCGAGCTCGACCAGATCGCGCAAGCCATCTCCGATACCGAGCGGAGAGCCATGGCCGCCGAGCGCGAGACGGCAGACCGGCTGATCGCGGCCTATCTTGCCGATCGCATCGGCGCACGTTTCCACGCGCGCGTTTCAGGCCTGGTGCGCTCTGGTCTCTTCGTGAGACTGATGGAGACCGGCGCCGACGGCTTCGTCCCTGCCTCATCCATCGGCCATGAATATTTCTACCACGACGAGGTGCGCCAGGCGCTGGTGGGAGAGGATTCAGGCCTCGGCTACCGGCTGGGCGATACCGTCGAGGTGCGCTTGGTCGAGGCGATTCCGAGCGCCGGCGCGCTCAGATTCGAGATGCTGAGCGAAGGCCGCCCTCTTGGCGCGCGACCAAAGGGCGCTCGGCCGCGAAGTGACAAGCCACGGCCCGGGGGCTACAAGGTCAAAGGCCGCGGTCCCTTCAAGAAGCGCCATTAGATCACTAGATAAGGTTCAGCAAGGATCGCATGATGCAAGAGAATACCGTGACGCCGGCCGTCTACCGCAACGCCGACCGGGAGTCTGACCGTGCCGTGTTCCAATCAATGCTGCGCGGCGCCAAACACAAATGTCCGGCTTGCGGGGTCGGCGCACTTTATTGGCGGTTCCTGAAGGTCTCCGACACCTGCCCGCATTGCGGCGAAGAGTTGCATCATCACCGCGCCGACGATGCGCCGCCATATTTTACCGTCGTTATCGTCGGCCACATCGTGGTCGCGCTAGTGCTTTTGGTCGAGATGACGTACCGGCCGCCTCTCTGGGTGCATGCAGCTTTGTGGGGGCCGCTGACGATCATCCTTGCCCTCATACTCCTGCCGTCGATCAAGGGCGCATTGATCGGCCTGCAATGGGCGCTGCGCATGCACGGCTTTGATCCCAACGCGGCCGACGACGGTATCGAACGCTTCGTCGTCCCCGAAGATGAGCAGGTCGCCCCGGCGCGCCTCCCCCGCCCTTGACTTCAAGTCTTGATCGGGTAGGGTTCGCGCCAATTCGCTAGAGAGAGTTTTCCGAGATGGCCAAGCCCGTCACCCAAAAGATCAAGCTCGTGAGCTCAGCCGGCACGGGCTATTACTACGTCACCAAGAAAAACCCGCGCAATCAGACCGAGAAGCTTGTGTTCAAGAAATACGATCCGGTCGCGCGCAAGCACGTCGAGTTCAAGGAAGCCAAGATCAAATAGCGATTGGCTCGAGCTTTGGGCCGATTGCGAGGACGCACGTCTAGCCGTGCCGGCCACGCGCGCTTGCATCCAAATTCGGTGGCCGGCCGAAACGCGGCGCTAACGAGGAGGCCACTCAACCGCGGTCCGGCCGGCCGAACCCTACGGACCCAGGAGATGCGGCGGACCTGAGCATTCCGCAGGGTTATCTCTGTTTTCGAAGGAACCGAGCTGCGAACGCGTGGGCTTCCGGCTCACGCAAGACCCCTCACCCCGATTGCCTCCACGTCGTGTCTTAGCTGCGACAGTCAAACCATAAAACAGCCAAAGACGGAACGAAATCAACCCGCTTTCTTGGCTTAATACGATAAAATGCTAGGCAGTGTAAAGCCTTAAGGTTAAGCGCTCAGGTCCAACGTCAAGTCCAGCCAAGCCCAGAACAGGGCTCACAGCCAACGAATTTGCCGGCGGTGATTCGCTTTTCGGCGCGCGAGGATCAGCGGCTAGCTGCTAAGCGGCGTCGGCCACAACCCGATTGCGCCCGTCGCGCTTGGCGCAATAGAGCGCCTGATCGGCACGTTTCAAGATAAGCTCAGGCGTGTCGTCGGCAAATTCGAGCGCCGCAACGCCGACGCTGGCCGTCACCTCAAGCGTCCCGATCCTCTCCCCAGCATAGAACGGAGCCGCGGCAATACACTGGCGCAGGCGCTCGCCGACGAGATAGGCCTTGGCGAGGTCGGTATCCGGCATCACCACGACGAATTCCTCTCCGCCCAGCCGGCACGCGAGGTCGATGCCGCGAATATTGCGACGGACGCGGGAAGCAAACTCGCGCAGCACCGAGTCGCCCGCGTCATGGCCGTAGCTGTCGTTCACCGCCTTGAAATAGTCGATGTCGAGCAAAAGCACCGAGAGCGGTTTGCCCCGTTGCGAGGACTCCTCGAACAAGGTTTTCAGATGACTTGTCATGTAGCGCCGGTTGTGCAGCGCGGTGAGTGGGTCGAGGATCGCCATTTCTACGGTTTCCTCGAGCCTGGTGCGCAAATGATCGGTGTAGCGCTTGCGCTTCACTTGGGTGCGCACGCGCGCGAGCAGCTCGTTCGGGTCCACCGGTCGCACGATATAGTCGTTGACCCCCATGTCGAGACCGCGCAACAGCCGCGCGTCGTCGCCCGGCTCGATGATCATCATGATCGGCAGATGCCGCGTGCGATCGAGCGAGCGGACCTGTGAGCACAGCCTCAAGCCATCGGCATGCTCGAGGCTGAGACTGACGATCATGAGATCGAAATTGCCCTCGGGAAGGCGCAGCAGAGCCCGCGCCGGGTCCGCCTCACGCTCGATATGATGTTCCGAGCCCAGCGTCTCGACGATGCGGTCGGCCGAGCGGTCACGGTCCTCGACGAGAAGAATGCGCCCGCC
Organism: Methyloceanibacter sp.; assembly: GCA_035319265.1. GTDB lineage: Bacteria > Pseudomonadota > Alphaproteobacteria > Rhizobiales > Methyloligellaceae > Methyloceanibacter. Next base: position 6,727 of record DATHCZ010000040.1, on the reverse strand, counting down.
GCGTCCGAGCTGATCGAGCCTGATGCCCATAGTCGCGGCGAAACCCATCTGCTCCTCGGTCGAAGCGCGCATCAGCATCTCGTCGGTCAGCATCTTGAGGCGCGCGAGATTCTTCACCCGCGTGATGAGCGCGATATCGTCGACCGGCTTGGTGAGGAAATCGTCGGCTCCCGCCTCGAGCCCTTTCACGCGGTCTGACGGCTGATCGAGGGCGGTGACCATGATGACCGGGATGTGCTGCGTGCGCGGCTCCGCTTTCAACCTGCGGCAGACTTCGAAGCCATCCATGCCCGGCATCATCACGTCGAGCAGGATGACGTCGGCGCGTTCGCGCGCGCAGATATGCAACGCCTCCGGACCGCTCCGCGCGGTCCTCACCTCGAAATATTCGGCCGTGAGCCGCGCCTCGAGCAACTTCACGTTGGCGTCGACGTCGTCAACCACAAGCACGCGGGCGGTCATGACTTGTTACCGTGTTATCGTGCGACGCCGATGAACTGGCGGACAGTATCGAGGAACATGGCGACCGAGATGGGCTTGGAGATGTAAGCCTCGCAGCCACCCTCGCGGATGCGCTCCTCGTCGCCCTTCATGGCGAAGGCGGTAACGGCGACCACTGGGATCATCCGCAGCTGATCGTCCTCCTTCAGCCATTTGGTCACCTCGAGACCGGACACCTCGGGAAGCTGGATGTCCATCAGGATGAGATCGGGGCGATGCTCGCGGGCGAGCGCCAAGGCTTCCATGCCGTTCCGCGTCTGCAACGTCCGGTAGCCATGCGCATCGAGGAGATCGTGGAAGAGCTTCATGTTCAGCTCGTTGTCCTCCACGATGAGAACGGTTTTGGTCATAGGCCTCGGCCCCGGCGATTCGGTCGGCCTATGATGGGCGATCTCGGCACGATGTGCCATCGCGCTCGGAGCCGGAGCCGGAGCCGGTCTGACTCTCCAGAACATCGTGATCGCTCCCATCCTCCTGTACACAGTGATTTCAGCGTAAACCCGTAACCAAACTGTTTAGAGGCGTGTCAAAGTCCGGAAACATGGGAAGTATGGGCATAAGTAACGCCCAAAGTGGTCCTCTTTCGCGAGCTTGGCGTTAACCTAGAAGGAAAAGCGCCTTTGTGCGTCATCGAGCCCCGGTCAATGGGCCCGGTTTCAGGAGGGCTAAGGCGTGGGGTGACACTCTGTCGCTTTCAGATACTCAAGCGAGGTGAGCGTCCCGTGGATGGAAAAGTCGCCGTAATCGATCAAAAGCTCGCGGCTCACCCCGTTGGCATAGAGCCGAAAATCGATCTGATAACTTGGCGTCAAGTCGCCGCCCTTCGCCTCGAAATAGCCGATCGACACCGGCCATGAGGCGAGATCGCCAAGCCCCTTGTCCTTGGCGGCGGCTTCAAGCTTGTCGGCATCGACTCCAGGCTTGACCATCTTGCCGATGAAGGCGGTCGTGTCATAGACCTTCCGCCCCTTCTCGGAGCCGTCATAGATCCGCGCTTGGAACAGGGACTGGCCCTCAAGCGCGGCATCGATCAGAGCGAGGCTGTGTTGGGTCGGAAACAGCACCTGCGCGGGGAGATCGAGCTCCCCGGCGGCGGGTTGACTGATCTTCACCTTGACATCGGCGTTTGGAGCCGCCCGCACCGCCCGCCCCATGGTGACGTCGCCGAGCTTGTCGTTGAGATATTGGGCCGACTGAAAGCGGAATTTCTGCCCGTCGCCCTGCTCCCAGGTCGAGGACCTGAGGTCGGTCAAGTTGGTCTGGCCTTGCGAGTCGGTCATCTCCGTGACCATGCGCATATTGAGCGAATAGCCGTCGCATTCCGAGCCCGTGAACTCGAAGACCATGCGCCCGTCGACCCCGGTGATGCCCGAGGCCGAGCGGGCATCATCGAGGCTCATCTCGTAGACGGCGCGGTGGGCGACGAGCTTGGTCGGCTCCTTCGCCGCGAGCGCCTTGACCGGCGCCGCAAGGCCGAAATCGAGGAGCAACGCCGCTACTGCGACGGCGAGCACCCTCTGTCCGCCAAACCCGACCATGTCAACCTCGCCTTCTCGATCCACTACGCGGCGCCAAGACTCTCGCGTCAAGCCGCTGGCGCAAAGCGACTTTTCGCACCATCGGCGCGGCCGGACAAGAGCCAGGGCGCCGCGCTTGCGGCAAAGACGAATTTGCTCAATGGTCAGAGGCTTGCGACGCAAACGGTTAAGAGACGAAGCGGAGGCGATCATGCCAGGAGAAATCGAAGCACGGCTCAAGGCACTTGACCTTGCCCTCCCGGATGCGAAGCCGGCGCTCGGCAGCTACGTCCCCTTCCTGCATCTCGACCGACTGTTGTTCATCTCGGGGCAGATTCCCATGAAGGAGGGCAAGGTCGCGGTCACGGGCAAGCTCGGCGCCGAGGTCGACGTCGCGCGGGGTCAGGAGGCCGCGCGGCTGTGCGCGCTCAATATCCTCGCGCAGGCCAAGACGGCGTTGCGCGATCTCGACCGCATCGTCCAGCTCCTGCGTCTGAACGGCTTCGTCAACGCGACGCCCAACTTCGCCGACCACCCCAAAGTGCTGAACGGCGCGTCAGATTTTCTCGTCGAGGTGCTCGGCAACAAGGGGCGTCATACGCGCATCGCCGTCGGCTGCTCGAGCCTGCCGCTTGGCGCTGCTGTCGAGGTCGATGCGATCTTCGCCGTGGATTGACCGCCATGGCCGAGCGGCCGACATGCCAGAACTCTATTGGTTGAAGCGGCCGATCGCGCATCGCGGGCTGCACCATGCCGCCAGGGGCATTATCGAGAACAGCGCCTCTGCGGTTGCCGCCGCCATGGGCAAGGGGTACGCGATCGAGGTCGACCTGCAATGCGCGGCAAATCATGTGCCCGTCGTCTTTCATGACGAGACGCTCGACCGGCTCACTGGCGAGTCGGGGCCGGTCGCGGCCCGTGATGCCGAAGCGCTGTGCGCCATACCCTTGCGCGGCAGCACCGATCGTATTCTCTCTCTTCCCGGGCTTCTCGCTCTCGTCAACGGGCGCGTGCCCCTCGTGCTCGAGGTGAAGAGCACCTGGACGCGCGAGGGCAAATACGAGGCGAATATCGCGCTCCTCCTCGCCGCCTATCCGGGGCCGGTTGCGGTCATGTCGTTCGATCCCTATTGCATCGCCACCTTCAAGGAGATCGAGCCGTCCCTCCCCCGCGGTCTGATCTCCGAGCGCTTCGCCGACCGGCGCTATTGGCCCGACCTCACGCTCTCGCGGCGCTTCGCCATGCGCAACCTGCTCACCGCCGCCATCGCGCGGCCTCACTTCATCGCTTACGATATCCGGGCGCTGCCGGCGCTTGCGCCTTTCATCGCGCAGACCCTGTTCGGTTTACCGCTTCTCACCTGGACCGTACGCACGAAGGAGGAGCGTGAGCGCGCTCTGCGCTATGCCGACGCCATGATCTTCGAAGGAATCACCCCCTAGCCATGGGCGATATCGAGAAGCCGCAGAAGGCGGACAAGAAGGAGAATGCGCAGCTTGTCGTGCGCGCCGTCTCGCGCATCGCCGAGATCCCTGCTGCCGAGTGGGACGACTGCGCGCGGGGGCCTGCCCCCTCACCTACTAACCCATTCATTTCGCATGCTTTTTTGCTGGCTCTCGAAGAGAGCGGCTCGGCCAACCGCAAGACCGGCTGGCGGCCGCATCATCTCCTCGTCGAGGATGGCGACGGCACTCTGCTCGGCGTTATGCCCTGTTATCTAAAGTCGCACAGCCAAGGCGAATATGTCTTCGACCATGGCTGGGCGGACGCCTATGAGCGCGCGGGCGGCAGCTATTATCCGAAGCTTCAGGCCTCGGTTCCGTTCACGCCCGTCCCGGGCAAGCGCCTCCTGGTCCGCGGCGGCGAAGGTCAGATCGAGCGCGAGGCGCTGCTGCTCCAGGCTGCGATGCAGGTGACCGACCGGCTCGGAGTCTCCGGCTTCCACATCACCTTCCTCACGCGTGAAGAGTGGGAGCTTGCCGGCGAGCTCGGCTTCCTCAAGCGCACCGACCAGCAATTCCATTGGCGGAACGAGGGCTATACCTCGTTCGACGATTTTCTTGCCGCCCTCGCCTCACGCAAGCGCAAGGCCATGAAGAAGGAGCGGCGCGCAGCACTCGAGGACGGCGTCTCCATCGAATGGGTGACCGGGAGCGATCTGACCGAGACTCATCTCGATGCGTTCTTCGACTTCTACATGGACACGGGCTCGCGCAAATGGGGATCGCCCTATCTCACACGCGAATGTTTCAGCCTTCTCCGAAACAGTATGGGCGACAAGATGCTGCTCGTGCTTGCCAAGCGCGCGGGCCGTTATATCGCCGGTGCGCTCAACTTCATCGGCGCCGATACGCTCTATGGCCGCTATTGGGGCGGCATCGAGGACCACGCCTTTCTGCATTTCGAGGTCTGTTACTACCAGGCGATCGATTTCGCGATTCAGCATGGACTGGCCCGCGTCGAGGCGGGCGCGCAAGGCGCGCATAAGCTCGCGCGCGGCTATCTGCCGTGCGAGACCTATAGCGTGCATTACATCGCCGACCCCGGTCTTCGCCATGCCGTCGCCGATTACCTCAAGCGCGAACGGCGCGCCGTCGCCCGTGACATCGCGCTCCTTACCGAGGAGGCCCCCTACCGCCGTTCTTCCAGCTAGGGAAAACGAGGGGCGGCCGCGATGGCTTTCGAAGCGCTTTGCGGCTAATCGAGCACGAAGGAGATCTTGCCGTTGACGCGGTATTTCTTGATCTTGCCGTTCTCGACCGTTGCCTCGAAGTTCTCGATCCAGATCGAGCGCACATTGCGGACGCTCTGATTGGCCTTGTTCACCGCGAATTGCGCGGCATCCTCCCAGCTCTTGTCGGACTCGGCCAGAACCTCGATCACTTTGAGCATCGACATTGGGCGTCTCCTCGGATTTTTGTCAGGGGGTGCAGGGTCGACCTGCTTAGACTAGTGAGCCAGGTCGCACCTTGATACCCATCAAGGGTTGCCGAGAAGGGTAATTCTCCGGTTGACGTTGCCGCCACAGAGAATCGAAATATTCAGGAAAACGAGAGCGAGGAACATGATGGCCTACGACCCAAACAATATCTTCGCCAAGATCCTGCGCGGCGAGATCCCGAGCCACAAGCTCTACGAGGACGAGGACACGTTCGTCTTCCTCGACATCATGCCGCGCACTGAAGGCCATGCGCTCGTCGTCACCAAGGAGAAGGCGCGCGATCTGTTCGACATCTCCCCCAAAGCGCTCGCCAAGGTGATGAACGTCGTGCAGCGCCTCGCGCCCAAGATCAAGGAGGCGGTCGGAGCCGACGGCGTTCTGATCCAGCAGTTCAACGGCCAAGCCGCCGGCCAGACCGTGTTCCACTTGCACGTCCACATCGTGCCGATCAAGGAAGGCGTGCCGGTGAAACCGCACGCCGGCCAGATGGAAGATCAGGCCGTGCTGGCCGAGACCGCCGAAAAGATCAGGAAGGTGCTCGGCGATTCATGATCCCCGATCAGCTGTTCAGGCGCCTCCGCACATGTGCTGCGAGTCGGGCAGAATCCAGGAGTCTTTCGTCCTGAGGTTTGTTCCTGAGTAGAATTTTCCCCGATTGTCCCCGGGCGGACAATTCTGCGGAATGGAGACCAAACACAACAGTAGCTGATCACCAACCTTCGATCGGGCTATGGCAGGGACATAATCGTAAGAGACTTGGCCCCCGCCGTTGGTGAATGAGATGGCCGCACCAGAGTCAACATCATTCGCCGGCGGTTTAAGCGCTTCGCCGAAACGATCCGATATCGAACTGATCTCGGCATAGCTGCATTGGCCCACGCGGGCTGGCAAACCTTGCGTCGGTTGATGTCCTTGGAACAAGACGAGGCGATAGGCGCCGACCCAGTCTGGAACCTGCACGGTGGCACCAAGATCGACGAAACCCCCGATCGCCTTTACCTGTTGATCGAGGATACAGAGCTTGTCCGCCCCACAGGCCTGCCGTCCTGCCAGCGTTTCCTTGGCGATGTCGCGAGCGTCTGTGGCGTCTTTCTGCTTTGCCTGGCGATAACCCTCGGCCACCGCCCGATCGAGCTCGGCGAGGCGGTCGTCGCTGCAGATGGCGCGCTCATCGGGCGCTTGAGCCTTACTGCAATTGAAACTTGGCGTGGCAGATCGTGCGATCCCCACGTTGAACCCAGCGAGTAACGCCGCAAGGAGCACTTTCCCTGCGCGCCTCATGACCCCCCTCCTGGATACGAGAGCTTACTTCGAGCCCAGCGGGACCTTCGGCACGATGCTTGGGCCCGTGGCGCGCTGGCGGCCGCCGCGCGGCCGCCGCGGGCTCCGTTTGGCGCGCGGCGCAGGCCCATCGGCCTTCACCCCGCCCTTCGGTCCACCCTCGGGGCCCTCTCCGTCAGGATCGGTGTCCTCCGGATCGCGCGGCTTGATCGGGGCGTCGGGCTTCAGATATTCGAAGCCGAGCGTCTTCTCGCCCTCCTTCTCCTCGACCAGCACGCGCACGATGCCGCCGTCCTTGAGCGCGCCGAACAAAATCTCCTCGGCCAGCGGCTTCTTGATGTTCTCCTGGATCACGCGGGCGAGCGGCCGGGCGCCGAACTTGTCGTCATAGCCGCGCTCGGCGAGCCATTTATTGGCCTCCGGTGTGAGCTCGATGGTGATGTTGCGATCGCCCAGCTGCGCCTCGAGCTGGAACACGAATTTCTCC
>DATHCZ010000039.1:0-4914 GCA_035319265.1 Methyloceanibacter sp. | reverse complement strand
CATCGGGGAGCACGGCCCAGGCCCATTTGAGGTCGAGCGTCTCCGGCAATCGCTCGAGTAGACGGAACAGGCCCTTGCGTTGGGCGAGGACGAATCCCGCGGCGGCAAGCGAGGAAACCGCAATGCCGGTGATCAGCCAAGGCCCGATCTGAAGTCCCCGGTACCAGCTGATGAGGAGCGCGAGGCCGAACAGGGTGAAGACGATCTGGCTCAAGAGCTCGAGCGTCAGATCCACGACGGTGCTCGCTCCCGCCATGCCTGAGCGAACACCATGCAGGCTTAGCTCGCGTGCGCCGGCGATCTCTCCCGCCGTCGGGATCAGAGCGAGATTGCCAATACTCTCGCGCAGCCAGCGGGCCCACAGGCAGATGAAAAAAGCGCGACGAGGAGCGTCGAGGATCAGAAGGCGCCAGGCGACCGCGCACAGAAGCAGGCAGACGAGATAGATGCCGATGAGAGCGGCGAGCCCTTGCCAGCCGACGGCAAGAGCAGCATCGGCCACCTGTCGCCAGCCGAAATGCACGATGAGAATAGTGGCGACCGCGAGCCCTATCAGCGCGCCGATGATCAGACCAAGTTTCACGAGAGCGCCGCCCGGTAAGACAAGGGTCGCATGCCCATTGCGTCCACCTTCGCCTTGACGGCCGGGCTGAGGAGAGCCCGAAGCTCGGCTTCCGGCTGATAAGAGGCCGGGAGATTGTCGGGGCCGTTCCAGCGCCGCGTTGCCGGATGGCAATAGATCTCCGAAACGCCTTCCGGCAAACGATCGAGGAGGCGAAGCAGGCGATCTTCGGTCATCGCACCGCTATCGTAGAGCCCGAATACATGATCGTTCGACGCCCGTCTGCCGCCATCGGTCAACGTGCGCCGAATGCGGCGCGTTTGTACCGAGTAGAACAGCCAGCCTGCAAAGCGCGCCATCGCGTGATCGCGATTTGCTTGGAAGGACGCAGCGAAAGGCTCGAGCGGCAGACGCACAGGAGGCCCGCCGGAGCTTGGCGCGAGCCGCGCAATCGCTCCCAACACGACCGGGTGCAGGTGGAAGTGCCGATGCCCGTTGATGTGGTCCATGACGAGCCCAGTCGTGTGAAAGCGCTCGAACTGGGCCTCGATCTCTGCGTTCGCTTGGCGGCGGAGCTCAGGCGAAGCGAACAGCGCCACGCCGAAGCTCACCGCGTCGTCGAAGAATCGCCCGTCGGGCCCGACCAAAGCCTGTATCCTCTCGGGCGGCAGCACTGGACGTCCATTGAGCAACGTCAGGTGCAAGCCCACGCCTAATGAGGGAAGCCTCCGCGCGCGCTCGACGGCGTCGTCGAGGGCAGAAGCCCCGACCATCAGGCTGGCCGCCGACAGAACCCCGTCGCGGTGCGCGCTCTCGACCGCCTCGTTGACGGGAAGCGACAGGCCGAAATCGTCGGCCGTGACGATGAGCTTTCTATCCCTGTGCACGCGCGCCTTAACCCGCTCTGTTTTAAGTGGTGGTTTACCGAACGCAGAAGGGGAAAAAGTCCCGAGAAACCCAAAATGAAACCCGCCGTTTACTGTGATCTCAACGCGCGAGGCCGCCTAGCTTGATCGTAACCCAGACTTAATGCGGCGGCGAAAATATACGAGAAATTTGCGGCAGTTTGCGTGTTCCTATTTGGGCCACGGCCGAAGAGGCAGCAAGGCAGCATGTTCGACGCGTCAACTGACAGGGCCACGGGTCTCATCGCCGAGGAGACGTCCGCCGAGCTATGGCGCCGTCGCTCTCCGCGCTACGTCGACCCGGATATCGAGATCGAGGTTGGCGGGAAACAACATCGCATCAGCGCCAAGCGACCGCAGATCCTCGACCTCCTGATCGCAACCTGCGAGCAGGCGACCGCACTCAATCAGCAGCTGGCGAGCTGCCAGCTGGAGCTCGCGCGGTCGAATGAGACGCTGGCCGCGCTCTGCGAGCTGACGATCGGGCTCAACCATTGTCGGACCGAAGTGGACGTGGCGTCTTTTGCCGCGAGGGGCGCACTCAATATCCCCGGTATCCGCGGAGCGTGGCTCTTCTTGCGCGAAGCCGGTCGCTTCAGGCTCGCCGCAGAGCCGATAGGGGTGCACATCAGAGAGCATGGCGAAACATGCGAATGTCAACGCCGGCTCGAGAGCGGTGCTCTGACGAGCGCAGACAACGTCGAGCCGTGCGCCTGTCTGCTCGGGGTGCCCAACGGCGCTCGTAGCCAGATCAGCATACCGCTCCCGATCGAAGGCTCAGGGAGCGGCCTCCTCAATCTGGCCAGGAGTCGTCCAGAGGACGTCTTCTCGGAGGATCACCGCCGGATGTTCTCGAGTATCGGGTGCGAGATCGGCGCCGCACTTGGCCGCGTCCGATTGCGGGAAGAGTTGGAGCAGAAAGCGCAACGGGCGTGCGAGCTCCAGGAGGAAATCGCGAGCCGGATGAAGGCCGACAGCGCCAAGGATGAATTCTTGGCCAAGGTCAGTCACGAGTTGCGCACGCCCCTGACGCCGATTCACGGTGCCCTGACCATCATCAAATCGGGCAAGGTTACCCATCTGCCGGAGCAGTTGGAAGGCATGGTTGATTTGGCAAGCCGCAACTGCACGCGGCTTATGTCTATCGTCAACGACTTGCTCGACTTCACGCGCATCAGCTCCGGCCGTTTCAGTCTCGATCGCACAACAATCGACATCGAGCCCATCCTCCGACAGGTCGTGCAGAACAAGCGCATCGCATCCAACCCGCCCAACATCGAGCTTAACGTCGAGCCCGGGGCCAAGGGGGTCATGCTCGATGGCGATCCGATCCGCATTCAACAGGTTCTGGACAATCTGCTGTCGAACGCCATGAAGTTCACTGAAGCCGACGGCCGCATCGAGGTGAATGTCGAGCGTCTTGGCGGCTTTCTGCGCGTGTCGGTCGTCGACCATGGTCCGGGGATCCCAAAATATTTTCAGGCCCGGGTCTTCGAGGCTTTCGCCCAGGCCGATTCGTCGGCCGCGCACCGACAAGGCGGCGTGGGCCTTGGCCTCAGCATCTGCAAATCGATCGTGGAAGCACATGGCGGCTGCATCGGCTTCACGTCGAAGGAAGGCGAGGGAACGACCTTCTATTTCGAGCTGCCCGTGGCGACAGGATGATCAGGAAATGCTCGTGATGGCCGTGGGAATACGCTTCGCCGCCGTTGCGGTTCGCATGTCCAGTCTGGCCAGCAGATCCAAGGCCCTTTACGACGCGGCCCTCGTAAACTCGACCGCGATGCCGTCCTTGGTATGCCGAACCACGCGGCCCTCCGTCCTCCCGACACGAACCCGCTCGCCGATTGCCGGCTGCACATCGAGCTGGAGGGCGGCGCCGCTCAAGGAAAGATTGACGACTTTGCAGTCGTAGATTTGGCCATTGCCGAGCGTAATCTGAGTGGTCCCGCGTGCGATCCTCATCCTCTTTTCGGGCGATCGACGGTCCTCGGCGGGAGTGCGCACGCTCCGGGCTCGGTCTCCCTCCTCGGCGAGAACGAGGGGGGTGGGTTCCAACTCTGCGCGCTCCGGTTCCTCTCCCCTCCACGACATGTAACGCTCGAAGTTCTCGATCACGCCGCATAAGTGGACGACATCGATGGGCTTGGCGATGACGAGATCGAAGGTGTGCCGATTGTCCGGGTGACTCATAAAGCCTTCGACATCGCCGGTGATGCCGATGAAGCGCGTCCCTTTTGTCTCCACGCCGGAGGACTTGACGGTCGCGACGACGCGCAATCCGTCCATCTTCGGCAGGTGAAAATCTATGAGCACGATGGCGTAATGGTTGTCGCGCAGAGCCTTGAGCGCCTTCTCCCCGTCCTCCACGATGTCGATGCGGTGCCCGCGCTTGGTGAGCAAGAACTTCAGCAGGTCTTGCGTGGCGAGGTTGTCTTCGGCCACCAAGATCGACAAAGGAGCTCGCGCCGAGGGAAGCCTCGCCGACGCCTCTGCCGCGCCCTGAATCTCGGTCGTGACACCTTCTCTTTTGGAGACTCTCATTTCAGCCGGTCCCTTGGCGCTTGGCGAAAGGTGTGGTCGACAATGCCGCCTGTGTTTGCGTTGATGTTAGCCTGCACGTTCAGCGTGAACATATGGTTATCGGCTCGCCACCGAGCGTCCCACGCAGTCTGCCGGTAAGGGCAGCTTGTGGCGAGTTGTGGCGCGAGTAGCCGCTTCGGGCGTGCCACTCGCTCTTCCGAATATAGATTTTGTCTAAAATTTTATGCTCAGCGATATCACCACGTTGTCCATGTAACGCGCAGGCTTTATTGATAATTGCCATGTAATAATGGGCGTTGGTTAGGCAAGAACACGCACGTCATCTGGGGGAATTATTCGGCCCACGACGCGAAAAGCAGAGCCATTGCGGTTTCACTCAGCGGGCGCCGACGCTTACGCGACAGGGGAATCACACAGGGGGGAAATAACAATGTCTGCCGATCTGAAGCGCATCACCTATGTGGAGGATGAGCCGGACATTCGCTCGATCGCCGAATTCGCCTTGAGCCGTCTCGGAGGCTTCAACCTCGATGTCTGCGCTAGCGGCCCTGAAGCGCTCGAGCGCATGCCGGGCTTCCATCCCGATCTCATCATCCTCGATGTCATGATGCCGGGAATGGATGGCATCGAGACTTACAATCGGCTGCGCGCCATCCCGGATCTCGCCGACGCGCCGGTAGTGTTCATGACCGCGCAGGCCATGAACCACGAGATGGATCGCTATCGCGCGCTGGGTGCGGCCGATGTGATCGCCAAGCCATTTGATCCGCTCGCGCTTTCCGCGCGCGTTCAAGAGATCCGGGAACACGTGTACGGAGCAAGGCAGGCCGCGTGATGTCTATTGAGGAAGAGCTGCGCATCTTGATCGAGCGGAACTACGCCAAGCTGCTCGACCAGCTCGCG
>DATHCZ010000038.1:0-5808 GCA_035319265.1 Methyloceanibacter sp. | reverse complement strand
AGGCGGGCCCTCGTCACCGTCCTGCTGACGTCTTGGCCAGACGACCCGGTCAGGCATCGTGAATTGCGCAAGCTCGGCGCCGACGATCGTGGGCCATTCGCTGAGGAGTGTCGTGGTGGCAAAGCCCCGCGCCCGCGCCAGAGGATCGAGCAGCCGCGCGATGAACGCGCCCACGGGGCGCGCCCCGCTCGCCGCTCGCGCCAGTGCTCTGCGCTCGTTCTCGTCCATGGCTTTCCGGTGGAGGGGCCGCGCCGCCCGCTTGCTTCGCCTTCGCCAAGCCTACACCATGAGCCAGCGAGAAGCGCGGGAGGACTTGGCATTATGCAGAGGCGCGTCCCCTCAGACGGCTTCGATCGCGAACCCGCGGTCGCCGGCGCTATGCTCGCTTGGTACGACCGCGAGCGGCGCCATCTCCCGTGGCGCGCTGAGCCGGACGAGACGCCAGATCCTTACAAGGTTTGGCTCAGCGAGATCATGTTGCAGCAGACGACGGTCAAGGCGGTGCTGCCTCGCTACGACCTCTTCCTCAAACGCTGGCCCAATGTGAGCGCCCTGGCGAACGCCGATCTCGGCGAGGTGCTCGCCGCCTGGGCCGGGCTCGGCTACTACGCCCGCGCCCGCAATTTACATGCGTGCGCCCGCGCCGTGGTCGACCGACACGGCGGCAAGTTTCCCGCGACCGAGACAGAGCTTCGCGCTCTCCCCGGTGTCGGCGACTACACCGCCGCGGCGATCGCTGCGATTGCCTTCGGCGAACCGGCAACGCCGGTCGACGGCAATATCGAGCGCATCGTAGCGCGGCTCTTCGCCGTCACCGCGCCTTTGCCCGCCGCGAAGACAGAGATCAAAGCCTTGGCGAGGAGCCTTACGCCGAAGGACAGGCCTGGCGATTTCGCGCAAGCGATGATGGATCTCGGCGCAACACTCTGCACGCCGCGCCGCCCCGCTTGCGGGTTATGCCCCGTGCGAGGCTGGTGCCGGGGCCATGCTGACGGTCTCGCCGAGGCGCTTCCCCTTCGCGAGGAGAAGACTGACCGCCCGCTGCGTCGTGGCGTCACCTTCGTCGCTCTTCGTGAGGACGGCGCGGTGCTGCTTCGCGAGCGACCGCTTCGTGGCCTGCTCGGCGGCATGTTGGAGACGCCTTCATCTCCCTGGGCTGAGGAGAAGGGAAGCAGTAGTGGGGGAACCGGACATGCGCCACTCAAAGCGGAGTGGAAGAGGCTACCCGGCCTCGTCCAGCACACCTTCACTCATTTCCATCTCGAGCTGTCCGTCTATCGCGCCGAGGTCCGGATCGATGTCGAACCCATGCGCTCGGCGCACCCTGAGCGCTGCCGGTGGTTGAATCCGCGCGAATTCACGGACGCAGCGCTCCCCTCGGTGATGCGCAAAGTGCTCAGCCATGCGCTCAGCGACGATGAGCTCCGGCCGGCGCGAAGGCGCAGCTAGGCATGCGGCTCTAGCTGCCGGCGGGCAACTTCGCGCAGCGAGTCGATGGGCCTGAGGCCGCCATCGGCCTCATAATGCCAGAAGGTCCAACCGTTGCAGGCGAGCGCGCCCTGCACACGCGCGCCGATCTTGTGGATGGAGCCTTCGGCGCCGGCGCATGCGATCGAGCCGTCGGCACGCACTTTGGCCTCATGCCGCGCCGCCGGGTCGTACAGCATGGTACCCGGAGCGATCAGTCCAAGCTCGACCAGGGCGCCGAAGGCGACGCGGGGCTCGGCGCGCTTGCCTTTGGCGACCTGAAGCGAATCGTTGGCAAGCGGCGCCAAAGACGCAAGCCGAGCCTTCGCCGCATCGGCGTAGGCCTCGTCACGCTCGATGCCGATGAAGGAGCGGCCAAGCCGCTTCGCGACGACAGCCGTGGTGCCGGAGCCCGAGAACGGGTCGAGCACGACGTCGCCGACATGGCTCGAGGCGAGGATCACGCGATGGAGCAGCGCCTCCGGCTTCTGCGTCGGATGTGTCTTGCGCCCGCCATCCTGCTTCAACCGCTCGGCCCCTGAGCAAATCGGGAACAGCCAGTCCGATCGCATCTGCAGATCGTCGTTGAGCGCCTTCATTGCATCGTAATTGAAGGTATAACGCGCCTTCGGTCCCATCGAGGCCCAGACCAGCGTCTCGTGCGCGTTGGTGAAGCGGCGCCCTCGGAAATTCGGCATCGGGTTGGTCTTCCGCCAGATCACGTCGTTCAGCACCCAGAAGCCGAGATCCTGGAGACTCGCCCCGACACGGAAGATGTTGTGGTAGCTGCCGATCACCCACAGGCTGCCGTGTGACTTGAGCACGCGGCGGCAGGCCGCAAGCCACGAGCGGGTGAAACCGTCGTAGGCCTCGAAACTCGCGAACTTGTCCCAATCGTCGTCGACGCCGTCGACGCGGCTATTGTCTGGGCGAAAAAGCTCGTTGTTGAGCTGGAGATTGTAAGGCGGATCGGCGAAGACGAGATCGACGCATGCCTCAGGGAGGCGCGCAAGCGCCTCGATGCAATCGCCGACGATGATCCGGTCCAATGGGAGCTTTGCACTCCCCGTTTCCCCCACGCTCATGCGACCCACTCACGCTTACGCGACACTAGAAGCGTGGCCATGCTGAGCGACTAGGGTAAAGGCGCCCTTAACCTGCGATTGGCTTCGCCGTCAGGTCATGCCAAAAACGACAGCGAGGCTTACGCGATGAATAGACGAAGCTTCCTGGGGGCGGCTCTAGGCCTCGTAGCAGCGCCGATATGGGGACTCAATTCGAAAGCGAAGGGTGCTGATCGAGTCATGAGCAAGGACATCGTCATGCTGCACGGCGCCAATGCCGGCGGCTGGTGCTTCGACGATTTCGCCAAGGTGTTCAAGGCCAAGGGTTTCACCTGCCACGCGCCTGACTTGATCGGCCACGGCGAAAACAAGGGAAGCGCGATGAGCTCGCTTGCCGGCGTCGGCATCGCCGAATACCGCTCCCAAATGGAAGCCTATCTCAAGGCGTTCGCGTCTCCGCCTGTCGTGCTTGGCCACTCGATGGGGGCGGTCATCGCCCAGCAACTTGCGGTGCAAGGATTGGTGCGGTCGCTGATCCTGGTCAGCCCCGCGCCGCGCGCCGGCATCCTGCCGCCGACCGGTGGCGAGAAGCAGCTCGATCAGGACCTGATGGGGCTCGGCGCCTTCTGGAAGATGGTGATCCCTCCGGATTTCGCGCTCGCCTGCATCTACTCGCTGAACCGGGTACCGCCGTCGGAGCAGCGCACCGTGTTCGACAAATTCGGCCCCGAATCCGGGCTTGCTTTCTTCCAACTGTTCTTCTGGATGCTCGACCAGACGGGCGCGACCTCTGTCGCCACTGATCAGGTACGCTGCCCCGTGCTCTGCCTCTCGGGCACCGACGACAAGCTAGTGTCGCTCCTGACCGCGCGAGCCACCGCGGTCGCCTATCGCGGCGCGCCGTTCTGGGAGCTCGACGGTCACGGCCATATGCTGTTGGTCGAGCCAGGCGCCGCGGAGATCGCCAAGCGCATCGCCGCCTGGATCCCGAGCTAGATTTGCTCGGCTTCGTCAGGAAGAGGAAGCTCGCCGCCGCCCTGGAGCAGGTTCAGCGCGCGCTCTATCGGCGAGAAGGAACGGCGGTGATGAATGCACACGCCATGCTTCTTGATGGCTTCGGCATGCTCGCGCGTGCCGTAGCCTTTGTTGCTGTCCCAGGCGTAGCGGCGGTAGCGGCGCGATAGCTTCACCATCAGCCGGTCGCGGGTCACCTTGGCAACGATCGACGCCGCAGCCACCGACAGCGAAAGCCCGTCGCCGCCGACGATTGCGCGCGCGCGGCAGGGGAAGCGGCGCGGGATGATATTGCCGTCGATCAGGGCAGAGCCGATCGGCACTCCGAGGCCGCGATAAGCGGCACGCATGCCCCACAGGCTCGCTTGCAAAATGTTGATGCGGTCGATGCGCTTGACCGGACTGATGATGATCGACACGAGCGAGGTCGCCACGATCTCCTCGTAGCGGTCCGCGCGGACTTCGGGCGTGAGCACCTTGGAATCGTTGAGGCCTTCCGGGATGCGGTCGGGATTGAGAATCACCGCCGCGATCACCACGGGCCCTGCCCAAGGCCCGCGGCCGGCTTCGTCGATGCCGGCAACCGGGCCCTGATATTGGCCCATCATTGCCTCTTCGAAATCGAAGGTCGGCGACGGCAGCACCGACAATTTTTTTGCGGGAAGTCCCATGACCGGGGACTGTCGCAAAAACCGCAGGCCCTTTGCAACTTTTGCCCGAGCTGGAGTGGCAAGACCTGTGGAAATCAAGCGGTTTGGTCTGGCGCGCAGCCAAGTGCTGCGCATGTGCGACCAGCCATCGCACGCAATTCTGGCAAAGCTCCACCGTGCGCTAGGCTATAGTCCGCCGCTCGCGTTGCTGTGCGCTCATCTCCCTACAACGGGAAAACCGCCGATGCCGTCACTTGTTCTTTCCGTCCAGCCCGGACGCGACTCCTACCTTGTGCCCGGGACCTCGGTCCCCGCTTTGACTTCACCCGGCATGAACAAGGTCCCCGAGATCACGTTCGCGTTCTGGGTCATGAAGATCTGCGCGACGACCCTCGGCGAGACGGCGGGCGACCTCCTTTCGATGACGCTCAATGTAGGCTACGCGGCGAGCAGCCTCATTCTGATCGGGGCGTTCCTCGTCACCCTCTTGGTGCAGCTCGGATCGCGATCGTTCCATCCCTTCCTCTATTGGGGCGTGATCCTTTCGACCAGCACGGCCGGCACCACCATGTCCGACTACATGGATCGCACGCTCGGGCTCGGCTATGCGGCCGGCGCGCTCGTCCTCGTGACGATCCTTATCTCGATACTGGCGTTGGGGGCGCTGACCATCGGCTCACTCTCGGTGAGCAATATCCGGACGTTCAGGGTCGAGTTGTTTTATTGGACCGCGATCCTGTTCTCCAACACACTCGGGACCGCGCTCGGCGATTTCCTGGCCGACAGCTCGGGTCTCGGATTTGCCGGCGGCGCTCTCCTGATCGCGAGCATCATCGCCCTGATCGCGGTCGCCTATTTCTGCACGCAAGTCTCGCGAACGCTTCTGTTCTGGATGGCGTTCGTCCTGACACGGCCCTTCGGGGCAACTATGGGAGACGTGCTCACCAAGACCCATGAGCAAGGCGGCCTCGGCTTCGGCACTATTGGCTCATCCTTGCTCCTCGGCTCGGTGCTGATCGTTATCATCCTCGCGACGATGGATCGCAGCCAGCGGAACTAGAGCAGGCTGAGCTGCTGGCCGGGCAGGGAGGGCGGCGTGAACAGGTCGGTGCGCAGCTCGACGGAGCTCTTATTCAGCCCGAGCCGGTTGGCGGCAAGCTCGAATCTGCGGCCGATCATCCAGGCATAAGGCCCGTCGCCCCTCATGCGCTCTCCCCATTTCGCATCGTAGAGCTTTCCGCCTCGCGTCGAACGCATCAGCGACAGAACCCGAGACGCGCGGTCGGGGCAGTTCGCCTTGAGCCACTCGGTGAAGAGGTCGCCGATCTCGAGCGGTAGGCGAAGCAGCACATAGCCCGCGTTCTTGACCCCGATCGAGGACGCGCGCTCGAGAATGCGTTCCATCTCCATGTCGTTCAGTCCGGGGATGACCGGCGCCACCATGACGGCGGTTGGAATGCCCGCGTCGACCAGCCGCTCGAGAGTCTCCAGCCGCTTGTCCGGCGTGCTTGCTCGCGGCTCCATCGCCCTGGCAAGCTTGCGGTCGAGCGTGGTGACCGAGAGCGCGACCTTGACGAGGCCGCGGGCGGCCATCGACTTCAAGATGTCGAGAT
>DATHCZ010000037.1:0-7909 GCA_035319265.1 Methyloceanibacter sp. | reverse complement strand
TAAGGACCCGGCCTATGCTTCCGGCTTCGGCCAATACGGGCCGAACTTCGCGGTGCCGGCGCTGTTTCTCGCGTCGTTCCCGTCCTGGTTCGTCGGCGTCGCCTTCGCGGCGATCGCGATCGGCGCTCTCGTTCCCGCCGCTATCATGTCGATCGCCTGCGCCAATCTCTACACCCGCAATCTCTACAAGGAATTTCTCAAGCCCAGTTGCAGCGAGGCAGAGGAAGCGCGCATGGCGAAGATCGTCTCGCTCGTGGTGAAGATCGGCGCGGTGGCGTTCATCATCGCCATCCCGCAAGCCTATGCCATCCAGCTTCAGCTCCTCGGCGGCGTCTGGATCATCCAGCTTCTCCCGCCGATCCTGTTCGGTCTCTATACGCGCGCCTTCAACGCGCAGGCGCTCCTCGCTGGATGGGCCGCCGGCACCGCCGTCGGCACCTATATGGCGGGGACGCAGAGCTTTACCTCATCGGTCTACCCGCTCACGGTCTTCGGCGTGACCGTGCCGGGCTACGCCGCGCTCTACTCCGTCGCGGTCAATGTTCTGGTGGTCTTGCTGCTGACGCCGCTCTTCGATCTCGTCTTCAAGCGGGCGAGCGTCTCCGCGCCGCGTTGAAACGCGGGCCCGCCAAGCAATACTCGACCGGCCATTGATTCCTCGTTAGTTTCATGGAAACGCGACTCGGACAACCGTCCTCGAGAGGGAGGGAAGAATGGCAAACGATAATCAAGCCAGCAGAACATTTCTCGCGATCGTCTTGGGCGGCATCGTGCTTGCGCTCGTGATCGCCGCCTATTTCATGTACGGAAATAAGGGCGATACCAACGTCAAGGTTCAGCTCCCTCCGAGCCAAGACCAGCCCGCGGCCACGCCACCCGCGGAGACGCCTCCTTCCGCCGGTGCGCCTTCGGAAGAGCCTCCTGCTGCGGTAGACGAGGAACCCACCGAGGAGCCCGCGGAACCTCCAGCCGAGGAATCGACGCCTCCGGAGGAACAGCCCGGCCAAGCGCCCGCGCCGCCGAACTAGCGGCTCTCGTTACGATCCCGGTGGGATCGCCGAGCGCATCGGCTGGCTATCCTTAAGCCAGGCGCCAAGCGTGGGGCAAAAAGAAGAGCCCCGGCGCGGGGAGTGCCGAGGCTCGTACGCATTACACAGAACGCACTACCTACCCAGACCGAACACAACTGGGCATGTGCAGCATGCCTTGAACCTGTGGCAGTTTTTTGACGGTTCTTTATCAATCTCCTTTTTTACAACAAGGATTTGCGCGCCCGAACTCACCTTGCCTCGTCCACCCTGCGGAACTCCCGAGTTCTGCCCTTAGGGGGAGCCTTGTGCGGCGCCCCGCGTCATGCACAATGATTGAAATGTCGGCAAACGGGCCGAAGCTCCTCGAGGATGGTCTTGCATGCGCTGGCGCGGCGGCAGAGAGAGCGAGAATGTAGAGGATCGGCGCGACGAAGGCGGTAGCCCGTTCGGGTTCCCCGGTGGCGGCGTCAGCTTTCCGAGCGGCGGCGGCTCCGGTCGCAGCGGCGGCATCGGTATCGTCGGAATTCTCATCATTCTGGCCCTGATGTGGTTCTTCGGCATCGACCCGACCGTGCTCATGCAAGGAGGCGGTCCAGGGGGCGATGAGGGCAATTTCCCCGATATTCATCTGCCCCAGTCCCATCCCGGACCCGACACGACCAATTTGCCGGCGCCCAGCACCCCGCAAGGCCCACCTCTCGAGCATCCCAAGACGACGAGCGAGGACGACCTCAGGCAATTCGTCGGCGTGGTGCTCGCCGACACCGAGGACGTCTGGCAGGACATCTTCCGCCAATACGGCGACAGCTATAGCGACCCGAAGCTCGTGCTTTATTCGGGGTCGATCCGCTCGGCCTGCGGCACCGGCATGTCGGCGATGGGGCCCTTCTACTGTCCCAACGACGAGAAGGTTTATATCGACCTCGATTTCTACCAGGAGCTGAAGAATCGCTTCAAAGCGCCCGGTGATTTCGCGCAAGCCTATGTCATCGCCCACGAAATCGGCCATCACGTGCAGAAGCTGCTCGGCATCATGGATCAAGTCGAGGCGGTGCGGCAGCGCATGAGCGAGACCCAAGCGAACGCACTTCAGGTGCGCGTCGAGCTGCAGGCCGACTGCTTCGCCGGCATTTTCGCCAACCACGCTCAGCAGAGCAAAAACATCATCGAGCCCGGCGATATCGACGACGCGCTGAATGCGGCGAGCGCGATCGGCGACGACAAGATCCAGAAGCAGACGCAAGGCTATGTCGTGCCCGACGCCTTCACCCACGGCTCCTCGGCCCAGCGCCAGCGCTGGTTCAAGCGCGGTTACGAGAGCGGCAAGCTCGAAAGCTGCGATACTTTCAATACCGACCAGCTTTAGGCGGAACTTTACCCTCGGCTGCGACTTATGCGGCGGGGCGCCCTCGCGGCCCCGCCCGATTGTGCGGGGCGGCGGCACGGGCGTAGTCTGGTCGCACGGATAAGATTCGCTTGAGCGAACCCGGGCGGTGGGGGATCGAAAATTGCGCCCAGCGCAGTGGCTTTGGCTGTGCCTTTTTGCCGCACTGATGCTCGCTGCAACGGGGCTCGGACTCGCTACGCCGGGCGACGATGTCATTGTGCTCGGCGCGGCGGTTTCACTGACCGGCAAATATGCGCAGGACGGGCTCAACACCAAGAATGGCTACGACCTCGCCGCCCGCAAGATCAACGACAAGGGCGGCATCAAGATCGGCGGCAAGGACTACAAGATCGTCCTGCGCTATTACGACGATGAGTCGACGACGGCGCGCGGCACCGAGCTCGCCGAGCGGCTCATCCAGCAGGATGGCGTGAAATTCCTGCTCGGGCCTTGCAGCTCTGGCCTGACCAAGGCGATCCTGCCCATCGTCGAAAAGTATAAGGTGCCGATGATCGAGGCGAACGGTGCGGCACGCGAGTTGTTCATCAAGGGCTACCGCTACCTCTTCGCCGTGCTGTCGACTTCGGATCAGTACCTCACGTCTGCCATCGATCTCGCGGCTGAGCACGCCGAGGATCTGGGCAGGACGCCGGCGACGATCCGCGTTGCGCTTGCCATGGAGAACGACCCCTTCGCCCAGGACGTTCGCGCCGGCGTTCTTGACGACGTGCAGCGCCACGGCATGCAGGTCGTCATCGACGATCAGCTTCCTCCCGAGCTGAACGACATGTCGATGACGCTCACCAAGATCAAGGCGTTGAAGCCGGATGTGCTTGTCGTCTCAGGCCGCGAGCAAGGAGCGCTGACCGCCATCACGGAGATCGATGCCGCGAAGGTCTATGTACCCATTCTCGCCATGACCCATTGCGACTCGGCGCAGATCGCCGAGAAGCTCGGACAGGCGGCCGAATACACCTTCTGCGCCCAGCAATGGCACGAGACGGTTGGCTATAAGGATGACGTGTTCGGCACGGCCGGCGACTTCGCCAAGGCGTTCAGGGAGGCCTATGCCTACGAGGCGCCTTATCAGGCAGCCGAGTCGGCGGCGGCCGTGCATGTCTATGCCGACGCCTTCAGACGCGCGCAGAGCCTCGACCCGGAGAAAGTGCGGGACGCCATCGCCGCGACCGCGCTTGAGACGTTCTATGGCCCCGTGAAGTTCGACGAGGCGGGACGCAATATCGCGAAACCCGTGGTGCTGACCCAGGTGCTGCACGGTAAATATGTCATGGTCGCTCCCGCCCAATGGGCGACCGAAAGGCCCGTCATCCCGAGACCGCCGCGTTAGCAACGGTCAACGTGCTCGCCGATCTCGATATCGGCGGTCTCTTCCCCGATGGCGATTAGAGCGAGTCGCCGGCGTAGACCGTCGCCGCGCAAGGACGCGATGCCTTCTTGAACAGAGCGCAAGCTTGCTCGGCCTCGGCCGCATTGGCAAAAGGCCCGGCGATCAGCCGCCACTTCTTGTCGGGCGCGAGCACGCGGCGCGGCTGAAGCCCGGCAACGAGGGCGCCATGGTTCGTGAGGAACTCGCGCCAGAGCGGGCGCAACGCATCCTGCTTGGCGACAGTGCCGATCTCGATGCCATAGCGCGTCGTGCCGTCATTGGCCGCGGGCGGCAAGGCGACGGGATCGAGGCTCGCGCTCTCGGTCGCGGCCGGTGTTTGGTTCGGCGCTTCCGGCGATGGGGAGGACGTATCTGTGCCGCCGGGGGTCGCGTCATCGACCGGCGGAACATCGGCTTCCGAGACCGTGACCGGCGGAGGAATGTCCTTTTTGGCATCACCCTCGTCATCGCCGGGCTCAGAGGTCGTGACGGGCGGCGGAGACGCGGCGGGCTTAGGCTCGGCCTTTTCGACCGGCTTCGGTTCGGCGGCCGCAACCGTGACGGGCGCTGGTTTCTCAGCCGGCTTGGCATCGGCCGGCTTGACATCGGCCGGCTTGGCATCGGCCGGCTTGACGATCGGGGCGGGCTTCTCCGGCGGCGGAGGGGGCGTGATCGCGGGCGCTGCTGCGACCACCTCAGGCTTCTTGGGTGGCGTAACCGGCGCTGCGGCGGCTGGCTCCGGAGGTGGGGCTGAGGCGGGGCTCGGAGGCGCGGTTGAAGCAAGCGAGCCGCCATTCTTGTCACTCGGATTGATGCGCGCGCTGAGGTCCGCTACCTGCTGCGACAGGTCGCGCATCGCCTGTTTGATCTCGGCAAGCTCCTTGTCGCGAGCCTCGAGCAACTCGGAAACTTGGCCGGAGGTCAGCGAAGCGGTGGCGGAGCCGGTGAGAGCTGAGGTCGCGTCGCCGAGCGAGGCGGTCTGGCGTCCGAAGGCCGTGGGATTGGCGAACAATGTGAAGAGATAGAGTGCCGAGAAAGCCGCGAGCACAATCCAGAAGAAGGCCAAGAGGCCCTTCGTCCAGTTCTTTCCCTCGCTCCGGCGTCTCCTCAGCATCGGGTCGAAACCTCCCGTTCGCGAAATTCCCGTCCAAAAACGACGCCAATATGGCTAATCTAACGCTTACCCGCCCAACGTTTGGAAGATGACTCTCCCGCTTGTCCCCGTCAATTCGCCGCGGCTCCGAGGCCGAAATCGACCCCTCTGTAGGGTTATGGCCCTCACCACCGCTTTGGACTAGACAGGTCGCCGCCGGTTCGGCGCTCTTGGAGCGATTCGGCGACGACCGCCTCACTCATGGCAGGATGGCGCGACCGGCTCAAGGCAGGATTGACGGCAGTGGCGATCTTCATCACGAGCAGGCGGTTGGCGACACGTCATTTTATCGGGGTTTGGACGTAATGTTCGGCTTGAATCGGCAGTGGTCCAGGGCTTCATGACGCAATCTCCATCTCTCGGCATCATCCTTGCCGCCGGTAAAGGTACACGGATGAAATCGGCCGTGCCCAAGGTGCTGCACAAGCTCGCCGGGGCGCCGATGATCGCCCATGTGCTCGGTGCGACGCAGGCAGCCGGCATCGGCAAGACGGCACTCGTGGTCGGCCCCGGCATGGAGGACGTGGCGCAAGCGGCGTCGGGTCTCGAGCCAAAGATTCAGATCTACATCCAACCCGAGCAGCAGGGCACCGCCGATGCGGTCAAGGCCGCGCGACAGGCCTTCGAGGATATCGCTGGCCATGTGCTGATTCTCTACGGAGACACGCCGCTGCTCCGCCCCGAGACTTTGAAAGCCGTCGGCGCCGAGTTGGCTGCCGGCGCCGATCTCGTCGTCATCGGTTTCGAGGCCGAGAACCCGACCGGCTACGGGCGTCTCCTGCTCGACGACAGAGGACGGCTTGTCGCCATTCGCGAGGAGAAGGATGCGAGCGATGAGGAGCGCGCGCTGACGCTGTGCAATTCCGGCATCATGGGGTTCCGCTCGAGCAAGACCCTGCTCGGTCTGCTCGGCCGCATCGGCAAGAACAATGCCAAGGGCGAGTTCTACCTGACCGACGCCGTCGCGCTCGCCGCCGGCGACCGGCTCGAGGCGAGGATCGTGCTGGCAAGCGGCGCTGAGGTGCTCGGCGTCAATTCGCGCGCCGAGCTTGCCGAAGCCGAGACCGCCATGCAGCAACGCTTGCGCGCCCGCGTCATGGCCGACGGCGCGACTCTGATCGCGCCCAACACGGTGTTCCTGAGTCATGACACGAAGATCGGCAAGGACGTGCTGATCGAGCCGCATGTGGTGATCGGCGTGCGCGTCACCATCGCCGATCGGGCAATCATCAAGGCCTTCTCTTATATGGAGGACGCGCGCATCGGCGAGGGCGCGAGCGTCGGACCCTTCGCCCGGTTGAGGCCCGGCGCCGACCTCGCCAAGAACTCCCATATCGGCAATTTCGTCGAGATCAAGCAGTCGGAGATCGCCGAAGGCGCCAAGGTCAATCACCTTACTTACATCGGCAATGCGAGCGTCGGCGCGCGCGCCAATGTCGGCGCCGGCACCGTCACCTGCAACTATGACGGCTTCGGGAAGTACAAGACCGAGATCGGGGCGGGCGCCTTCATCGGCTCGAACTCATCGCTCGTCGCCCCTGTGAAGATCGGCGAGGGCGCCTATATCGGATCGGGCAGCGTCATCTCCAAGGATGTCGAGGCCGACGCGCTCGCTCTCAGCCGCGCGCCGCAGGAAGAACGCAAGGGCTGGGCCGCGCGGGCGCGGGAGCGCCATGGCCGCGGCAAAGCCAAGGACGATGGAAACAAAGGGACATAGCTCGTGAGTTGCGGCGTGGAAATGGGCCGTTTAGCTAAGTGCAAGGGTAGGCGGGAGTAGGGGTCGATGTGCGGCATCGTTGGCGTTCTCGGCAAAGGCCCGGTCGCGGAGCAGCTCGTCGACGCGCTGAAGCGTCTCGAATATCGCGGTTACGATTCGGCCGGCGTCGCCACCGTCGAGAACGGGCATCTCGCGCGGCGGCGCGCCGAAGGCAAGCTGCGCAATCTCGAGCAAAAGCTTAGGACCGAGCCGCTCATGGGGGCGACCGGTATCGGCCACACGCGCTGGGCGACGCATGGAAAGCCGATCGAGGCCAATGCCCACCCGCATATGACCGACCTCGTGTCGGTTGTGCATAACGGCATCATCGAGAATTTCCGCGAGCTCAAGACCGAGCTCATGGCGGAAGGCGCGGTATTCACCTCCGACACCGACACCGAGGTGATTGCCCATCTCATCACGCGCGAGCTCAAAGCCGGCAACGATCCGGTGCACGCGGTGTTCAATGCGCTCAGGCGGGTCGAGGGCGCTTTCGCTCTTGCCATGATCTTCGCCGGCTATGACGACCTCATGATCGTCGCGCGCCAGGGCAGCCCTCTCGCCATCGGCTATGGCGACGGCGAGATGTTCGTCGGCTCGGACGCCATCGCGCTTGCGCCCTTCACCGACGCCATTGCCTATCTCGAGGATGGCGACTGGGCGGTGCTGACGCGCAAGGCCATCGCCATCCGCGATCGGAACGGCAAGGCCGTCGAGAGGCCGGTCACGCGCTCGCAGGCTAACGCTCTCCTCATCGACAAGGGCAACTACCGGCACTTCATGGCCAAGGAGATTCACGAGCAACCCGAGGTGATCGGCCACACGCTGGCCGGTTACGTCGATCTCGCCACCAACCGCATCGACCTCCCTCCGCTTCCTTTCGACTTCGCCACGCTGCGCCGGCTCTCGATTTCCGCCTGCGGCACGGCTTTCTATGCCGGCCTCGTCGCGAAATATTGGTTCGAGCGCTGGGCCAAGCTCCCTGTCGATGTCGACATCGCGTCCGAGTTCCGCTACCGCGAGACCGCGCTCGAGCAAGGCGGCGCGGCACTGTTCGTCTCACAGTCGGGTGAGACCGCCGACACGCTGGCGACGCTCCGCTATTGCCGCGCGCAAGGCCAGCACATCATCTCGGTGGTTAATGTGCGCGAATCTTCCATCGCGCGGGAATCGGATGTCGTTCTCCCGACGCTGG
>DATHCZ010000036.1:0-10442 GCA_035319265.1 Methyloceanibacter sp. | reverse complement strand
CCCCCTAAGGAAGGATTATAGTGAACTACGGCGAAGCGACATCAGCTTGCTTCAGTGCTTAGCCTAAGCCGCGCTGGTGCAATTATGCAGGGTCTTAAGCGCTTGCTCGGCGGCGTCGTGGCTGTTGTAACCGCTCGCCTTGCCGACTGTCTTAAGCCTTGAGACCTTACTCGGATGCGCGTCGATCACGGCGCAATAGCCCGAGGAATCCTGAACCACGAAGTGTTGTTGTGCGGCGAGGGCCGGGGTAGCAACGCCGACGATCAGCAGGCCGGAGATGAGGAAATTTCGCATTGGGTCTCTCCTTTTACGGAGTGCCCCTCGTTACCTCACACGTAGTCCAACGGCGCTTTCGGTGAAGGCTTGACGCTGCGGCCTAACCGCGCGTGCGGCCTTGCGACCGTCTCAATCCCATGCGGCGCGCCGCCGCCGCAATCCTCGTGTAGAGTCCTTTTCGTCACCCCTCGGCTCAGCGAGCAAGCTCCGGTGGATGCACAACATCAAGGGTCCGATCTCAGCAGGCGGCATCGGCGTCCAGAGATCATGGATGCACCGGATTTGCCGGCACCGCGCCTGATCGAGACGCTGAAGGGCTTGCGCCTCGTCAATGCCGTGACCCAATCGAGCCGGCTGATGTGGCCCGATCTCGCGGCCGCAGCCAAGCGGCATCCAGGCGAGACGCTGCGCGTGCTCGATGTCGCGTGCGGGGGCGGTGATGTTCTCCTCACGCTCGCGCGCTGGGCGAAGAAGGCTTCGCTCGATGTCGAGCTTGCGGGTTGCGATGCGAGCGAAGAGGCAGTGTCTTATGCGAATGAGTCCGCGGCGCGAGTCGGCGCGCGCAGCAACTTCTTCGCGCTCAAGGTCGGGCGCGACCCTCTGCCGGAGGGCTACCACATGATCATGAGCACGCTCTTCCTGCATCATCTCGACGAGGGCGATGCGATCGGCTTCCTGCGCGAGGGGGCGGCTAAAGCGCGCGATCGACTGGTGGTCCAGGATCTCTTGCGTAGCCGTCTAAGCTATTGGTTCGCGCGGGTCGGCACGCGGCTCCTTTTGTTGAACGACATCTGCCGGCTCGATGGGCGGACCTCGGTCGAGGGCGCGTTCACACGGGCGGAAGCGAGCGAGCTGGCAAAGGCAGCTGGGCTCGAAAACGCCGAGATCGTGCCCCGCTTTCCCTTCCGTTATCTGATCCGCTGGGTCAGGGGCTGATAGTCCATGACATCGGTGTAGCTCGTGAGCCGCGTCGATTGCGCGAGCCAGGTGACGAGGCGCGGCAAGAGCTTCGCCGTGCCGACGGTGAGCGCGTGCAGCCGCCCCGTTTCGAACAGCACGTTGACCATCGAGGCCCAGCGAAACTGTGGAGCGAGCCTGGCGATCATACGGGACTGGAAGGTCTCAGCGCTCTCACCGGCAAGAACGGCTTGCGCCGCCGCGATTCCAGAAAACAGTGCGATCGACATGCCGTCGCCGGTGAAAGAGGGGATCACGGCGAGCTGGTCGCCGACGGGGAAAATCGTGGGCGAGATGGGCTCTCGGCGAAGATATCCATACGGAATCGCGGCGATCGCGACCGGCTTGTTCCAGCGGGGCTTGGCGCCGTCGAGAAGCGCCGCGAGAATTGGCGACTGTCGCGCAAAATAGGCGGCCTGAGCTTGCCAGTCGGCGCCGATGCGCTGCAGCAGCGCACTATGCATTACCCAACACAGTGTCACGATCTCCTCCTCGACGATAATGGCGCCGATATAGCCGCCGTCGAACATCATGAGCTGGACGACGTCATCGAGCGAAGCGAGCGCCGAAGCGCGCACGCGCAGTTGGAGCTTGAAGCCGACCATGTCGCTCGGCGCGCGGGGAAACTGGCGGAGGTTATGCTTGCCGCTGGCCAAAGCGACCGCCCTCGCCACGAGCTTCTTGCCGCCGGCCTTCACGACAAGAGGAGCATCTTCGCCGTTCACCTCGGTCACGGTTAGACCGCGCTTCGCTTCGGCGCCGGACTCTGCCGCCTTATCCAACAAAGCCTGATCGAGACGATGGCGCGAGAATCCGGCGGCGCGGAAAGGTAGCGGCGCCTCGGCATAATTCGTGCCTGAGGCCAACCTGAACGTGCCCATGGAGCTCGCCCCCATCGTGTGCACGTCGATGCCGAGATAGCTCAGAAGGGTTTGCGCCTCTTCGCTCAGGAACTCGCCACAAACCTTGTGGTGGGGCGAGCGAGTGCTCTCGAGTACGAGGACAGGAGCACCGTTGCGGGCAAGCTCGACGGCGAAGGCGGCGCCGGCGAGACCGCCGCCGACCGCGATGAATGGGGCCTCGCGCATGGCCGAAGGGTGGCGCTTTCCGCGGCGGAGGATCAACAACCGCGCCGGTTAAGCCGGCCTAAGCGACGCCGGCGCGGAGCAGATCGTGGACATGGATGATGCCGATTGGGCGCCCGTCCTCAACCACGAACAGGGTCGTAATGCTCGAGGCGTTGATCAGCTCGAGTGCCGCGCTCGCCAGCAGGTCAGGAGACACGGTCTTGGGCGCCGGCGTCATGATATCGCCCGTGCGCTTGGCAAGCAGACCGTCGCCCATATGGCGGCGCAGGTCACCGTCAGTGATGATGCCTTTGAGCAGGCCAGCGCTGTCGACCACCCCGAGGCAGCCAAGCGCCTTCTCGGTCATGATCACGATGGCATCGGACATGATGCCGTCATCATGAACGAGCGGCAGGCGTTCGCCCTTATGCATCAAATCGCTCACGAATTTCAGTCGCGCGCCGAGCTGGCCACCAGGGTGCAGGGCCTTGAAGTCGCGCGCGGTGAAGCCCTTGCTCTCGAGCAGCGCAATGGCGAGGCAGTCGCCGAGCGCGAGCTGCATGACGGTCGAGGTGGTGGGCGCGAGCCCATGTGGGCAGGCCTCCTTGGCTTGCGGCAGGGCAAGCACCAGGTCGGCGCTGGTGCCGAGCGTGCTGTCCGGATTCGACGTGACCGCGATCAGCGGTACGGCGAATCTGCGTGAATAGGAGACGATATTGCCGAGTTCGACCGTCTCGCCGGACCAGGAGAAGGCGAGGATCATGTCCTGTTTGGTGATCATGCCGAGGTCGCCGTGGCTCGCTTCGCTCGGATGCACGAAAAAGGCAGGGGTGCCGGTCGAGGAGAGGGTGGCAGCCACTTTGAGCCCGACATGGCCACTCTTGCCCATGCCGGTGATGATGATGCGGCCATGGCAGGCCCGCATCATGCCAATCGCCTTGTCGAAGCTGTCGCGCAGCGCCGCGCCGAGCTCCGCTTTCAGCGCGCTCAGGCCTTCAGCCTCAAATTGGAGTGTTCGCGTGGCCGATTCGATCGCCTCGCTATGACCGTCACGCCGTAGAAAATCCCGCTTCAGGCCGACCGGCATGATCGTCCTCCCCCTGTTGCGCAAGGCCGCATACTAGCACGGTTTAGCGCCCCGTCAGTCCCAAGACGTTCCCGTTTCGGGACGGCCCTAAACGCCGCGTTAACTCTATCGCCCTTAGGCTTTCCTGATCAACGGCCGAGTGGACGCGGGGGGTGGTCGTCCCGGCGCCCCGGTGTCGATCGAGGATCGCGTCCTTGCCGCGTCGCCATTGGATAAGCGCAGCGGGCGCTCTCGCTGCAGCCCTGCTGTTTGCCGCCTCCGCGCCGGCAGCGGCCCAATATGCGACCGCCAGTCTCTGCGCGGCAGCATCGCGCCGCAAGATGCAACTCAGGCCCCGAGCGCCCCGGTGACTCCGGGCAGCTCGGCTGATTCCACCCCCACGGGCCAGCCCCTCCCTGTCGGCGCGATCCCTCCTTTGCAGCGGCTTCCAGGAGAAACGCCGACAACGTCCCTCGGTGGCACGGGTGACGACATCAACCAAGTGTCCGGTGATGAGCAGGTCGAAGGGCCCCCCACGGATGAGTTCGGCGCAGAGATGCAGCCTCCCGCCGTCGTGCCCGAGATCGGCCTGTCGACGCAGCAGGGAGAAGCAATCACACAGATCCCAGGCACCCAGCTCGATTCCTCGCGCCATCGCATCCTCGCGCCGCCGGTGCACGATCTCGACCCTTATGTTCCCATCGGTATGAAGCTCGGAAGCTTCCTGTTGTTCACCGGGGCCGAGATCGGCACCATTCTAACCGACAACGTACTCGACACCGACTTCAACGAGCATAAGGACATCGCGTTCGAATTCGCGCCCGAGGTCAGACTTGAATCGAATTGGGCACGCAACTTCTTCATGGCACAGTTCACCGCCGACCGAAGCTGGTACCACGACTTCTCCATCGAGGACGATAAGATCTACCAAGCCCTTCTCAGGGGCCGGCTCGACGTGACACGCCGCACGCATCTTGAGCTCGAGACCGAGAAATCGCAGACGCAAGTGGGTCGCGACTCGGTGAGTCTCACCGACATCGCCGGCCCGCAGACCAATCTGCAAGAGCAGCACATTACCGCCTCCGCCGATCACACCTTCAACCGCCTGACGCTCAAACTGACCGGAACGATCGCGGACTACAATTACGGGGACCAAGCTCCGGTCCTTGTTCTCGATCCGACGGCCAACGCTCTCGTGCCCTTCCAAGACGTGCGTGACTATGTCGAGGACGAGCTCAGACTTAGGAGCAGCTATGAGCTCAGACCGGATACCGCGGTGTTCTTCGAAGGCTCAGTCAACGAGCGCGATTACAAGCAGTCGGTAAACTCGGCGGGCTTCCGCCGTGGCTCTTCGGGCACGACGCTACTGGCCGGAACCGTCGTCAACTTCACCAACAGGCTGACCGGAGAGATCAGCGCGGGGTGGGGACAGCAGCAATCGGTCGACGATCGATTGTCTCCCGTCGAAGGGCCGCTCCTCAACGCCGATCTCATCTGGTTGCCCTCGCCGCTCACCAAACTCGAGTTCATCGCACGCTCGGAGATCGACGACACCTCGCTCACCGACTCGCTTGGCGCGATCGACCATTATTACGACATATCGCTGCAGCACGCGTTCTGGCGCTACCTCGTGCTCGGCACGCACCTCTCCTACGAAATTGCCGACTATGTTGACGACCCGCTCGTCGACCAACGTCTAAAGACGGGGCTGACGGCCGAGTACTACTTCAACCCCTATGCATCGGTTTATGGGCGCTACGAGTATACGGACTTCTTCTCGACTATTCCGTCGAACGACTTCATCGAGAACGAACTGCGGCTCGGTTTTAGAATTCGTCACTAGCCTAGTTTGCCTGGGAAGGCTCAGCCCGCCATGGCGCGTCGCCTCACCGTACCGGAGGTGAGGTCAGCGTAGCTATCGATCGGGTGGGGATAGCCGACGAGATAGCCTTGGATCTCCGTGCACCCTTCACGCTTCAACAGCAAGCGCTCGCCCTCGGTCTCGACGCCTTCGGCAATCACGGGGACGTTGAGCGCTTTGCCGAGGCCGATGACGGCGCGTACGATCGCCTCGGATTGACCGTTGTGGTCCACGCCAGAGACGAAAGTGCGGTCGATCTTGACCTTGTCGAAGGGGAAGGATTGCAACGAGGACAGCGAGGCGTAGCCGGTGCCGAAATCGTCCATGGCAATCTTGACACCGAGGAGCTTGAGGCGGCGCAGGATCGAGAGAGCCCGCTGCGGATCGCCCATAAGCACGCCTTCGGTGATCTCGAGCTCGAGCCGTCCGGGCGCAAGTCCCGTCTCGAGCAAGATGGAATGGACGAGGCTGGCCAAATCGCCGTAACGAAATTGCGCGGGCGACAGGTTGATGCCGATCTGCATCGGCGCGTTCCACGAGGCTGCCTCGCGGCAGGCCTCGCGCAGCGTCCATTCGCCGATCTCTCCAATCATGCCGTTCTGCTCCGCGAGCGGGATGAAGGTGGTGGGAGGCACGAAGCCGTGACTCGGGTGCCGCCAGCGGAGCAGGGCCTCGAAGCCGAAAACTTCCCCATCGATCTTAGCCTGAGGCTGGTAATGCAGGAGGAGTTCGCCGCGGGCGATGGCCGAGCGCAAATCGTGCTGCAGCGCGTAGCTTTGGCGTAGCCGCTTGTCCATCTCCGCATCGAAGAACCGCACCGTCTGGCGCCCATCGAGTTTGGCCCGATAGAGTGCCGCGTCGGCATTGGCGAGAAGCGTCACGGTATCGACTCCGTCGCTCGGATAGATCGCCGCCCCAATGCTGAGCCCGATCGGAATCTTCTGCTCGCGCACATCGAACTCTTTCTCGAGCGACTTGAGGACTTGATCGGCGAGGTGAGCCGCGGTCTGCGGCTGTTTCCCGCCGGTCGAAATGATGATGAACTCGTCGCCGCCGACGCGCGCGATAAAACTGTTGCCGATGGCTTGTTCAAGCCTGCGGGCGATGGCGCAAAGGAGCTCGTCGCCGATGACGTGACCGAACACGTCATTGGCCTCCTTGAAATGATCGAGATCGACGCTGAGCACGGCGAAACCTTCACCGGTGGCCTTCGCCTGATCGAGAGTGCGCGCGAGTTGCAGGCTGAGCGCCGGACGGTTGGCGAGGTTGGTCAGAGCGTCGTGGTGGGCAAGAAAGTCAATCTGCGCATGGCGTGCCAGGAGCTCGGCACGCGCGACCTGCATCTTGTCGCGCGCCTCGCCGAGGCTGATGGCCGCCTTGCGCACCTCATCCTGGAGCACGTTGAAGCTTTCCGCCATCTCGCCAAGCTCGTCGCGCGAATTGGGTTTGACCGGCACGATGTTGACCGAGGCATGGGCAGCGTCGAGATCGCCGTGTCCGAGCGCGGCCATCGCGCTGGTGAACTGCTGCAACGTCCCGGTGGTCAGCCGCTTGGCCGCCTTGCTCACTTCGGTCGCCGAATAGGTGATCATGCCCGGTAAGACGAGGCCGACGCTGATGGTGAGCAACGCCACTGCGGTAAAGATGTCGGCAAGCACCGACACGAGCTCGGGATGGTGCTCCGCCGAAATGGTGTTGACAGCGGCAAGATAGGCGACGCCGTCGAGAATGAGCACCAGCACCATGGCGCCGGTCAGCTTGACGTGGAGCGTCTGGGCAATGGCGGGAAGGCCTTTGCTGATGCGGTCCTCAATGACGCGCCAGGCATAAAGCGCCGCCCCCGAATAAGCGAGAGCGAGGCCGAACACGACGGTCGGAAGGCCGAATTGCTGGAAACCGAGAATGGCCGCGACCAACCAGATCGAGGCCACGATCACGCCGAGCGTGATGGTACCACGCGGCGCGCGGTAGGGCCGCACCGCGTCCGGCATGTCGCGCCGGAGCAGCCACGCGGCGATGTTCGGCATGCAGATGCCGATGAGGTAGGTGAAATTAGCAGCGGCGATCATCCACACGGGATCGCCGGCGATCAGGAACACGATGGCCGAGCCGGCGGTCAGCGCAGTCGCTGCCCAGGGACAATCGGTCGGCTTGTAACGAAGTGACAGAAATCGGGGGAGGAGACCGTCATCGGCAAGTTGGGAAAGCGTGCGCGCGGCGCCGGCCAGAGGCTGCAGCGTACCGTGAAACATGTTCAGCATGATGAACCAGATTGCCGCGGCCTTGCCGGCGCTCCCGAGCAGGGGAGCGAAAGTGGGGCCGAGGATCGTAGCCAGGTCCAGTCCTAATGCCTCGGGACCGAGGACGCCGAGCCACACGACGGGCAGGACGATGAAATAGACGCCTGCCATCGCCGCCGAGGCGAGCATGGCGCGCGGGACGTTGCGGTTGGGATTCTTCGTCTCGCCCACATGGCAGGCCGCCGCCTCGAAGGCCGGTGCAGCGAAGCCAATCAGGTAGAGACCGGCCATCACCGAGGTCAGCTCGCCGAAGAAGCCCTCGAACGGCGTCGTCAGGTGATAGTCGAACGCCTGATGCCAATCGACGTCGCCGGCGAAGGTCGGTGCGAGCGCGGAGATGAAGGCGAGCGAGGCTGAAACGGTGGCGATCGGCATTGCCAGCCGCGCGACCCATTTGATGCCGCAGAGATTCACGAGGCTGAACAGGCAGACGATGGTAATGGCGACGGCTTCTACCGGGAGCTTTGGGAAGTACCACTGTTGAATGGCGGAAGCAGACAGCAGCGCGGTCAGCCCGCAGGTCGGTACCCAGCCCCACCAGTAGCAGGTGCCGGTCAGCGCAGAGAGAACGGGGTTATAGGGCCTGAAGGCTTCGGCGCAAGCGGCCGAGATGCCGCCCACGCGATTTGGCCACATAAGAACGAGCTCGGTCCAGGCGGGTGCCGCCGCCCAGCCGAGAAGGACGCCGAAGACGAGAAGGGGGACGGCGGCGCTGCCTTGCCCCAGAATTGCTCCCTGACCGACGAACAGCGCCGTGAAGAGGAAGATCATCTGGTTGCTGCCGCCCATGGCGAGCGCGCTGGTGCCGAACCAACCGAGCACCCTTGGATGCGGAGGCGTGAGGGTGTTTTCGCAGGACGTCAAAGTCATTGGCTCGGATCCGTCGATAGCCGCGAGTACCAATCACCCCCGGGCTGCCCGTTTCCAGAGCATCAGAAAACAGTTACGAAATGGTCATATCGCTGGGCGGCTGACTTAAGAGTGTCAATCAAACCACTCAGTGTTTCGATCAGCTATCTAGACTCAGTCGAGGACATAAATTTGCTCGATCTGGTTTGGTTACATAGCTACGGCAGAGATATATTTCATGATTAATATTCGATTATCCCGTCATGGCAGGAGCATTACCTCTAGCAATCTGGTCTCAGTCAGATCAGTTTCTTGATTTCGGCTTTGAACGCATCGGCGAGATCGGGCCGAGCAAGCGCATAAGCGACATTGGCGGCAAGAAAGCCGATTTTGGAGCCGCAGTCGAACGTCGTGCCCTCATATTTCAGGGCGTAGAAGGGCTGGCGTTTGAGCAGCGCGATCATGGCGTCGGTGATCTGGATCTCGCCGCCGGTTCCCTTTTCCTGCGCCGACAAAATATCGAAAATGTCGGGCTGGAGGATGTAGCGGCCAAGTATGGTGAGGTTGGAGGGCTCGGTCCCCGGCTGCGGCTTCTCCACCATGCCATCGATGGGGAAGACGCGGCCGTCGCCTTCGCCGATCGACACGACGCCGTAGTTTTTCGCCTGGTCTTGCGGCACGGGCTCGACCGCGATGATGTTGCCTCCACGTGTGGCGTAGACGTCGAGCATTTGGGCAAGACAGCCCTTGCCTTTGGTCTGCACCAAGACGTCGGGAAGAAGCAGAGCGAAGGGTTCGTTGCCGACCAGCTCGCGCGCGCACCAGACTGCATGGCCGAGGCCGAGAGGCTCCTGCTGACGGGTGAAGCTCGTGTTGCCTGGGCCTGGCAGATCCTCGTCGAGACGCTTGAGCTCGCTTGTCTTGCCGCGCGCGGCAAGAACCTGCTCGAGCTCGAACTGCCGGTCGAAATGGTCCTCGATCACGCCCTTGTTGCGGCCGGTGACGAAGATAAAGTGTTCGATCCCGGCTTCTTTCGCTTCGTCCACGACATGCTGGATGAGCGGACGATCGACAACCGTCAGCATTTCTTTCGGCATCGCCTTAGTGGCGGGAAGAAAGCGCGTGCCTAATCCGGCGACGGGGAACACAGCCTTGCGCACGCGAAGCGCCATTTACAGTCCTCGTTAGGGTTAAGACGGCGAAAGCTCGGGGCTCAAGCGCAAAGCTAGAAGTAACCTCTTTCCGATAACAAGCGGCGAAATGCAACGGCTGAGCCGCAGGTATCATCAATGAGTGTGCTCGTCACGGGTGGGGCTGGCTTCATCGGCAGCCATATGGTGCTCGAGCTGCTCGACGCCGGCGAGGACGTGTTTGTTCTCGACAATCTGTCGACCGGCTTTCGCTGGGCGGTACCGGCCGAGGCCAAATTCATCGAGGGTGATGTCGGCGATCATGCCCTCGTGCGCCGGCTGCTCCGCCGCAATCCGATCGACGCCATCATCCGTTTTGCCGGATCGATCGTGGTCCCCGAATCTATTGCCGACCCGCTCGGCTATTATCTCAACAACACGTGCAAGTCGCGCTCTCTGCTCGCGGTCGCGGTCGAGACCAACGTCCCGCATTTCATCTTCTCCTCGACCGCGGCCGTCTACGGCAATCCCGCCAGGGTGCCGATCGGCGAGGATGATCCGGTGGCGCCAATGTCGCCTTACGGCTCTTCAAAACTGATGACCGAGATCATGCTGCGTGACGCCGGAGCGGCGCACGGCCTCGACTACGTGATCTTGCGGTATTTCAACGTGGCGGGCGCCGATCACCTGCTGCGCATCGGACAATCGACCAAAGGCGCCACGCACCTCATCAAGGTCGCGGTCGAGACCGCCCTGGGCAAGCGCGCCAAGATGGACGTCTTCGGCACCGACTACCCGACACCCGACGGCACCTGCATCCGCGACTACATCCACGTCGTGGACCTGGCGCGCGGCCACGTCGCGGCGCTTCCCAAACTGGGCGAGCGGGCCGGCTGCCGCGTCTACAACCTGGGCTGCGGGCGCGGGTACAGCGTG
>DATHCZ010000035.1:0-2798 GCA_035319265.1 Methyloceanibacter sp. | reverse complement strand
GCATTTTTGCCGCGCTGGCTTCCTTTTGCCCTTGCGCCGATGGGCCTAGCCGCCTATTTGAGTGGAGAAGATTGCGGGCCAATGGCCGCAATGCCTCAGTGGTCTTGCGCAAGGCTCGCGAATCGTTGCAGCAAGTTATTGTGCCTAAAGAAAGAAGATGCGCGAGACGCTAACCTCTCGCGGTATTTTTGCCAACGCATGAGCTTTTCACATCTTGGCCTGAGCCCTAAAGTCTTATCCGCCGTCACCGCGGCGGGTTTCGAAACCCCGACCCCAATCCAAAATCACGCCATTCCGCATGCCGTCGCCGGTCGCGACGTGCTCGGCATCGCACAGACCGGGACCGGAAAGACCGCGTCCTTCGTGCTGCCCATGCTGACGCGGCTCGAACGCGGACGCGCGCGGGCGCGCATGCCGCGATCCTTGATCCTCGAGCCGACGCGCGAGCTCGCCGCCCAAGTGGCCGAGCATTTCGAGACGCTCGGCAAGAACCACAAGCTGACCGTGGCGCTCCTGATCGGCGGTGTGTCCTATGAGGATCAAGACCGCAAGCTTGATCGGGGCGCCGATGTGGTGATCGCGACACCAGGCCGGCTGCTCGATCATTTCGAGCGCGGCAAGCTGCTTCTCAACGGCATCGAGATTCTGGTGGTCGACGAAGCCGACCGCATGCTCGACATGGGCTTCATTCCCGACATCGAGCGTATCTGCAAGCTCCTCCCCTTCACGCGGCAGACGCTGTTCTTCTCGGCAACCATGCCGCCCGAAATCCAACGACTCGCCGACAAATTCCTCCAGCATCCCGAGTGCGTCGAGGTAGCGCCACGAGCCACAGCAGCCGCGACCATCGTGCAGCGCCTCAAGAAGGCTTCCGACGATCCGGCAGCCAAGCGCGAGGCGCTCCGCGCGCTGATGCGTGAAGTCGACGTAAAGAACGCCATTATCTTCTGCAACCGCAAGAAGGACGTCGGCATCCTCTACCGTTCACTTCAGCGCCACGGCTTCAGCGTCGGCGCGCTGCATGGCGATTTGGACCAGCGTCAGCGCATGGCGACGCTGGATGCTTTCCGCAACGGCCAGATCGCCTTCCTCGCCGCGAGCGACGTGGCGGCGCGCGGGCTCGATATCCCCGATGTGAGCCATATCTTCAATTACGACGTGCCGATCCACCCCGAGGACTATGTCCACCGCATCGGCCGCACCGGCCGCGCCGGACGCGAAGGCTACGCCGCCATGCTGGTGACGCCGAAGGACATCAAGGCCCTCAAGGCCATCGAGAAGCTGCTTCGCCAAGAGATCCCGTGGATCGACGGCGCGACGGCGCCCGCCGAAGCAAGCGAAGGCTCAGAAACGCGATCGAATGGGCGGCATCGGCGTGGCGGTCGCCCAAGACGGAACAAGGGCAAGCCTTCAGCCCACAGCGATCAAGCCCATCGACATGGGACCCAGGCCCCTGACTTGAGGGGTGAGGAGCGGCGGACCGAGCATCCAAGAGGGAAGGAGCAAAAACAGGAAGACCCAAGGCGCGACCAGCATAACCAGCACCATGGGGAGCGCAAGCCAACCCACGGCGCGCAAGCGGCGGCGTCCTCGGAGCGCCCCGCACCTGAACGCGCGGCGATCAAGACGCAACCACAGCCGCCACGGCCCAAGCAGCAAGGCATGGGCGATCACGTGCCTGCCTTCATGATGCGCCCGGTGCGGGTGACCTAGCGGGCCCCTCTTTCCTCCAATCGAAGTTCGTCATGACCGGCCTTGTGCCGAGCATCCACGCGTTGCTCCGCGCGTAGGACACAAGACAATCGCGGATGGCGTGGACAAGCCCGGCCATGACGACGTTTGATCGTTGGGGTGAGAGAGACTAGGAGGCCTGTTCTGGCGCTTCGGTGCCGGACGCTTCGCTTGCAGGCTTGAGCGTCACCGACTCGCCGCAACCGCAGGCACTCGTCTGGTTCGGATTATTGAACACGAAGCCAGAGCGCATCTTGTCGGTGCGGTAATCCATCTCGGTGCCGAGCAGGAAGAGGACCGCGGTCGGGTCGATCAAGAGCTTGACGCCCTTGTCCTCGATCAGCTCGTCATGCGGTCCAGGCGTTTCGGCATATTGCATGGTGTATTCCATGCCGGCGCAGCCGCCATTCTTCACGCCGATGCGGACGCCTGCGCTCTTCTTGCCGGAGGCGGCAGAGAGCGCCTTGAGGCGCTCGGCGGCGGCATCGGTCAGGCGCATCACTTGCGGGCGGGGTCGAATGCTCATGGTGTGAAGTTGGGGTAAATCGCGAAACGGTTCAAGGGGCGCTCAGAACATGTTGAGAGCAAGGCGCGCCTCGTCCGACATGCGGCTCATGTCCCAAGGCGGGTCGAACACGAGATTCACCTTTACCTGGCCGACACCCGGCACCGCGGAGACAGCGTTCTCGACCCAGCCCGGCATGTCGCCGGCGACCGGGCAGCCGGGAGCGGTCAGCGTCATGTCCACCTCGATATTGCGGTCGTCATCGACGTCGAGGCGATAGATCAAGCCGAGTTCGTAGATATCGACGGGGATCTCGGGATCGAACACGGTCTTGAGCGCGGCGATGAGGTCGTCGCGTAGGCGCTCGAGCTCCGCCGGAGGAATCGCGGAGCCGTCGCCCTTCGGCGTCTCGGCCTTGGGCGCCTCGACGGCCGCGGATGCTCCGTCCTCGCCGCCGGTCGCGCCGACGCAAGCCTTGATCTCGGCCGGCTCATCGTCGGCCGCGGCTCGCTCTCTTTCTTGAACCTTTTCAATCATCTGACCTGCGGACCTTAAGCAAACA
>DATHCZ010000034.1:0-3008 GCA_035319265.1 Methyloceanibacter sp. | reverse complement strand
CGCTCTGGCGATTGGAACTCGCTCCATTGCGGCTCGTCTGCCTGAGCGGGAGGCGTCGCAGCCTGGTCTTCCGCGGCGCACGGCGAGATCGCGGCCAAGAGCAGGAGCGAAGCCAAGGTCACGCTTCTCATCGACATCGCGGTTCCCTTCGTCGATTGCGCCCGATTCGCTCATCTTAGCTCATCGTGATGGAGGGTCCATCCCGGGCGGCGCAATCCTTAGCCCTGGGGCTGGGACTTCAGGACCTTCTCATACATCGCCTCGGCGTCTTGTTTGAGAGCGCGGCGCGAGTCCGGGCGAAGATAGAGCATGTGGCCGCCGGCATAATCCTCGACGCTGATTGGCATCGCGCCTTGAAGCGGCGGCAACTGGTTCACGAGATAAGACGGCGCGAGATAGGGCGTGATCAAATCGGTGTAGCCGGCGGCGATGAGAACGCCGAGCGAGCGATTGGCGGCGCGGGCATCCTGGATGTCGTTGATCACCCCGGCATAGCCCTGATGCGTCGGGCTCGTACCGAAATCCCATTTCGACCGCACGTCGCGATTGAGCAGGTGATAGGTGGCGTCCGTCTTGTAGCCAAGTTCGTCTTGCGCGTATTGGATGAAAGCCGCCGTCCATAGGGGAACGGTCGAGTCGAGAACAGGGTCGGGCCCGCGCGGCCAAGAGCTTGCAGGATTCGGATCGGGGCCGCCGACGCTCCCATCATAACGGCTCAGCACCTGGCCGTGGGAGCGGTTGAACTCCTTGATGAAGAGATTCGGCTCGATACGCGCCAAATCCCGCTCGACCACGTCCGCCGGAAGCCCGGTCAGCTCCGCCACCTTGCCGCTCGCGAGTTTGCCGCCTTGCTCCGCGCCAGCCGCGAGATCGACGAGATAATCGGTCAGCGCATAGCGCTCGGCGCCCTTGAGAGCGGCGGCGAGCGCCTCGCGCCCGCCAACCCCCTTGCTCTCGAGATTGACGGCCGCATATGACGGGAGCAAGAGCGCCCAGGAGAGCGGGTCGTAGTCCTCACCG
Organism: Methyloceanibacter sp.; assembly: GCA_035319265.1. GTDB lineage: Bacteria > Pseudomonadota > Alphaproteobacteria > Rhizobiales > Methyloligellaceae > Methyloceanibacter. Next base: position 1,988 of record DATHCZ010000034.1, on the reverse strand, counting down.
TTCAGAAGCGCGAATTCGAGCGCCGGCGAGATGAGAACGAGCCCGCTCGGCGAGGCGCCTCCCTTCTTTTGCAGGTCGCGCGTTATGGTCGCGGCGCGGAAGCCGCCATAGCTCTCGCCGGTCAGGAATACCGGCGAGACCATGCGCCCGTTATCGATGAGATAGGTACGGATGAAATCGGCGAGATATTCGGTGTCGTGCTCGATGCCAAAAAAGTCGTGCTCATCCTTGCCGTCGGCGGCGCGGCTGTAGCCCGTGCCGACGGGATCGACAAAGACGAGATCGGTAAAATCGAGCCAGCTCGAATCATTGTCGATCAGGTGGGGAGGGGGACCGAGCACCTCGCCCTTGGCAGAGACCTCGATCGTCTTTGGCCCGAGGGCGCCGAGGTGAAGATAGGCCGAAGCTGCCCCCGGGCCGCCGTTGAACACGAAGGTGATCGGCCGCTTGGCGTCGCCCGGTTCGCGCGCGTAGGCGACATAGAAGATGGACGCGATCGCTTTGCCCTGTTGATCGCGCACTGGAAGGGTACCGGCCGTCGCGGCGTAATGGATCGTCTCTCCGGAGAGGCTAATCGTGTGATGCGTGACCGAGGTGGGCGGCAGGAGATCGGGCGCCGCCGCGTGGTCCGACTTCACATCGCTCTGAGGCTGCTGATTTGCGGACGCGCTTGCCCCGCTTGCTTCCGTCGCGACCGCCGGCGCGGCATCATCGGCAGGGGCGGGCGCAAGCCAGGCGAGCGTGAGGAGGCAGGCCGAGAGACCCAAGACGTATGCGATGCGGCGGCAAGCCTTTGTCACTGAGATGTGCTCCATGCTGGGGAGGCGGTGGGCGGGGCTTTTCGAACAAAGACTTAAGTAGCAGACTGGGCGGTCTCAAGGCAGGTTCGAGACCCTGACCATGTCGCCGCCATGATTATGCGGGACTTACGCATCATGCCCAAAGCCATTCTGATCGCTGTCCTTCTCCTGCCGTTGTTGGGCACGGCCGGCTGCGCCGATCGTGAGCAGATCCGCGCCAAGCAGGTCGCCGAGGAGACAGAGGCGGCGAGTGCCGACGATGCCGCTTGCCGCCCCAAGGGCGCGCCCGGAACCAAGCCGTATGACGACTGCCGCAAGGAGCTCGCGCAGGCGCGAGCTGAGAGAAGCGCGGTGCAATATCAAAAGCGGCGAGACTTCGATCGCGTGCTGGGCGCCGGCACCTCCGACACGGGGGGAAGCTACTAGCGGGGCGAATTCGCTAGTGCCGCGCGCCCTAGACGTTCGTGTCGCCGGGGAAGGTGCCGTCAGGATGCGGGCACTTCACTTTCTTCACGTACCAGCCCGGATGCTCCGACTCCCAATGCGGCGTCTCCATCATGCTCGCGCGCGAGCAGACGTAAGGGTCGGCGAAATTGGGCGTGGGAGCGCCGGTGCCGTCATCGTTCGGATCGAACATCTGGACGACCTCGTTGCGGCAGGTCGCCTCGTCAAGTTTAATGCCGTCGACGGGGTAGCCGTTCACGTCCAACGGGCCCTGATTAGAGATGGCCTGACACACCACGAACATGAGGGCGGTTGGGGTCATTCGGATCACTCAGAAATTGTGTCGAGCTCTAAACGTTGACAATCAGACGATGGTTGCCCAAGCGCAACATGACTTAGATATTTGGCGGTATTGCGCCCGGTTCACGACCCCAGCATACACCCTTAGCGCCGCCCCGAGGATTTTGGCCGCGCCCCGCGCCCTCATTGCACATATAAAATGATAGGCCGGGGGCGGTTTGACCATTAAAATGTAGGGGTCTTGAGCGGGAGAGTGGACGGCCGCGCGGGTCCTGCAGGTATTTCGGGTCATCCCGTGCCTGCTGCCTCTAGGGCACGTGTATGCGTGCCTTACCGGCCCCTTGAGGGATATTTGGCGGCCTCTCGTGATCGGGCCTTCGGTCTTGCCGAAGGAGTAGCGGCGCGTTCGTTCAGTATCCTTGGAGTTGGCATCTTCATGCGTCT
>DATHCZ010000033.1:0-4382 GCA_035319265.1 Methyloceanibacter sp. | reverse complement strand
GACAAGGAGAAGATCGTCATCCTCGGCGGCGGGCCCAATCGCATCGGCCAGGGCATCGAGTTCGACTATTGCTGCTGCCACGCGGCCTTCGCGCTGTCGGCGGCCGGCTACGAGACCATCATGGTCAATTGCAATCCGGAGACGGTCTCGACCGATTACGACACGTCGGACCGGCTCTATTTCGAGCCGCTGACGGAAGAGGACGTGCTCGAAATCGTGCGTACCGAGTCGACCAACGGCAAGGTCAAGGGCGTGATCGTGCAGTTCGGCGGCCAGACGCCGCTCAAGCTCGCCCAGGCGCTGGAGAACGCGAAGGTGCCGATCCTGGGCACGTCGCCGGACGCGATCGACCTCGCCGAGGACCGCGATCGCTTCAAGGCGCTGATCGAACGTCTTGGCCTGCGCCAACCGCAAAGCGGCGTCGCCCGCTCGGCCGACGCGGCCAAGGCGATAGCGGCCAAGCTCGGCTTCCCGCTCATGATCCGCCCTTCTTATGTGCTCGGCGGGCGGGCGATGGAGATCGTGCACGACGAGGCGCAGCTCGCCCGTTACATCGCCGAAGCGGTGGTGGTGTCGGGCAAGAGCCCGGTCCTGCTCGACCGCTATCTGCGCGACGCGATCGAGGTCGATGTCGATGCGATCGGCGATGGGACCGGCGAGGTGTTCATCTGCGGCGTGATGGAGCATATCGAGGAGGCCGGCGTGCATTCCGGCGACTCGGCCTGCTCGCTGCCGCCGCACTCTCTGAGAGAGGAGATCGTCGCCGACATGGAGCGGCAAGCGGTCGAGCTTGCGCGCGCGCTCAATGTGGTCGGGCTGATGAACGTGCAGTTCGCCATCCAGAACGACGATATCTACATCCTCGAGGTCAACCCGCGCGCCTCGCGTACCGTGCCGTTCGTCGCCAAGGTAGTGGGACTGCCGATCGCCGGCATCGCGGCAGAGGTCATGGCCGGCAGAACGCTAGCCTCCTTCGCGCTGAAGCGGCCAAAGCTCGACCATATCGCGGTCAAGGAGGCGGTGTTTCCCTTCGCCCGCTTCCCGGGCGTCGATCCGGTGCTCGGCCCCGAGATGCGCTCGACCGGAGAGGTCATGGGCATCGACCGCGACTACGCCATCGCCTTTGCCAAGAGCCAGCTCGGCGGGGGCGCCAAGCTTCCCCTCTCAGGCACGGTATTCGTCTCGGTCAAAGACAGCGACAAGGAGAAGGTGGTGGCGCCGGTGAGAGAGCTCGCCGAGATGGGCTTCCGCGTCATCGCCACGCGCGGAACCAAGCGTCATCTCGACGGCTACGGCATCCCGAGCGAGAGGGTTAACAAGGTGCTCGAAGGGCGCCCGCATATCGTCGACGCCATCACCAACGGCGAGGTCGATATCGTGTTCAACACCACCGAGGGGGCAAAGGCGCTCGCCGACTCCTCCTCCATCCGCCGGTCGGCCTTGCTCCACCATATCCCTTATTATACAACGCTCGCCGGCGCGCTGGCGGTCACCAAGGCTATCAGGGCGCTCAGGGCGGGTGGTCTCACGGTCGCCCCCCTGCAGAGCTACGTCGGCGGGTCGCCTCGCGATCTCGCCGAGACCGCTTAGCCAAGCGGGCAAAATCAACAGATTCTTGACTTGGACCGGGCAATTCCTGGACAGTAGTCCGGGAGCCCCAAGGAGCTTATACGGACATGGACAAGGTGCCGATGACCGCACAGGGCTACGCAGCGCTTGAGGCTGAGATCAAGCACCTCAAGACTGTCGAGCGCCCGCGGATCATCAAATTGATCGCCGACGCGCGTACGCATGGCGACCTCTCGGAGAATGCCGAGTATCACGCCGCCAAGGAGCAGCAGGGCATCACCGAGGCACGTATGGCCGACCTCGAGGACAAACTGTCGCGCGCCGACATCATCGACGTGTCCAAGCTCAAAGGCGACCAGGTCATGTTCGGTGCGACCGTAACGCTGGTGGATGAGGACACGGACGAGAAGGTGAAATACCGCATCGTCGGCGAGGTCGAGGCCGACGTGAAGCAGGGCAAGATCTCGATCACCTCGCCCATCGCGCGCGCCCTGCTCGGTAAACGCAAGAAGGACATCGTCGAGGTATCGACACCCGGCGGCGGCAAGTCGTACGAAATCATCAAGGTCGAATTCAAACCTTTTTGAGGATTCCGCCGCTCGATTCACCGCATCGGGAAGATGGCTTTGGGGCGCCGAAGCCGCCGTGCTAAGGAAAGCTCTCGGGGGGCCAACCAGTGCGATGACAGGCGATGCCTCAAATCTTGCCATTTATCTTGTGCGGCGGGGCCGGCACGCGGCTCTGGCCCCTGTCGCGCGAGGCCTATCCAAAGCAGTTCCATAGGCTGACGGGCCCCGACACGCTGTTTCAGCAGACCTGCCAGAGACTGAGCGGGCCGCTGTTCGCCGATCTCTACGTGCTGTCCAATCACCGCCACCGCTTTCTGGTGGCCGACCAACTCGAGGAGATCGGCGCGTCCGCGGCCAAGATCGTGATCGAGCCGGAGGGCCGCAACACGGCGCCCGCGGCCTGCATCGCGGCCCTAATCGCCGCCGACAAGGGCGAGGACGCGCTCGTGCTGCTCGCTCCATCCGATCACATGATCGGCGACAAGGCAGGTTTCGCCCGTGCTGTCGCGAGCGGCATCGAGGCCGCCGAAGCGGGCAGCCTGGTCGTGTTCGGGGTCGAGCCCGACTGCCCGCATACCGGTTATGGCTATATCGAGACGGAGGCCGGCAACCGCATCGATCTCGAGGTCAAGCGCTTCGTCGAGAAGCCTAATGCCGAGACCGCCGAGCAATATCTCGACGCAGGCGGCTTCTACTGGAACGCGGGCATCTTCCTGTTCAAGGCAAGGACCATGCTCGACCTCCTCGCCCGGCATGCGCCCGAGATCGTCGAGGCCTGCCGCAAGGCGCTCGAGGGCGCGACCGAGGATCTCAATTTCCGCGTTCTCGGCAGCGCCTATTGCCAGGCGCCGTCGATCTCGCTCGACTACGCCGTCGCCGAGAAGGCGGGCAACGTGATGCGCTGCGTGCCGCTCAAGACGGCGTGGAACGATGTCGGCTCGTGGTCCGCGCTGTGGAACTTCATGGAGAAGGACGCGCAAGGCAACGCGGTTCAGGGCGAGGGCGAGGTCATCCTCGAGGATACAAGCGACAGTCTCGCTTACAGCGATCATGCTTGCGTCGCTCTGGTCGGCGTCGAGAATCTCGTGGTGGTGGCGATGGACGACGCCGTGCTGGTCGCCTCCAAGGACCACGCCGAGGCGATCAAGCGGGTGGTCGACTATCTCAAGAGCAATGGCGGCGAGCTTGCGCTCCAGCATAATCGCGTCTACCGCCCCTGGGGCTGGTATCAGAGCCTCAATCGCGGCGACCGTTATCAGGTCAAGTGCATCATGGTGAGGCCCGGCGGCAAGCTCTCGCTGCAAAGCCACCATCACCGCTCTGAGCATTGGGTGGTGGTGACCGGCACCGTCGAAGTGACGCGCGGCGAGCAAGTCTCGATGCTGAGCGAGAACCAATCGACCTATATCCCGATCGGCGCGAAGCATCGCCTCGCCAATCCAGGAAAGATCCCGGCTTTCCTCATCGAGGTTCAGTCCGGCGCCTATCTCAACGAGGACGATATCGTCAGGTACGACGACATCTATCGGCGAAGCTCGAGCGAATAACGTCTCCACCAAAACGCCTGAAAAACCTGAGCCTCGGAGCTCGGTAACGCATTTTGTGATGGGTCGCGAGCTTGCCTCGCCGCCCGCTCGGCCCTAACCGGTCGTCCGATGATGCGGCGCACTGGGCCTTGATGCTGGACCACGGTGTGTCTACGGTCGTCATATGGGCTTGGCGGAACTTCATGGGCGGCGGAGACCTGCGGCGATCTCTGCCCTGATCGGCATGACGTTCTACGCCATGCTGTTCCCCTGGCATACCGTCTCGCAGACCTCGTTGCTGCTCGCGCAAGCGGGCTTCGCAACGAGCACGGTACCGATTTGCCATACGGAAGCTCCGGGCGATCCAGCGAAGCCCGCGCAGCCCGCGAAACAAACCCACTGCCCGATCTGCAACGGCTTCGCCGCGCTGCAATTCGCTTTGGCCGGCACATCAATTGCGCCTGTCCTGCCGCCGCAAATAAGCGGCAAGCATGCCTTCGGCACCGACGACCATCTCGGCGATGCCGTGGTGCAGTCGGCGCAAAGCCGCGCGCCCCCTTCCCAGTCTGCCTGATTTTTCCAACGCACTGATCCGCTAGCGCGAAGTACTAGCGGCTTTGGTGCTGCCGGCATTGGCACGCCTCTTTCATGCGCGGCCGGCCGGCCCGTTGAGGCGCATTTTCTTGGGGGCTGTGATGAAACCCATCATCCCGCGGCT
>DATHCZ010000032.1:0-4796 GCA_035319265.1 Methyloceanibacter sp. | reverse complement strand
AAGGGCGATGTGGCGAAGGGAGCCGAGGTCACCATCACTTTCGAGGATGTTCCCAAGGGGCTGCTCGGTCCGTGGAGCGTGTTCTACTACCCCGGCGAGATGGTGTGGACGCATCTCGTCAAAAAGGGCGACAGCTACACCACGACGTGGTGGAACGGCCGCGGCGAGGTGGTGAACAAGGCGGTCATCACCGAGCTGCCCACCAAGCCCGGACAGACGGTCGAGATCAAGCGGCAACGCACCGAGCAGCCGTCTCACGACTAAGAAGCGTTCGCAGCGTCGAGCCACTCATTGAACAGCTTGCGGCTCGCTTCGTTGGCGGCGGGCGCATAGCGCGCGGTCTCGGCACGCATCCTTGCGAGATCGACCTTTGAGTTCGACAGCTCGAGCGTGTGGCCGATCAGCCATTTCTCGAGGTCCCGCTGCGGCAGCTCGACGTGGAACTGGAGCGCGAGCACGTTGGGACCGTAGGTGAAAGCCTGGTTCGGCGTGATCGCGGTCGAGGCGAGTCTCGTCGCCCCTTGCGGCAGGTCGAAGGTGTCGCCATGCCAGTTCAGCACGGGCACACCCTCGATCGCGCCGAGCGGCGAGGCCTTGCCTTCCTTCGTCAGGGTCATCTCGTCCCAACCGAGCTCCTTCTGCTTGCCGGGATAGACGCGGGCGGCGAGCACGGCGGCAAGCGCCTGGCAGCCGAGACAGATGCCGATCACCGGCACTTTCTTCTTCACCGCCGCCTCGATGGTGGCGAGCTCGCCCTTGATGAAGGGATAGCGGTCAATTTCGTAGATGCCGATCGGGCCGCCGAGCACGACGAGGAGGTCGGCGTCCTTAGCGGGGCCGAGATCGTCGACGCCGGCTTCGAGATAGGTGAGCGCGATGCCGCGATCGGCGAGCACGCCTTCCAGTGTGCCGGCGTCCTCGAAGGCGACATGGCGTATGGCGATGGCGTTCTGCATGGCGCATCCCCCAAAGTCTCAGGAAACAAGCTTATCTTGCGTCCGGGTGTCCGAACCCATTTGTCAATGAGCGACACCCAATTGACGTTTTGCGACGTGGGCCGCGGCAATCAAACGATGAGCGCGACGCCCTGGCGGCGCGGATCGCCGGCGGCTTCCACGTCACCCTTGGGGTGACGCCGCGCGGCATGAACGCCGCCAAAGAATAGGTTCCGCTCAGGCCAGGCATGCGCTCGTTCGCCTAGACCTAAGAGCGCGCGCTCCTCGCGCTCGGTAAAGCCCGGCTCGAAGCTCGTCTTGCCGTCGCGCTCGACATGAAGCCGCGGGGCCTCGACCGCTGTTTCGAGGCTCATGCCGCGATCGAGCAGATTGACAGCGACCTGGAGGATCGCGCTCCTGATGCGGTTCGAGCCGCCGGTGCCGAGCGCGGTGACGGTGCCGTCCTCCTGCAAGATGACGGTCGGCGCCATCATCGATGAGAGGCGGACGCCTTCGCGCCAAGCGCCGAGCCCATCAGCCGCGAGGTCCTCCTCGCCAAGCATGTTGTTCAGCATGAAGCCGAATCTGCCGACGATGAAGCCGTTGCCCTCGCCGTTCGAGAGACTGATGGCGGCGGCGTTCCCATCCGCGTCGATGACGCTTACATGGGTCGTTCCGCGATAGCCCGCGGGATGGCGCGCGGCCTGCTCTAGCTCCGTGGCGAGATGCCCGCCCGCCAGCCGCGACGCGAGGGTCTCGCCATGACGCGCGCGGGCTTCGTTGGTGGCTTCCATCCCGACACGCAGCGCGATCGCATCGAGTGTACGGCCGTGCTCGGCCAGCGTTGCGATAAAGCCAAGGCCGAAGGCGATCAGAGCGCCGCTCGCGGCCGGCGGCGGATTGAGGGCGACGATGGCGTCACCGTGCCGCCAGTAGAGCGGCTCACGCCACTCGACACGATAGCGCGCAAGATCGTCATGGGTGAGATAGCCGCCCTGGTCGCGCGATTGCGCGACGATGGCCTTGCCGACGTCGCCATCGACGAAGAGCCGTGCGCCGTCTTCGGCGAGCCATTCGAGCGTTTCGGCCAGCTCCTCGTTGCGGAAGGTCGTCCCCGCTATCATCGGCTTGCCGTCAGGCGCGAAGATGCTCACGACGCCTTCGCTCGCGGTCAGGATCGGGGCGATGACGGTGAAGAGATAGGCCTGGAACTCAGTAAGGGGAAATCCTTGGCGTGCCGCGCGCACTGCGGGCTCGACCAGGCGCTTCATCGGCAGCCTGCAGAGCGCCTCGTGCATGGCGAAGAGCCCAGGCACGACGCCGGGCGTCGCGCTCGATCCCGGTCCGATATGGAACTCCTGCTTGGCAGGACCGAAATCGGCATGGATGGGAAAGAACTCGACCTCGCTTGCGGGGCGGCGCTTCAGCGGCGTCTCGGCGAAGAAGTCGAGCAGGCTCGCGTCGTCGTTGCCAGCGCGTCGCGCCATGAAAAAGCCGCCGCCGCCGGGCGAGGAGAACACGGCTTCGGCGACGAAGGTCATGAAGACGCCGGCGAGAGCGGCATCGAAGGCATTGCCGCCGTCTTCGAGAATTTCCGCGGCCGCCCGGGCGGTCAGCTCGTGTCCCGCGGCGACAACGCCTTTCCCTTTTGCCATGCGCGTGGCTTAAGGCGAAGCAAGGTGAGCGGCAAGACTTTGGGCTCAACGAATGCCTCTTGCTCTCCCCTCCCCCCTTGTGGGGGGCGATAGGGAGGGGGGTCGAACGCAAAGACTCGCTGAACGATTCACCCCCCCTCCGCCACAAGGGGGAAGCGGGAACCCTTCGCTTCAGGATGAACTAACCCAGGCGCTTTTCCAGAGCGGAGAGCTCCTCGCTGAGCGCCTTCGGGAGCTTCGAGCCGAAGGTCGCGAAATGCTCCTTGATCAGCGGCAGCTCGGTTTTCCAGCCATCCTTGTCCACGCTGGTCAGCTCCTTGAGGTCACCGGGGGCGATCTTCAGCCCGCTGACATCGAGCGAGCCGTCGGCCGGGAGTTTGCCAATCGCGGTGTCGACCGCTTTCGCCGTGCCGTCGCAGCGCTCGAAAATCCATTTCAGCACGCGCGAGTTGTCCCCATAGCCCGGCCACATGAATTTGCCGGCGCCGTTCTTGCGGAACCAGTTGACGTAGAAGATCTTCGGCATCTTGCCGCCGCCCTTGTCGCCCATCTTCAGCCAATGCGCGAAATAGTCGCCCATGTGGTAGCCGCAGAAGGGCAGCATCGCCATCGGGTCGCGGCGAAGATCGCCGATCTTGCCGGCGGCGGCGGCCGTTTTCTCGGAGGCCATAATCGAGCCGAGGAAGGTGCCGTGCAGCCAGTTCATCGCCTCGACGACGAGGGGCACCACGGTGGCGCGGCGGCCGCCGAACAGGATGGCATCGATCGGCACACCCTTGGGGTCTTCCCATTCCGGCGCGATCACCGGGCACTGCTTCGCCGGCGCGGTGAAGCGCGCATTCGGATGAGCGGCAGGACGCCCCGCCTTCGGCGTCCATGAGCGGCGCATCCAGTCCGTGGTGTGCTCGGGCGGCGTGCTCATCTGCTCCCACCACACATCCCCGTCATCGGTCAGCGCGACGTTGGAATAGATGCAGTTGGCGTAGAGCGTCTCCATGGCGTTGAAGTTCGATTCGGTCGAGGTGCCGGGCGCCACGCCGAAGAAGCCGGTCTCGGGATTGATGGCATAGAGTCTGCCGTCGGCGCCGAATTTCATCCAGCAAATGTCGTCGCCGATGGTCTCGGCTTTCCAGCCGGGAATGGTCGGCATCAGCATGGCGAGGTTGGTCTTGCCACAAGCGCTCGGGAAGGCCGCCGCCATGTATTTCGACTTTCCTTCCGGATTGGTGAGCTTGAGGATGAGCATGTGCTCGGCCATCCAGCCCTCGTCGCGCGCCTTCACGCTGGCGATGCGAAGGGCATGGCATTTCTTGCCGAGCAGCGCGTTGCCGCCATAGCCCGAGCCGTAGGACCAGATCTCGCGCGTCGCGGGGAAGTGGGAGATGTACTTAGTCTTGTTGCAGGGCCACGGCACGTCGGCGGTGGTCGGCGTCGGCAGCGGATAGCCGACGGTGTGCATGCCGCGCACGAAATCTTCCGAGTTGCCGAGCGCCTTCCACACGGCATCGCCGACGCGGGTCATGATGTGCATGTTGGCGACGGCATAGGCACTGTCGGTGACCATCACGCCGATGCCTGAGATGGGCGAGCCGATCGGGCCCATCGAATAGGGCACCACATACATGGTGCGCCCGGCCATGGCGCCGTCATAGAGCTTGGTCAGCGTCGCCTTCATCTCGGCCGGGTCGAACCAATTGTTGGTCGGGCCGGCGTCGTCCTTCGACTTCGAGCAGATATAGGTCTGGTCCTCGACGCGTGCGACGTCGGCGGGGTCCGACCGCACCAGGATCGAGTTCGGCCGCTTCTCGGGATTGAGCCACATGGCCGTGCCGCCATCGACCAGCGATTTCAGGAGATGCTGATACTCCGTATGCGAGCCGTCGCACCACACGACCGCTTCGGGCTTGAACAGCGCTTTCGCCTCCTCGACGAACGCCAGCACTTTCGGATTTTTGGTCTTGGCTCCTTCAGGCGCAATCTTGGACTGAACGCTCATGCGGCTAGGTCCTCGGGCTTCTAGGATGACGGTTGAAGGCGGAAATCTGCCCCTTGCTAGCACCGAAGCTGCAAAGCTTTCAAGGTAGGGACGTTGTCCCGTGGCCGGAATGCCGTCCAAGGCCAAGGCGTTTCTCTACCAGACGCGGTTGATCTTGGCCGGGGCCATCGGCGTACCGACCTTGCACGCGAAGGCCTCGCGAAACGGCAG
>DATHCZ010000031.1:0-7936 GCA_035319265.1 Methyloceanibacter sp. | reverse complement strand
GCCGACGTCGCCATCCTCATGGTCACGCCGCTGCTGTCGAGCGCCGACACCGCATCGATCGGCCTCTGTTTGAAGCTTGCTTTGCTGGTCGGCTTTGCCGTGCAAGTCGCCCATCAAGTGGTAGTGCCCGACCTCGCTCGGGCGCACGCCCGGAAGGACCACGATTCGATCAGGGACGTGGTCTTGCGCGCGCTTGCCTTCCCCTTGGCCATCACGCTCGCCGCCACCGTGGTGACGGCATTATGGGGAGAGTATCTGCTCGCGATCTTCGGCCCGGAGTTCACCAGCGCGAAGCTCCCGCTCGTGATCCTCATGGGATGCCAGCTCGCTCGCGCTCTGTTCGGTCCGAGCGTGCCGCTGCTTACCGTTATTGGCGCGCAGAAGGAGAACGCAACGCTCGCCGTTGCCGCGCTGATCGTGCTCGGGCTCAGCAGTCTCGTCCTCGCCCCGCTCTATGGCGTGCTCGGCGGCGCCATCGCGGTTGCCATCGCGACGCTGTTTTGGCTCGTTGGATGTGCCGTTGTGCTCGACCGCTTGAGCGGGCTCAGAACCGACGCGCTCTATCTGATCGGCAGGCTCGCCGCGTTCAGTTCGGCGCCGGCCTAGGCGGCGACAAGCACGTTGATTTCGGCCGCACCGGTCTTATCGATCTTCTGCTCGGCCTGCTCGGTCGCAAACAAAGTCGTGAACAGCAGCCACGCGATGAATGCCCCGACCGTGAGAAGCGCTATGGCGGCGAAAATCTTGCCGAAATGGAGAGGCATTGATCGTGGAAAGTCCTTGCCGAGGCGGGGACAGTAGCGAAGTCGAAGCTCTCGATCAATCTGGCTTTGCCGCCCTTGTTGTCATAAACCCATGCCCGCATCCTTTTGGGGCCGAGGAAGTGCATGCGACGGGTCAATGGCGAAGCGCAAGGCGAAGGCAGGGTGGCGGAGGGCACCGTGCTCGTGGTCAGCGCCACGCATCGCGATCATCGCGAGCTGAAACGGCTGTTCCCGTCGGGCGTCGACTTTCGCTTCCACGATTGTGCCAGCACGAGCGTCGAGGAGCTTATCACCGGAGCGAAAGAGCCTGGGGCGCGCGCCGCTGATCCGGATGCCGAGATTGACCGCATCCTCGCCGGCGCCAACGGCAGGAAGATCGGCGCAGTTGTCAGCACCGATGACTATCCCGGCTCGGCACTTGCCGCGATCGTTGCCAAGCGCCTCGGGCTGCCAGGGCCCGATCCGCGCGTCGTGCTCGTCTGCCAGCACAAATATCTCTCGCGGGTGGCGCAGGCCGGGCTGGTGCCTGACGCTGTACCTCCCTTCACGCTGATCGATACGATTGAGGGCGCGCCTCTCCCCGACGCGACAAGCTTTCCGCTGTTCGTGAAGCCGGTGAAATCGTTCTTTTCGGTCGGCGCCGAAAGAGTCGCTTCGCGCGCCGAGCTCGCGGCGCTGCTCCCCCGCTGGCGTGCACTCGACCAATTCTTCCTGCCCTTGGAACGCATGCTGGAGCGCCATACCGGAGAGAGTATCGGCAGCAAGCGCCTGATCGCCGAGGGCATACTCAAGGGAGCTCAGGTCACCGTCGAGGGCTATGCCTTTGACGGCAAAGCGAGCGTCATGGGAATCGTCGACTCGATCATGTTCCCGGGCACCATCGCCTTCTCGCGCTTCGACTATCCCTCGCGTCTGCCGAAAGACGCCCAAGCTTGTATGGCCGACATCGCAATCGCGCTGATGCAGGGGCTCGGCTTCGACAATGGGCTGTTCAACATCGAGATGATGTACGACAGCGAAACCGGCCGGACAGCGATCATCGAGATCAATCCGCGCATGGCCTCGCAATTCGCTGATCTCTACGAAAAGGTCGACGGTACATCGAGCTATCAGGTGTTGCTCGATATCGCCGGGGGGCGGGCGCCGCGCTTCACGCGCGGACAAGGACGCTATCCCTTCGCAGCGAGTTGCGTGATGCGCGCGTTCGAAGACCATCTCGTAGCGCGGCTTCCCGATGAGGCCGAGATCAAGTGCCTCGAAACGATTTATCCCGACCTCAGAGTCGAGCTTCACGCGCGACTGGGACAGAAGCTCTCGGACGAGCTGCAGGACGGGCACAGCTACCGCTACGGCATCGTCAACCTCGGGGGGCGCGATCTCATTGATGTTCTTGGAAAATTCGAGTCGGTGCGCCGAGCCTTGGGACTCGAGCTCGTGCCGGTCGACAGTAAGGCATCACCGAACGAAGCCGAAATCGCACTCGCAGCAGGCTGACAACAGGCTCAGTTGTTCGCGATCGTCTCGGCAATCCAGGTCTTGAACGGCGCCACGCGCGCGTAGACGCCGGGCGTCGTGCCGCCGCAGCCACTTCCCCAGCTCACCACGCCGACCTGGACGAAGATGCCGCTTTCGTCGCGGACCACCATGGGGCCGCCCGAATCGCCCTGGCAGGTGTCCTTGTTGGTTCCCTTCTCGTAGGCGCAGAACTCGGTATCGGCGATGGTCGTCGCGGGTTTGGCGCCGGCGAATGCCGCGTTGCAGGTGGGATTGTCGATCCAGTCGACCTCGACCTCGCGCAATCTGACCGGCGACTCCACCTTTTCCTGCATCTCGGAACCAAGGTCAGACATGAGCGCCGTGAAGTCCTCATCGAAGGACCACAACGTGCCCCAGCCGCTGACGGTCACTCGCGCGCCGGGGACAAGGTATTTCTTGTCGGTGTCGAGATCCGCGAGCGGGACGATCTTGGGATCGGCGACCGGCGCCTTGAGCTTGATCAGCGCGACATCGGCCTTCCCCGTCAGGCCCTTCTGCAGAAATTCCGGGCGCGCGAAGATCTTCTCGACCTCGACCTTCGTGGTCTTGGTGCGGTCGTTGGAACCGTAGCCGACCACGATGTCCTCGGCGTCCGCCTGCGTCGCGGGTCCGCCATTGAGGTCGCCTTTGGTGACGCAATGGGATGCCGTCAGCACCCATTGCGGAGCGATGAGCGAGCCGCCGCAGAATCCCCTTTCGTCCTCCATCGAGGAATAGAGACGCACCTGGTAGGGGAATTTGCCATCCGGCGCCTCGGTGCCGGCGACGATCATCTCGTTATCCTCGCTCCGCGCAAGTCCGCTCACTGAGAGAAACAGAGCGAGCGCTACGCCGAAGCTCGCGGCAAAGGAACGGACCTTCATCATGATCTGCTCGTCAGTTGTTCTTCATCGTGTCGTTGATCCAATCATTGAAGGACGACACGCGCGCGAACACGCTCGGAGTGACGGTGTTGCCGCAAATCGTGCCCCAGCTCACCACTCCGACCTGGGTGAAGCCGCGCGGCGTGCCTGGCGTGGCAACGACGAGCGGGCCGCCGCTATCGCCTTGGCATGAGGCTTTGGTGGTGCCCTGATACATGGCGCAGATCTCGGTTTCGGCGACAGACAGCTTGTCGCCCGCAAACGCCGAGTTGCAGGTGTCGTTGTCCATGGCCTCGATCTCGACTTCCCTCAGCTTCAAGGGAAAGTTGATCTTGTCGGTCATCCCCTTCCCTTCACCGAGATCGGGCATCAGAGAGGCAACGTCCTTGTCGTAGGGACTCCACAGAGCGCCCCAGCCGGTGACGGTCACCTTGGCGCCGGCGGAGGCGATGCTCTTGTCGGTCGCCGGGTCGGCAAGGGTGACAACCGGCGCATCGGGAATCGGTTCGGCAAGCTTGATCAGGGCGACGTCGTGCTTGCCACTAAGTCCCTTTTCCAGGAACTCCGGCCGCGCAAAGATCTTAACGGCTTGGATCCTCTTGGTCTGGGTGCGGTCGTTAGAGCCATAGCCGACGACGATGTCTTCCGGGTCTTTCTGCGTCGTCGGCCCGGCATTGAGATCGCCCCCGGTGACACAGTGAGAGGCGGTCAACACCCATTGCGGCGCGATGATCGAGCCACCGCAGAAGCCGTACTCATCCTCCACCGAGGAATAGAGGCGCACCTGGTAGGGATACTTGCCGTCAGGCGCCTCCTTGCCGTTGACAATCATCTCGTTGTCGTCGGCCAGCGCGCCGGCAGACAGCTGCCAGGAGATACTACCCGCCATCAGCAGACTTGCAGTCAGGACTTGAACTCGTCTCATCGAATGTCCTCCGTGAGCGGCGCCGCCAAGGTCGGCATTGCCGTCAGTTGCTCTTCATGGTGTCGTTGATCCAGCCCGTGAAAGGTGAAACGCGGGCGAACACGCTCGGCTTCGTCGTGCTGCCGCATATGGTCGTCCAGCTCATGATGCCGACCTGGTAATAGCCTTGCGGCGAGGCGGCTGCGGGAACGATGAGCGGGCCGCCGCTGTCGCCCTGGCAAATGTCCTTGGTGGTGCCCTTCGTCATGGCGCAGATCTCGGTCGGGGCCACGGTAAAAGGCGTGCCGGCGAACACCGCCTTGCAGTTCGCGTTGTCCATCGCATCGATCTCCACCTCGCGGAGTTTCAGCGGAAACTGCCACTTGTCCATCATCTCTCCGGTAGCGCCGAGATCGGGCATCAGCGCACCGACATCCTTGTCGAATGGGCTCCACAACGCGCCCCAGCCGGTTGCGGTCAGCTTGGTCCCCTCGACGACGAATTTCGTGTCGGCGGCAGGATCGGCGAGGGTGATGACCTTAGGGTTGGGGATTGGCGTCTTGAGCTTGATGAGCGCCACGTCGCCCTTTCCGGCAAGGCCGTTCTTCTGGAACTCCTCGCGCACGAAGATCTTCTCTGCGGCAATCTTCTTCGTTTTGGTTCGGTCATTGCTGCCATAGCCAACCACGACCTTCGCCGGGTCCTGGATGGTATGCGGCCCGATCTCCTTAGGGCCGACGCTGACGCAATGGCCGGCGGTCAAGATCCATTGCGAGGCGATGATCGTGCCGCCGCAGAAGCCGCGCGTATCTTCCATCGAGGAGTAGAGACGCACCTGCCAGGGATACTTGCCCTCGGGCGCCTCGGTGCCAGCGACGATCATCTCGTTATCGTCGGCGGCAGCCGAAAGTGTGGGCAGCGCCGAGGCGAAAGGGCCAACCAAAGCCAGTACACCGGCGAACACCATGCGAACGCGGGTCATAGCAACACTCCCTGACTTTCCTCGTCAGTCAGCGGCCATGGTCGAGGCGATCCAGTCCGAAAAGGAGGAGACGCGCGTATAGATATTGGGCAGGTCCATGTTCCCGCAGCCGCGGCTGACGATGCCGACCTGAACAAAGGTGCGCGGCTTTGGCGAGGCCATCAGCGGGCCGCCAGAATCGCCGTAGCAGGCGTTCTTGCGCGAGCCGGGCTGCAACGCGCAGATGCTGCTCTCGACGATTTCGTTGTTGGACCCCTGGAGCAGGGTCTTGCAGCTGTCATTGTCCATGACCTGGATCTCGACCTGATGCAGCTTCAATGGATAGTTCAGCTTGTCGCCGAGGTCGGCGCCGGCGGTGAGCTGCGAGAGCATGGCGAGCACGTTCTTGTCCTCGGGATCCCACACCGCGCCCCAGCCGGTGACCGTCACGGTAGCGCCGGGCGTGAGCAGCTTCTTGTTGAGCTCGGGATCGGCGAGCCCAATGGGCTTTGCATCGGGAATTGCGTCTTTGAGCTTGATCAGCGCGATGTCGGCGTGGGAGTTGGCGCCTTTGGCGAGGTAATCCGGATTGACGATGATCTTCTCGCTCTCGACTTTTTTGGTCTGGGTGCGGTCGACGCTGCCATAGCCGATCACAACGGTGTCGTCGGCCTTGATGTTTTCGGTCGCGGTCGGATCGACGACGACGCAGTGGGCCGCGGTCAGCACCCATTGCGGGGCGACGATCGTGCCGCCGCAGCGGCCCTTGTCATCATCCATCGAGGCGTAGATGCGCACCTGCCAGGGGAATTTGCCGTCGGGCGCGACCTTGCCGCCGACGATCATCTCGTTGTCGTCGGCGCGGGCAAGGCCTTGCAGCCCCAAGAACAGTCCAAGCGTCAGCAAAGAATAGGCAACAAGCTCGCATACTCGCGTCATGGCGCGACTCCGGCACGTTTGAGGGTTGAGGGTCCAAGGCATAGGGGAAGCATTCACTGGGAATTCATGGTCTTGTCGATCCAGTCGGTGAAGGAGGAGACCCGGGTATAGACGCCGGGATAGAGCGGGTTGCCGCATTGCGGACCCCAGCTCACGATGCCGACCTGGATATAGCCGCGAGCGACGCTGCTCGCCGGCGCCACGAGCGGGCCACCGCTGTCGCCGAAGCATGAATCCTTTCCCCCGGTCGGTTCGGTGGCGCAGATCTCGGTGTCGCCGACGGTGAAGGCGGGGACTTGCAGCGATTGGTAGATCGATTTGCACTCGCCGGGGTCGATGACCTCGATCTCGACCTCATGCAGCTTAAGCGGCGCGTTGAGCTCATTCTGATCGAGCAGTTTGCGCGCCGACACGGACCGGCGCCCGGCCATGACGTCGACCGAGTTCTGGAAAGCCTGAAAGTCCCAGATCGCGCCCCAGCCTGTGACGGTTACCCTTGCGCCAGGAATGTCGACGCTCTTGTCGATGCCTGGATCGGCTACACTGATCGATGGCGCATCCGGAATCGGCTTTTTGAGCTTGATCAAACCGAGATCGGCCTTCTCGCCCTTGAGATAGTCCGGATGCACGATGATCTTCTCGCTCTCGATCTTGGTCGTCTCTGTACGATCGGTCGAACCGAAGCCGACCACGACCTTCTGCGTGTCGAGCAGACAATGCGCGGCGGTCAGCACCCATTGGGGCGCGATGATCGAGCCGCCGCAAAAGCCGACCTTGTCGTCCATCGTGCTGTAAATGCGGACCTGCCAAGGATACTTGCCCTCATCGACCGGATGGCCCCCGACGATCATCTCGTTATCGTCGGCGGCAAGAGCCGCGACGTTAACTCCACAAGCGAGCGCGGAAAGCAAAAGAAGTTCCGCTACAATTACATAGACTCGCGTCATTCGATTTCTCCAGAAACCCGCTTTATTGTTGCTTGTGGCTTGCCATAAACCGAGGCGCGTCGTGTAGTGGAGCGCATTTTATCTACCGGCCCCAAACCTGTACATTAAACTTTGGTGAACTTGATGACCGACGCGCCGGATCCCACGACTGCTCTCGACGCCATCGAGATGGAGGTCGATGCCAACGCCGACCCGACGAAGCTTGCGCCGAGGCTGCGCGAGTTGATCGCGGCGCTGCCTAAGGGTTCTCCAGCTCGCGCCCGCGCGCTTCGTCTGAGCGGCGTAGCCAAGAACCGCCTCACGCTGTCGCGCGACGCCCTTGCCGATCTTGCCGAGGCGCGCCGCGCCGCCGTCGCCGCCAAGGACTATGGCGAATTGTCGAATATCGCCCGCGAGGCGAGCGTCGTCTACGCCTGGCGTGGCAACGACCGCTCGGCAGCGCTCGAGCTCCTGCAAGCGCTTGCCTTTGCTTCGATGCATAATGACAAAGTTGCGCTTTCGCGCGCACTTGCCGAAACGGGGCGCATCGAGCTCGAAGGCGGACGGTACGAGCGGGCGGCGATGCTGTTTCGCGCCATTGCCGAAGGCCCTGCCAAAGACTTGCCACCGCGCCAGGCGCAAAGGCTCAAGGTAAATTTCTGCCAAGCGCTGAACCGAACCGGCCAAGGTGACCAGGCTCTCGCCATTGCGCGCCAATTGAAATCCGAGCTGCCAACGGAGGAAGCGCGCCTCGCCTTTCTGGTTCGTATCGAGGAGGCCCGCGCCTTTGCCGCGCGCGGTCAACTTGACGAGGCCGAGAGCAGCCTTGCCGAGGCGGAAGTCTATCTGGTCGACAAGAGCGACGCGTTCAGGCGCCTCGAATATCTCGAGACCAAGGGCGAGATCGATCTGCTCAAGGGCGACGGCGCCGCCGTCGATATTCTCGAACAGGTGGCGAGCGAGTTCGCCGAGCAGGACCTGACCGCGCGCGCCGCCAATGTGCGGGTGAAGCTTGCCAGCGCACTGTACAAGGTGGGCAGGGA
>DATHCZ010000030.1:0-7130 GCA_035319265.1 Methyloceanibacter sp. | reverse complement strand
CCGCGAGCGCCTGGCCGCGACCGACGCGGATCGGCTCGCAGCCAAGCCCCTCGAGCGCGCCAGCGAGCTGGTCGATCGTGCCGACGCTATCGAACTCGGCGATCTCCTCCTCGGAGTAGCCGAGTGCGCGATAGTCGTCTCGCAGATCGTAGACGAGAGCGATGCGCATCAGCGAGGCCCCGCGTCGAGGGTGCGATTAGCGCCGACCGTCCCATCAGGATCGGTATAGCGATAGGTGTTGCCCTCGAAGTTACGCAGAATGAGGTCGTTGCCCTCGCGACCGACGACGTAGTCCGGGAGCAGCGGGATCTTACCGCCGCCGCCGGGCGCGTCGATCACATAGGTCGGCACGGCATAGCCGGTGGTGTGGCCGCGCAAGCCCTGCATGATCTCAAGCCCCTTGTCCACGCTGGTGCGGAAGTGCGACGAGCCCGAGATGGGGTCGCACTGATAGAGGTAGTACGGGCGCACGCGCCGCATCAGAAGACCGTGGAACAGCGGCTTCAGCGTCTCCACCGAATCGTTGATGTCCTTGAGCAGCACCGTCTGGCTGCCGAGCGGAACGCCCGCGTCCGCCAACCGCGCGGTGGCCTCGGTGACCTCGGGCGTGAGCTCGGAAGGGTGGGTGAAATGGATGCTCATCCACAGCGGATGATGCTTCCTAAGCACCTTGATCAGCGAGCGCGTCACGCGCATGGGGAGCACGACCGGCACTTTGGTGCCGAGCCGCACGAATTCCACGTGCTTGATGCCACGCAAGCGCCCGAGCAGATAGTCGAGGCGGTCGTCGGAGAGCGTCAGCGGATCGCCGCCGGAGATGAGCACGTCGCGGATCTCGGGATGGTCCGAGATATAAGCGAGCGCATCCTCCCATTGCGGCCGGCTGAAGGTGTAGTCGCCGCCCGCCTCGCCCACCATGCGCGAGCGGGTGCAGTAGCGGCAATAGGTCGAGCAGAAGCCGGTCGCGAGGAAGAGCACGCGGTCGGGATAGCGGTGCACGAGGCCGGGAACGACGCTGTGGCCGTCCTCGCCGAGCGGGTCGTCGGCTTCGCCCGGCGTCTTGAGATATTCGGTGCCGACCGGGATGTGCGTGCGGCGAAGCGCCTCGAACGCGTCGGAGCGCGCCATCAGGCTCGCGTAGTAGGGCGTGATGCCGAGCGGGAGGGAGCCCTGATGCCTGATCACCGCATCGCGCTCATCGTCAGACAGCTCGAAGATACGCTCGAGCTCGGCGAGCGTTCGGATGCGCGAGCGCGCCTGCCAGCGCCAGTCGTTCCATTGGGCAAGCTCGACCTCGGGAAAATAGCGCTTGCGGAACGCGCGCGTCACCGGCCCGACGGGAAAACGCTCGGCGCGCGAGGCGAGCGCGACGATATGCGGTCCCGGCACGGGCGAGCCCGCTTGGGTCAGAGCGTTGATGGGGAGATGTGCTTTGGGGAGACGTTGAGTGGTCGCTTGCGAGCGACTGGGAGGCTCTTCGGCCTCGAGCTTAAGCAGGTTCATTGGGTTTGCGTCCCCTCCGTGCCTTGGCGAGCTGACTAGCGCCGACCGCTGTTCTGCGCCCGCCTTTAAAGCGCGAGTCATTTCAGCGACCTGTTTATTAATTTCAAGTGCTAATGGGGTCGCGGCCCCAACTTTTTTGACGAGGCGATCGCCAAGGCGGCCACGCCGCGAGGGTTAGCGCTCGCACTGCAACACTGCCACAAAGAAGCCGTCAGTCCCGTGGCTCAAGGGCGTCATCAGCAGAGTGTCTTCCGAGCCGTCGGCGGAGGGACGAGGCGGCGTCTCCGGCAAGCCCTCCTCCCAAAGCTGCCGCGACGGGATCAGCTTGAACTCCCGATGGCGGGTGAGGAAGGCCGCAACCTGGTCGCGATTCTCGGAGGGCAGCACCGAGCAGGTGATGTAAGCAAGCCGGCCCCCGGGCTTCACGAGCGGCGCCCCCTCATCGAGGACCTCGGCCTGCTGCTTGATCCTCGCCTCGAGCATCTGCGGGTTGAGTCGCCATTTGGCATCAGGGCGCCGCCGCCACACGCCCGACCCGGTGCAGGGGGCATCGATGACGACGAGGTCCATCTTGCCTCCGAATTCGGCCAGGGCGCCGGCATCGCCAGCGGCGAGCACCTGCGCGTTCCTCACGCCTGCCCGCTTCAGCCGCTCGAAGATCGGGCGAAGCCGCATACGGTCGCTGTCATAGGCATAGAGCTGGCCGGTGTTCTGCATCAGTGCGGCGAGCGCCAGGGTCTTGCCGCCGGCGCCGGCGCAAAGGTCGATGACCTGCCCCCTGGGTTTGGCGCCGGTAAGGAGAGCGGCGAGCTGCGAGCCTTCGTCCTGCACCTCGTACCAGCCCTTGCCGTGGCCGGCCTCGGCCTCGACGTGCGGGCTCCGGCCAGGACCTGGGGCCTGCTGAATGCGAACACCCGTCGGCGAAAGAGGTGTCGGTATCGGCGAAAAGCGCTGGAGGGCCTTGAGCACCTTCTCGCGCGTCGCCTTGAGCGTGTTGACCCTGAGATCGACGGGAGCCCGATCGGCAAGCGCCCCGCCCTCCTCGCCGGCGCGCATCCCGAAGGCCCTCTCGAACAGCGGCTCAAGCCACTCGGGGTAGTCGCCACGAACGTAAGCCGGCGCATCGACGGGACTTTCACGCTTCAGCCCGGCAAGCTCGGCTTCGCTCAAAGGCTCCGGCGCATGGCGGCTTCCGTCGGCGAGAGCGGCGACCTCCTCCGGCGTGTTGTGCCAGGAGGTGACGAGCGTCCTGAGCACAAGCGCACGGGGGCTGTCCTCGCCCATCGCATAGGCGCTCGAGGCGCGCTTGCGCAACACGTCGAAGACGAGATTGCCGATCGCCGCCCGATCGCCCGAGCCGGCGAAACGGTGGGCGAGCCCCCAATCCTTCAGCGCCTCGGAGGCTGGGCGCTTGCGCGCTTCGATATCCGCGAGAACCTCGATGGCCGCGCTCGCTCGAGCCCCAGGTGTCATCAGCTGGAGGCGAACAGCGTGATGCGGGCGAAGACGATGACCCACATCAGCAGGAGCGCAATCGCGCCGATGCCGAACACTCCCGTGCGGCGATCGAGCCGGTTGGAGGTCACGTGGATATAGGCATGGACGAAGCGGGCGAGCACGAACATCCACGACAGCAGGCAGAGAATGACATCGAGCGAGTCGGTGGCGAGCGCGAGGAGGATGACGACATAAAACAGGATCGGCAGTTCGAGCTGGTTATGGAAGGCGTTCCCGATCTGAAGCACGCGCGGGGGCCAGTTCGGCTCGCGCAAGGCGATCTGCTGGGGATCGACCTCGCCCGAGCGGACCGCCTGAATTCTGAGATACCCCATCCAGAAGAGAAGCACGAATGTCAGCACGACCTGAGCGAACATCGGCAGCAAGATAGCCACGAGCGTCATGGTGCCCCCTTCCCCTGGCTTTATTCGGACGCGAGCGCATGCCGGCCCTCGGGCGCCCTTATACTCTGGCTCCGGCGCTCTGTAGAGCGTGGTAAATGGCTTTGTCCGCCCTCACATCGCCGATTTGCCCGAGAAAACATGGACGGAAGTTCAATTGACGCGCGCCCCAAGCCCCCCCTAAAGCTAGCCGCCAACAGCAAGAATCTTGAGTGTCCATCTTGAGTGTCCAAGGAGGTTTCCCCATGCGCTTTCGCGCCTCTCCCCCCCTCACCCCGACCGCGGCCTTGGCGGCGGCGCTGCTTCTCGCCCTGCCGGGATTCGCACTTGCCGAGGATGCGACCCCGCCGGCCGGAGGCAGCGCGAACCCCCCAGTCATTAAGGAGGAGGTAAGTCCACCCGCCACGGGAGACGCGAGTGCGCCCGCCAAGGAAAGCAATATCTGTTTCACCGGCGACGGCTCGATCAAGGAGGTTCTCGACGCCTGCGCGGCCTATATCGCCTCGAACCCCGACGACAAGAACCGCCTCGTCATCGCTCATAGCGTTCGCGCCATGGGTTTTTCTGCTACCGGCAAATACGATGACGCCATCACCGAGATGACCACGGCCATCGAGGTCGATCCAGCGGAAGCCAACTCCTATTTCATGCGCGCGGCGGCCTACGAAACCAAGAAGGACTACGACAAGGCGATCGCCGATCTCGACAAGGCGATCGGCCTCGACGCCACGCATGGCGATTTCTTCCTGCTGCGCGGCATCGTCTACGCCGACAAGGGCGATCTCGACCGGGCGCTCACCGAGATGAACGAGAAGGTGCGGCTCGATCCGGACCTTACCAACGGCTATTCGAAGCGCGGCAGCCTCTATCGTCAGCGCAAGGACTACGACAAGGCGGTCGCCGACTTCGACCAGGTGATCAAGATCGATCCCGAAGATGCCAAGGGCTATATCGATCGCGGTTGGGTGTTCGTGCTCAAGGGCGACCTCAGCAAGGCGGGTTCCGATTTTGACACCGCGCTCAAGCTCCACCAAAACGATCCTTCGGCGCTGGTCGGGCGCGGTGTGGTGAAGAGCCGCACCGGCAAGCCGACCGACGGCGCCGCCGACCTCGCCCTCGCCAAGCAGATCGAACCCGGCATTTTCGACGAAATCAGAGCGCTCGGCGTGGAGTAGTATCTGCCGGGTGACCCATGAGGCCTTGCCCGCCTACCCTTCGCGCGGGTAGTTCGGGGATTCGCGGGTAATGGTCACGTCGTGGACGTGGCTCTCGCGGAAGCTCGCCGTCGAGATGCGGATGAACTCGGCGCGCTCCTGGAACGCGGCGATGGTCTGGGCGCCGGTGTAGCCCATCGACGCGCGCAAGCCCCCGATCAGTTGGTGCAGCACGCTCGCCAGCGGCCCCTTGTACGGCACCTGACCCTCGATCCCCTCCGGCACGAGCTTGAGCGCGTCCTTGATCTCCTGCTGGAAGTAGCGGTCGGCGGAGCCGCGCGCCATGGCGCCGATCGAGCCCATACCGCGATAGGCCTTATAGGAGCGGCCTTGATACAAATAGACCTCGCCCGGACTCTCGTCGGTGCCGGCGAGCAGCGAGCCGAGCATCACGCAATCGGCGCCGGCAGCGAGCGCCTTGGCAAGGTCGCCTGAGTAGCGGATGCCGCCGTCCGAGATGATCGGCACGTCGGCCTTCTTCGCCACCTCGACCGCTTCGAGCAGGGCGGTGAGTTGCGGCACCCCGACGCCCGCCACGATGCGGGTGGTGCAGATCGAGCCGGGCCCGATCCCGACCTTGACCGCGTCGGCCCCCGCATCGATCAGCGCCTTGGTGCCCTCGGCCGTCGCCACGTTGCCCGCCAACACCTGCACCGCGTTCGACTGGCGCTTGATGCGGCCGACCGCATCGAGCACGAGCTTGGAATGGCCGTGCGCGGTGTCGACCACAATCAGATCGGCGCCGGCGTCGATCAGCCGCTCGGCACGCGTGAAGCCGTCGTCGCCGACGGTGGTCGCCGCCGCCACGCGCAACCGTCCCTGCTCGTCTTTGCAGGCGTTGGGATGCAGCCGCGCCTTCTCGATGTCCTTCACCGTGATAAGGCCGATGCAGCGATACTCATCGTCGACGACGAGGAGCTTCTCGATGCGGTGCTTGTGCAGCAGGCGCTTGGCCTCCTCCATGCCGACGCTTTCCCTGACAGTGACCAGATTCTCCTTGGTCATCAGTTCGGCGACGCGTTGATTGGGATTGGTGGCAAAGCGAACGTCGCGATTGGTGAGGATGCCGACGAGCCGCCCCGGGCGGCCGCCATTCTTGCCGGGCTCGACCACCGGGATGCCCGAGATCTGATAGTCGGCCATGAGCTTCAGTGCATCAGCCAGGGTCGCTTGCGGGTTGATGGTCACCGGGTTCACCACCATCCCCGATTCGAACTTCTTCACTTGCGCCACCTGGGCCGCTTGCGCTGCCGGATCGAGATTGCGGTGGATGACACCGATGCCGCCGGCTTGGGCCATGGCAATGGCAAGCTTTGCCTCGGTGACCGTATCCATGGCCGAGGACAGCACCGGGACATGCAATGCGATCGAACGGGTGACACGCGAGGCGACATCGACCTCGTTCGGCAGCACATTAGAGGCCGCCGGCCTGATCAGCACATCGTCGAAGGTAAGCGCGACGTCGCTATCGGGGAAATGCCGTCGCGTCGCTTGCCCGTCGGGCATCGGCCAACCTCATTCATTACAAAGGGGCTTCGCTATCTGGCGCGCGAAGCATCCGGTGGTTGGCGGCCTCCTTTAGCAGCTTGCTGGGGTTTTGGGAAGGCGAAGGGTGCAAATCTCCGCTTCCCTCATGCACCGCTCCCTTTCAACGCCTGGCGAAGCCTTGGCGCGGCAAAGGCAATGAAGCTCTCGACCTTGGCCTGGGGCAGCCGGTCCTCGCGGTGAATGAGGTTGACCGGTATCGGTTCCGGCTCGAAGTCGAGCAGGATGAGCTTGAGCGAGCCCTCAACCAGCGCCGGGGTGGCCTGATAGGAGAGCACTCTGGCGATGCCCAGCCCGGCCTTGGCGGCGTCGATGGCCGCCTCCGCCGCATTGACGATGAGCCGGGGGCGCACGGTCACGCGCCGCTCCTTCTCCCCTCCGAAGCTCCAGCGGTCCGGCGGCGAGAAGGTATTGAAGCTGATGCAGTCATGGCCTGAAAGCTCCGACGGCGTCGCGGGCTCTCCATGCTCTGCAAGATAAGACGGGCTCGCACAGGCGATGAGGCGGATCGACCCGACCCGCGTCGCGCGCAGGCTCGAATCGGGGAGATTGCCGATGCGCAACCCCACATCGAGCCCCTCTTCGACCAGGTCGACGACGCGATCGACGAGCAGCATGCGAGCGGTGACGTGCGGATGGGTATTCAAGAACGCTGTTACCACCGGGAGCACGTGCAGCCTACCGAACACGACGGGCGCCGTGAGCGCAAGCTCGCCCCGCGGCTCGGCATGCTCTCCGGCAAGACTGCGCCCGGCATGGTCGAGTTCGTCGAGTACCCGGCGGCAGGTGGCAGCATAGGCACGGCCGGGCTCGGTGAGGGTGAGCCGCCGCGTGGTCCTGGTGACGAGACGCGTGTCGAGCTCGTCCTCGAGCGCCCTGAGATGCCGGCTCACGGTCGAGAGCGGCATGGCGAGCTTCTTGCCTGCGCCCGACAGACTCCCGGCGTCGGCGACGGCGACGAAAACCCTGA
>DATHCZ010000029.1:0-2268 GCA_035319265.1 Methyloceanibacter sp. | reverse complement strand
GATTCCGGCGCCTCGCTCGGCGACATTCTCGGTGCTGCGTTGAACAAAGCCAAGGGCGAGGAGGGCGAGGACACGCCAGCCAAGCCGAAGCGGAAGCGCGCCGCCAAAGACGATACCGACACCGAGCAGGACGCGGACGAGTAGAGCGAAGCGTCGCCTCTCGTGGCGCCCCGGCTCGGCACCCTTAGAGTGCTCGGCTCCGTGAGCGAGGAATCATGGTTCTCGATGCCGTCAGCGTGATCGACCGCCGCCGTCTCAAGCGGCGGCTCACCGCTTGGCGCATCGCGGCCGTCCTGTTCGCGCTCCTCTTTTTCGGCGCGCTCTTGCTCGGCGACAAGAATCTCGCAAGCTCTGCCGGCCTCCTTCCGCACATCGCCCGCATCGACGTCTCCGGCATCATCACCGACGATCGCAAGATGAGCGAGCTGTTCGACAAGGTCGGCAAGTCCGACCAGGTCAAAGCGGTGATCCTCGACATCAATAGCCCGGGCGGCACCACGACGGGCGGCGAGGCCATGTACGACGCGATCAGGAGGCTTTCCGAGAAGAAGCCGGTGGTCGCCGTGTGCGGCACGCTTGCCACCTCGGCGGCCTATATCGTCGCGCTCGCCACCGACCGCATCTTCGTTTACGGCAACACCATCACCGGCTCGGTCGGCGTGATCTTCCAATGGGCCGATGTGACCGAGCTTTTGCACACGCTCGGCGTCAAGGTCGAGGAGGTGAAGAGCGGCCCGCTGAAGGCGGTGCCGAGCCCCTTCGAGCCGGCCAATGAGAAGACGCTCGCTCTCTCCGAGGAGATGGTGCAGGAGGCCAAGACCTGGTTCGTCAATCTCGTCGCCGACCGCCGCAAGATCGATCCGTCGGCCGTTCCGGGGCTCACCGATGGGCGCATCTATTCCGGGCGTCAGGCGGTCGAGTTCAAGCTCGTCGACCAGATCGGCGACGAGAGGGCCGCGACCGCCTGGCTCAGCAAGGAGCGGAAAGTGCCCTCTGGCCTGAAGATCGTCGACTGGGAGCCCGAGGCGGAAAGCTCTGGCCTATTTGGCTGGTTCTTTCACTCGATGGCCGCGTTGGCGGGCGTTTCAGCCGAGAAGATCGTAGGCGTGTTAGGCCAAGTTACCGCAACCCTTAAGCTTGACGGTCTGGTCTCCGTTTGGCACCCTGCATCCAGCTAGCGGGGGATACGGCAGCGGCATAGAACCGCGCCGGTGGGGCATCTCATGATCAAGTCTGAGTTGATTCAGAAAGTTGCCGCCGCAAATCCGCATCTCTTCCATCGCGACGTGGAGCGCATCATCAACATTGTGCTCGACGAGATCACGGGCGCGCTCGCACGTGGCGACCGGGTGGAGCTACGCGGGTTCGGCGCCTTTACGGTGAAGCATCGGGCAGCTCGACAGGGTCGTAATCCCCGCACGGGGGATACGGTCTTCGTCGAGGACAAATACGTGCCCTTCTTCAAGACCGGCAAGGAGCTGCGCGAGCGGCTGAACCCTTAAGGCTCCGGGCCTTGCGGGCGTTCCAGGCGTTTTGACCTCAGGCCCTTCCTAGGAGCGGCCCCCTTGTGGCGTAAGATCGCTCTTGGCTTCATCGTCGTTCCGCTCGCCGTGGTGCTGATCGCGCTTGCCGTGGTGAACCGCAAGCCCGTCGAGCTCATCCTCGACCCGTTCGGCAGCCTCGATCCGAGCGTCGCCATCGAGGCGCCGCTGTTCCTGCTCGTGCTCGGCGTCTTCGCCGTTGGGCTGATCGTGGGGGGCATCGCCACTTGGTTCACGCAAGGCAAGTGGCGGCGGATGGCGCGTGAGGAGGCGCGTCAGGCGCGCGACTGGCGCCGGCAAGTCGACCGGCTCGAGAAGGAACTGGAAGGCCCCGATTCCACCCGCGTCCGCGCCCGTTTACCCGCTGACTAGCATTTTGCTCGATTTCTGGACCTTGACTCCCCATTTATGTTGCACTGCGGTGGACTTGGAGCCGCAGATTTCATAGGGTGGCGCCGCGCGAGCCTTTTTGAGCCGCCAACCCTCACCTTAAGAGTCTGAAGTGCCGGTCAAGGTCAAAATCTGCGGCGTGCGGACGCCTGCCATTATCGAGGAAGCGGCACGAGCCGGCGCCGATTTCGTCGGGCTTGTCCTCATCCCCGCGAGCCCCCGCAATGTCGAGCTCGAGGAGGCGCGTGTGCTCGCCGCCATCGCTCGCGGCAAGATTGGTACGGTCGCCGTCCTGGTCGACCCTGACGATGAGCTGGTTGCGGACGTGGCCGAGCGG
>DATHCZ010000028.1:0-18496 GCA_035319265.1 Methyloceanibacter sp. | reverse complement strand
CAAAGAAATGCGCCCACATTGCGTATCACGACTGTCCTGATAGAGTTTCGCAATCAAACGGGGGATAAAGCGTCATGATTCGGGAACCGACCTACTGCTCTTGCCCGGCGACCACAGGACGCGGTTTCGCGTGTCGACTTTCGCAAGCCGACAAAGGCTGCTGACCTATGGCTACCGAGCACTTCAACTTTGCCAATCGCCGATATGCTATATACATAGAGATATAGCTCGTGACCGAGCTAAAAAAACGGGGGACTAAGCGTCATGACTTGGGGACTGGGATTACGTTTTCGCCTGCTCATCGCCGCTGGCGTCACGCTCCTTGCGGGCGCGGCAACACATGCGCCGGCCATGGCCGCGGATCTCGGCGGCGATTGCTGCTCTGACCTTGAGGACCGGGTCGCGGAGCTCGAGGCGACGACGGTGCGCAAGGGCAATAAGAAGGTCTCCGTAACGCTTTATGGCCAAGTCAATCGTGCCGTCCTTTGGTGGGACGACCATGTTGAGTCGAACACCTATACGGTCGACAACAACTACGAATCTTCGCGGTTCGGCTTAAAAGGCTCGGCCAAGATCACGGGGGATTGGTCGGCCGGTTATCGCCTAGAAATCGAAACGACCGGCGCGAATTCTGCGAGGCTCAATCAATTCAACGATGACAATGCGTTCGATCCAGCCGGACCTCTCAACGTCCGGCACAGCTTCGTCTACATGAACAACAAGAATTGGGGCGAGGTCCGCCTCGGCCTCACCGCGACGCCCATCTACAACATCACCAAGGACACGAACGTCACCGACCTCGAGGACACGATGCATTCCGACGACCGGATGAATCAGAGCTTCCTCCTGCGAGCGAAAAACTCGCCCCAAAATGCGGAGGGACTCTCAACGCTGAGGTGGTCGGATATTTCACGCTGCTACGAGTCGAGCAACGCCTTCGTGTGCTCCACGCGTAAGAACGGTGTCGCTTATTGGTCGCCGAACTGGGAGGGCTTCAGCGCCTCTGCCGGCTGGTACGAAGACGATGAATGGGGCGCGGCTTTACGGTACAAGAAGGAGTGGGGCGAGAACTGGGAAGTCGGCGCGGGCTGGGGCTACGCCAAGATCACAGATGAGCGCCTGCAGAACGGGGGCGGCGGGTTCGCCGGATATCGTCGCGACTTCGATGAGTGGGCCGGGTCGGAGTCGATCAAGAATATTCCGACTGGTCTCTTCGTGTTCAATGCCCTCAGTTTCTCCGAAACCCACGATTCGAATGCGATCGGTGCCTTCAACGGCAAACGGCCTCCGCTCATGAATGCGTGGGATGTTCAATTCGGCATTCAGCGCAAAATCCCGTGGTTCGGACTCTCCTCGTTGGGCCAGACGTCGATTTGGGGCGGTATCTCGCAAATCAACGATGGCTTTGCCCAAGGCAGTAGCGGCGTGACCTCGTCGAGCATCGTCTTCGACAATAATCCAACCACCAAACTCGGTGCTGTACCCGCAAGTGGTCTCATCAATGCCACCACCGCTTTTCCCGGCGCAGGCATAAATGGCACCTACCAAGTCGTCGGCTCACAGGTGAATCGTTGGCAGGTCGCCGCCGATCAGGAGCTGGAAAAGTCGGGCATGCATCTCTACTGGGTGTATCAGCACTTCGACTCGCCCGAGCTCGACTTGATCAACAGCAGTCTCCAGCACCGGTCCGTTCCGCTCGAGGGATTTGACCTCTTCTACACCGGCGCTCGCATCTACTTCTGAAGCTGGTCTCTTCTATCCCTGGGGGGAGAGCAGTCGGGGCCGCCCATCTTGGGCGGCCCTTTGATTTATAGGCGCGCCCTAAGCC
Source organism: Methyloceanibacter sp. (assembly GCA_035319265.1). Classification (GTDB taxonomy): domain Bacteria; phylum Pseudomonadota; class Alphaproteobacteria; order Rhizobiales; family Methyloligellaceae; genus Methyloceanibacter. The sequence goes on along the minus strand of DATHCZ010000028.1, from coordinate 16,668 downwards.
CCTCCCAAGCCTATCCCTTCCCGGCGGCTAAGCTAAATCTCGGAAGCAGTGCGAAGTTCTGTTGCCGACAAGCCACAGATCGCGGCAAAATTCTGGCCGTCTTTTGGCTGTCATGAGAACGTCATTGCACATCAAATAGAAATGCTCAGCAAACGGAAAGCAGGATTTTCGAGCGCGGGGGTGCGTCACGCAGAGAAATCTCTGACAACACAGTAAGTTAGCAAAAAAGCCAGCTAAACAAAGTGGAGAGGGTCATGATCGGGGGATTGTCTAAGGCTGCCAGCCGCCTTGCGCTCGCTGCCGTCTTGGGTGCAGTGGGGGCGGTAGTCTTCGTCCAAAAGCCGGTGAAAGCAGCCGATCTCGGCGGCGATTGTTGCGCCGATCTCGAGGACCGGGTGGCCGAGCTCGAGGCTACGACCGTACGCAAAGGCAACAAAAAAGTGTCCGTGACCATGTACGGCAAGGTCAACTACGCCACGGATTTTTGGGACGATGGGGCAGAGAAGAACGTCTACACCGTCAATAACGCGATGGAATCGACGCGCTGGGGGTTCAAGGGGTCGGCGAAGATCAGCGACGACTGGTCTGCCGGCTTCCGCATAGAGATGGAGAACAGAGGGGCGCTTTCTCAACAGCTGAACCAATTCAACGACGACAACGCCTTTGACACAAACGGGCCGATCAACGTTCGCTGGAGCTACATCGATTTGGCAAGCAAGAAGTGGGGCGAGACTCGACTCGGGCTCTCGGCAACTCCCAAGTACGACATCACCAAGGACACCATGGAATATATCTCGACCGAGCCCGGCGAAGGCGGCGGTCTGTCGGATACCTTGGTCCCGGATTTTCGCATGAACGACAGCTTCCTTCTGCGCGAGAAGGGTTTCAACAATGCGGAAGGTCTGGCGGGTGCCCTTGGCGGCCGCGCCCTCACCTGGTCGAATATTGCCCGCTGCTATAGCTCCGGCGATCAGTTCAACTGCTCCACACGCCGCAACGGCGTCTCCTATTTGTCGCCGACTTGGAGCGGCTTCAGCACGCAGTGGGGCTTTTTCGAAGACGACATCTGGGGCGGCGCGGTGCGCTATCGCAACACGACGTGGAACGACAACTTCCTCTTCGCTGCCAGCGCCGGTTACGAGAAGTTCACCGACGAGCGCCTGCAGGCCGCAGGCGGCGGGCTGGCAGGATTCAAGCGCGACCTTGATGAATGGGCCGGGTCCGCGGCTCTCAAGCATAAGGCGTCCGGTCTGTTCGTGATGAGCGCTTGGGGCGTCTCAGACTCGAGCGACTCGAACGTCAAAGGCGCATTTAACGGCCAGGGCGCCCCACAGATGACGTCCTGGGACGTTCAGGGCGGCATCGAACGTAAGATCGGGATGCTCGGTAATCTCGGCGACTCGGCTCTATGGGGTGGCTTCTCACAAGTGCACGACGGCTTTGCGCCCGGAAGCAGCGGCATCAACAGCAACGGCGTCGCGTGCTGCCAGGCCGGCGCCCTGGGTACGGCCGCGACCATGCTCCTTCCAGCCAACACGTTTCCGAGCATACCGTTTAAGACTCAGGTCACGAACTCGAACGTGGACACGTGGTTTATTGCTGCCGATCAGCAGCTCTCGGCGGCCGCCATGCATGTCTATATCGCCTACGAGCATTTCGATGGCAGCCTTAGCCTGATTGACTCCACGCGCGCTCACGTGCCGCTCAATCTGGACGACTTTGACCTCATCTATGCGGGCGGCCGCCTCTACTTCTAGTTTACAGAGCGACAGCTCCCCCTTCCCAGGAGCCGAGCGGGGGCCGCCCATTGGGCGGCCCTTTCCTTTACGAGACGACGCTGCCGAGGGGATAGAACGTCTGTTGCCGGGGTGCCACAGAGTCTCGCAAGTAAACCAGAATCATCAATCTTCGCAATGCCTTAATCGCAGCATGGACAAACTTGCCCGCCGCTTTCACGAAGCGCATCCTTGGCCCGCGGGAGACATTCGATGCGGAGGATCTTGGCCATTGCCGGATTGATCGCCGCGCTGCCGTTTGGCAGCACGCCGGCTTTTGCTTTTCAAGAGACGCCAGTGCCGCCGCCTTCGGCCTCGGTCGACGCGACTCCGCAAGCCAAATCCGCGCCTCTCCAACTCGCCACGCCGCCGGGAGTTAGTGCCGATCAGAAGGTCGATAAAGGAGGCCTGAAGGTCTTCGGCCACACCATCCTGCCCAAGCTCGATTTCGGGCTCGAGCTTCTCTATGGCGATGACCAGCCGCAATTGGAGCTACAGCAGGGGGGCCCGTCCTTTGACGACAGTCAGGACGTCACCGTGCTCGGGAAGATCAAACGCCACTTCTAGCGAAACAGCGAGCCAATCGGGCGTGCTCGGGGCCGGGCGAAGCGCCGCGTGGCCTTCTCATGATCAAGCGCATCGCCGCCGCCTCAGTCCACCTGCTGACCGCCTCAGGTGCCGTCCTCGCTCTTCTTGCGCTGGAAGCGGTGCACGCGGGCGACGTGCAGATGATGTTCGTCTGGCTCGGCATCGCTCTCGTCGTCGATGCCGTTGACGGGCCGCTCGCGCGCCTCATTGACGTGAAGACCATGTTGCCGCGCTTCAGCGGCGAGCGCCTCGACCTGATCGTCGATTACCTCACTTACGATGTCGTTCCCGCCTTCGCGCTGATCCAGTCGGCTCTCTTGCCCGAGTCGTTCCGCTTGCCGGCCGCTATCGCCATCCTGCTATCGAGCCTGTTTCATGTCTCGGACGTCGAAAGCAAGACCAAAGAGGGCTATTTCGTCGGCTTCCCGGCAATCTGGAACATCGTCTTGCTCTATCTGTTCGCGCTCGCGCCGCCACCCCATGTGGCACTCGCCATCGTTGCGGCTTTCGTCGCGCTTACCTTCGTGCCCATCCTTTGCGTGCACCCGTTCCGTGTCGCTCGGCTTCGCCCACTGACCTGCGCCGTGACGTTGCTTTGGATAGGAGCGGCTGCCGTGGCGGTCGCGTTGCCGTTACCGTCGCCGCTCTGGGTCCAGGTCCTGCTGATGGTCACCGCAGCCTATTTTGCCGGCGTTGGGTTTGCCCGCGCGCTCGCCGACTGATGAAGGTATTTTCGCGCCCCTGGCATGTCACCATGGACCTCGCTTTCCGGCTAAGCTAAAGCTCAAGCGGGGACTCGATTGCCGCGACCGCTAAACCTTCCTGACGTATGACGATTATCGACTGGCTCACCGATCCGCATGCCTGGGCAAGCTTCATCACGCTGAGCGCGATGGAGATCGTGCTCGGCATCGACAACGTGGTGTTCATCTCGCTCATGGTGTCGCGCATGGCGCCCGACCAGCGGCTGACGGCACGGCGGGTTGGTCTGTCGCTCGCGCTCGTCTTCCGCGTCATCATGCTGGGCGGCATCGCCTATGTCATTCACCTGACGACGCCGATCTTCTCCATTGCGGGTTACGACTTTTCCTGGCGCGATCTCATCCTCATCGCCGGTGGCCTGTTCCTGTTGGTGAAGGGCACGCGCGAGATGCATCACGACATCGAGGGAGGTGATGAGGAGGAGGGGAGCACCGGCACGCGCGTGGTCGATTCCATGGGCTCCGCTATCGTCCAGATCGCCGTCATCGACCTCGTCTTCTCCATCGATTCGATCATCACCGCCGTCGGCATGGCCGAGCATGTCGAGATCATGATCGCGGCCGTCGCGGTCGCCATCCTCGTGATGTATTTCGCCTCAGAGCCCGTGGCGGCGTTCATCGAGCGCCACCCCACGACCAAGATGCTCGCGCTGTCCTTCTTGCTCCTGATCGGCGCCGCCTTGATCGCCGACGGCTTCCATTTCCACATCCCGCGCGGCTACATCTACTTTGCCATGGCCTTCGCCGCCGCCGTCGAGGTGGTCAATGTGATCGCCATGCGCAGGCGTCAGCGGCTGAAGGCGGCGGCGCGCGCCAGGCCGGGCCCCAAGCACTGATGCAAGTTGCATGCTTCGCGCCGAGCCATCTTAACTTTGTCACTTAATTCCCTTTGCTTAGCCGCAAATTGACCGCGATTCCCGGGCGCTATCCGCGGCGTCGATTTGAATGACAACAAAAAGGGGAAGCGATGAAATTCGGAGCATTCGTCATGGCTGTGGGGCTTGTGCTCCCGGCCGCAGCCGCTTTTGCCGAGCCCGCAACGCTGTCGGGGGAGGAACTCCGCCAGGCGATCAGCGGCAAAACCGTTTATCTCAACATCTCCGGCTTCGAGCTGCCGATCCGCTACGCCGCTAACGGCCGCATGTCGGGCAAGATGAGCACGATCGCTGCGAGCTTTTCGCGCGGCGACGGCTCCTCCGACCACGGCAAGTGGTGGGTCGCCGACAATCAGCTCTGCCAGCAATGGTCGAGCTGGATGGATGGAAAGAGCTATTGCTACAAGCTCACGCGGAACGGGTCCACGGTACAGTGGCTGCGCAACGACGGGCATTCCGGCACGGCTCGCATCGGCGGCTGATCGCGCTGCCAGTTCACCTGGCTTGAGAGCTTAATCGTGCAAGAGCCGCCCCCGGGCGGCTCTTCTGCTTTCCGCGTGGGCAGTGTGATGCGCATGCGCAACAGGCAGCCGGAAAGACGACGATGCGCGCAAAACTCAACTCTGGGATCGTTGTCGGTAACGTGGCGTTTGCGTTAGGGTGCTAAGACGTATTGCGTAGCGTTTCTTGTGCGTATGACTGTCACATCGTTGCGTCGGTTGCGTTGCCCGGTAGCGTAAGTAGTTGTCCTCGGATTCTAACCATATCGAGTTGTTGCGCCGTGGCCCTCGGGCATGGAACGCTTGGCGCGCGCAAAATCCCGACATTACCCCAAGCTTGATTGGCATCGCGCTGAGCGTGGCCGAACGGCAGATGGGCCCCATCAATGGCGGCCCGATCAACCTAGCCGGAGCGCGGCTCAGGCACGCTTCGCTTCGCTTCGCCACTCTGAGCGGGGCCGATCTGTCCGGCTCCGACCTCTCGGACACCGATCTCAGCGAGGCGCGGTTGAACGGCGCCAATCTCGCGGGCGCTGATCTGACCGAGGCTCTTCTCGATCAGGCTGACTTTGCCGGTGCCCGCCTTGCCGGCGCCAATCTTTCCGGCACGAGCCTGCTCGAGGTCCGCAACATCACCCAAGGTCAGATCGACGAAGCGGCCGGCGATCTCTTGACCCTCCTCCCGCCGCATTTGAGCAGGCCGCGCTCCTGGACCGGAACCGTCTCCCCTGTCGTGAGCGGACCGCAGCCGCGCGCAACCCCCGAAACGATGCCGATCAGGAGCCGAGATCCTGTGCCGCAGATCAAAGGCGAACGGGTATCATGGCTTGTCGGCGGACCGCGCTCGGGCGAAGCCCGCGCGCGCCCGACCTCGTCTGTACGCGATCCGCAAGGGGTCTAGCGGCGAATTGAACACACCTGCCCATTCAGCCTCGCCGTTAGCAGCGACCGGCCGCGCGCGAACCTTGCCCGCTGCCTCTCCGCCGGCTCGGAGGGCCGCTCAGGCGAGTTCGATCCCACGTTCGAGCAGCGCGTTGCCGCTCTCCCGGCGGCTGAGCAGAATTGAGCGCCGAGGCGATTGGCGGATGGGGAGGGATTCGAACCCTCGAGACGCTTGCGCGCCTGCCGGTTTTCAAGACCGGTGCCTTCAACCACTCGGCCACCCATCCAACATTGGACTTTGCGGGAATTCTTGAATCCGAAACGCGCAAATCGAACCGCGTTGGTATCGGAGTCAATCAGATAGTACTTGCCTCAAGATCACGTCAACGACGCCAGTCGCGAAAAAGGGCGATACTTCGCACCTCACCTTGCGTCGTGCGGGATGTGGATGAACGCTCGCGCATGAGCATTTTTGCTTGTGCCCGGAAGCAAGCACGTTCCTTCATAAGTCCATGACGGGCAGGAGCGATCCCTACGGGCGTGACGCGAGGCGTCCTTACCACATTCCGCTCAAGGGCTGGTGGCAGGTCGCGCAAAGAGTGTGGAGCGAGGCTGGCCGGGACAATCTCACCGTAGTCGCCGCGGGCTGCGCCTTCTACGCGCTGTTCGCCATCTTCCCGGCGCTCTCGGCGCTCATCTCGCTCTATGGACTGACCACGAACCCAGCCACTGTCGAGAACCAGTTCAGCATGCTGGCCTCGGTGCTGCCGGCAGAGGCCTATAACATCGTCATCCAGCAGATCCGCAATCTTGCCGAAAGCTCGAACCGAGCGCTCGGCTGGAGCTTCGGCGTGAGCATCGGGCTGGCGGTGTGGAGCGTCATGTCGCTCACCCAAGCGATCTTCGCCGCCCTGAACATCGCCTACGAGGAGGAGGAGAGGAGAGGCTTTCTCCGCTTCTATCTGAGCGCCTTCATCTTCGCGCTCGCGGGCATCATCGGCGGCGTTGTGATGCTGCTCGCGATCGTCTACGTGCCCCTCCTGTTCTCCTATGCCGGCTATCTCGAGGGCTATGAGCGGATCATCGCCATCGCGCGCTGGCCTCTGATGGCGCTTTTCGTGCTGTTCATGCTCGCCGCGCTCTATCGCTATGGCCCGTGCCGCCGGAGGCCCAAATGGTCGTGGGTGAGCATGGGATCGCTGTTCGCCACCGCGCTTTGGCTACTCGCCTCGGCCGGCTTCTCGTTCTATGTCGCGCATTTCGCGCAATACGACAAAATCTACGGCTCGCTCGGCGCGGTGATCGTGCTTCTGTTCTGGCTTTATCTCACCTTCTACATCGTGCTGCTCGGCGCCGAGATCAACGCCGAGCTCGAATTGCAAACCGCGCAGGACACCACGCGAGGTGAGCCGCGCCCCTCGGGCAAGCGCGGCGCCTTCGTCGCCGACCATGTAGCGGGAGGCCCGCAAGGCGCGAAGCGCCCGACGAGCCACGTGACTGCCGATCCATCAAAAGCGCAGCGCGGCGGAAGCGACCAAGCTCAGATCTGATCGGGCGCGCTTCGCCGCAACAGGCGTCGCCGCACAAGGCCGGCGCAGACCACGAACAGGGCGCCCAACGTCGCGCCGACCATCCACACCGTATGTACCGTGGCCGGATCGAGATTGGCGGTGAACAGGGGATCCTTGGCGATGATCTCGCCGCCGATCCAGCCGAGCAAAGCGGCGCCTGCCCACACCACGATGGGGAAGCGCTCGAGTATCGACATGACGATGGCCGCGCCGGCCATGATCAACGGAATGCTGACGGCCAGTCCGAACATCAGAAGCGCATAGCTTTGCGGTGCTTCGAACTTCTCGGCGACTGCGGCGATGGCGACGACGTTGTCTAGGCTCATCACCACATCGGCGATGGCGACGATCTTGATGGCGCGAAAGAGATTGTCGACCGGCTCGATATGATCGTTCTTGCCGTTCTCCTCGGGCCCGAGCAGCTTGACGGCGATCCACAACAGCAGCGCTCCGCCGACCAGCTTGAGGTAAGCCACCTGCATCAAAGTGGAGATCGCGCCGGCGAACACCACGCGCAGGCTGATGGCAACGATCGTGCCGAGCACGATGCCCCAGAGGCGCTGCTGTGGCGGAAGCTTGCGGCAGGCAAGCGCGATGACGACGGCATTGTCGCCCGACAATAAAATGTCGATCCAAATGATTTGCAGGACGGCGAACCAGAACCCGGGATCGTCGACGTTCATGCTGTTGTTCGCCCCCTCCCACGCGACGTTTTGAGCCTAGCTCCCTCCGGCCGGCCCGGGATTACCCATTGCCGTCAAAAGCGGCAAGGACAAGACCGGATATATGCTTTTTGCAACGAGATTGAAGGAGGGCGTCTAGACGATTAGCGTCACCTGTTGCGCGGCAAGTTTCAGCGGATTTTCCGTCCACGACAAGCGTAGGCGGATCGCTTATGCTCGCTCTTGCCTGTTAGCGAATCGGGCCGATTGGCCCAGCTCTGGGGGAAGAAGCGATGAACCTTGATCCAGTCCTGGTCAACCCGCTGATCGCCTTGATCGCCGGAATCTTGATCCTGCTCATGCCGCGCCTGCTCAACTACGTGGTAGCAATCTATCTGATCGCGATCGGCATCATTGGTCTTGCCCACCACTTCCAATAAGGGAGATCATCAAGCGTGCGCTCGTGTTTTGACCGGTCCGGCCAGTGCGGCACGGTCTCGCAACGAAACGAAGTACACGTCCTTTAACCGATCGGAGCCAACTGGAACACGGCCCGTCTATGGCCTATAGTTCGGGTCTCATGCCCAACATGCGAGGACGAGCCCGTCCAGGAAAGGACGGCATCGATCCTTTGAAATACAGGGAAACGGGCCGCGGCCCGCGCCGATCGACCTAATCACGACGACGGCGCAACTTGCCTTTTGACGGGACGGTGCGGGAAGATAGGGGTTTCGAGCGGTTTGGAAAAAGAATCCGGCCAAGCCAAGTGGTGCCGCGGCGGTGACGCCCGGAATTCACCCTCCGCATTCTGGTCGAGGCTGCTCGGGCTTTGCCTCGTCGGCTCGCTTGCGCTGATTGCAGCTCTTGGTGCGCGCGCAGGCTTTAGTGCCAATCCAAGTTTTCCGGCCGTGCAGGCGTGGCTCGCGGCTCCCCCCGTCACCGGATCGCTGGCGGCCAATGCGGCCACCGAGAAGAGCGGCGCCCAGCCAGTCGCCTACGTCTGGTCTGCCACTCGCATCGAATCGGTCATCCGGCTCCGCGGCTCGGTGCCCTCGGAGGAGGACCGTCGAACCGTACTCGGCATGGTCAAGGCGCACTTCCCCGATCTCGAGGTCGAGGACCGCCTCAAGGTCGCCACCGGAGCGCCGGCGAAGGAGCAGTGGCTCGGCGCGGTGAGCTTCGGCCTCAAACAACTCGCTCATCTGAAGCGCGGCTCGGCGCGCCTCCTCAATGTCGGCTTGAAGGTCGATGGCGAGGCGCGCACCGCCGCCGATTATGCCGACGCGAAGAAAGCACTTGCTGGGCCATTGCCGACCGGACTGACCATTCTCGATGACGACATCAAGCCACCGATGGCCGATCCCTTCGTCTTCGTCGCCGATTTGTCGGCCAATACGCTGACCCTCTCTGGGAGCGTGCCGAGCGAGGACGCGCGCAAGCAGGTGCGGGAGCTTTCGCGGCAATTGTTCGAGCGTCCGGGGCTCGACGATCGCCTCGAGCTCGCTTCGGGGGCGCCGAAGAATTGGAACGACGCGGTCACCGTCGCCCTTCGCGCGTTGAGTCGGCTTGATTCAGGCAAGGTCTCGCTTTCGGGTCTTGCCGTAACCATCGAGGGCGTAGCGCCTGACAAGGGGACCGCCGTCGCCGTGTCCTATCAGCTAAGACGCGATTTGCCTCACTTGTTCTCGACTTCCGAAAGCATCAGCTGGAAGGAAGCGGCGGCTTCGCCCGACGACGTCTCGCGACTGATCCCGCGCATCAAGGCGATTGCCGACAGAAAGGGACGTTTGCCGAACGGCGATTTGCTCCCGCTCGAGCCTCCGCTTGAGAGCGAATGATTCAGCTTTCCGATCTTTGGCTCTATTTCCTTCTCGTCTTTGGCGCCGGGTTTGTTTTGGGCTGGGTGAGGCGTTGGCCGGTGCGGTCCTAGTCCAAAGAAAAGGCCCGGTCGGAAACGATGAGCAATTTCGCTCTCACCACTTTCATTTTGCTGGTCTTTGTCTTTGCCTCCGGGCTCGCGCTCGGAAGCTTGGCGCGCGGTCGCTACGAGCAGCAGAAGCGGATCGCGGCGAACAAGCGGAGCACGGACGGGAACGCCCAAGCAGGCTAGCGCTCAATCGTTGACCGCGAAAAAAGCCGCGATGGCCTCGATCACCTCCGGCTCCTTGAGAACCGGGGCATGACCCTGCTCAGGCACGATCATGCTGCGCAGATTGGGATGGCGCTCGATCATTGCCTCGACCGTGTCGGCGCTGAGCACGTCGGAATTCGCGCCCCTGATCACGAGCACCGGCACCTGGCCGAGCGCGATGAATTGCGGCCAGAGATCGGGAACCGAGCGACTGAGATCGATCGTGCCGAGCGCGCGGGCAAGCCTCCGGTCGTACGCCAATGCCGGCCGCCCCTTGCGGTCGTCAAATACCTCTCGTGCAATCTCGTCCCATTGCGTGTCGGTAAATTCCGGGAAGGCGCGCTCGTTCATCTCGCGCAAAATCATGACGGCATCCGGCCAGCTCCTCGGTACCGGCATGCGCCCGACATAACCCATGATGCGCGCAAGCCCCCGCGTCTCGATCACCGGGCCGATATCATTGAGTACGACAGGGCCCATGACCGTGGGGCGGACCGCCGCCATCATCATGGCGATAATGCCGCCTCGCGAGGTGCCGACGATCCCCACGCGGTGAAGGCCCTGAGCGGTGAGGAAGTCGAGCGTGTCGATCATCTCGATGAAAGGGATGTAATTGCGCCAGTTGCGATCATATTGCGAGCGGCCCCTGCCACGATAATCGAGGCAATAGACGTTGCGCGGCTTCTGGGCGTGGGTCGAGAGGTAGCTCGCGAGCTTGTGGAAGTCGCGCGAGTTCCGGGTCAGCCCCGGCAAGCAGATGACGCTCCGCGCTTTCTCGTCGGGAGCGGGATAGTGGCGGACATACAGCTTGAGATCGTCGAACGACGCATAGGTGATGTCTCGCGGCGGCGGCGCCGTGCCAGGCTCGGGCATCATCGTGAGATCGGCCTAGGAAGCGTGTCCAGAGCAGTTGACGGGCGCGTTGGTCGCGCGTGTCCGTTAATCTTCAGCAAAGTTCACGAGGGGGCAAGCCCCGAAGAAGGATGCGCCGGGTGCCTTCAATCGGACTTGGCTTGCACCACCGAAGCCTCGGCCGAAGCCGCGGTATCGCGCGGGATCCGCTTGCCGCGATTGAGGTCCTGGACGAGCTGGAGCGCTTGCGTGGGCCCTGCCAGGCGCGAGCGATAGAGCTGCAGGGTCTCCATGATCTTCTGCACATATTGCCGCGTCTCGGTGAACGGAATGCGCTCAATCCAGTCCACCGGATCGACTTTCGGATCGCGGGGGTCGCCGAACTGCTTTATCCAGTCGGCGACACGGCCGCCGCCGGCGTTATAGGCGGCGAGCGAGAGGAAATACGACCCGTTATAGCTGTCGATCAATTGCTTCAGATGCGCCTCGCCGAGCTGAGTGTTGTAGGCGGCGTTGGTGAGCTGGTTCGCGTCGAACTTCACTTTGTAGGCATTGGCGATAGCTCTCGCCGTGCTCGGCATCAGCTGCATGAGGCCGCTGGCGCCGACCGGGCTCTTGGCGGCGGCATTGAACTCGCTCTCCTGCCGCGACAGCGCATGCACCAGGGCAGGATCGACGCGCTCGCTAAGTAGGCTGCGGAATTCCGGGATGACGCCGACGGGCAGCGCATAATCACCGACGGGCAGATCGCGGTTGAAGGCGATCTTGGCAAGCCTGAGCGCGAGCTGCGGTTGCCCCATTTGCTTGGCAAGCTCGGCCAGAAGCACCACCTCTTGCGGGCTATCGAGCTTGCGGGACAGAGCAAGGAAGAATTGCCCCGTCACCCCGTCGAGGCCGACGTCGTGCGCAATCCCAATGGCGCGCACGGTATCGCGAGACAGGAACCGTTGAATGTCGGCATCGGTGGGTAGCGGGGTCGATGTGACCTCGAGACGGGCGGGCTTCGGATCGAGCGCTTGGCGTCCGAGCTGCCCGTAGAAATATTGCGGGTATTTGGCTGCCGCGTGGAAATGGACGATCGCCGAGCCGCGGTCGCCGAGCGCAAGCGAGGTTCGTCCCAGCCAATATTCGCCGAGCGCTATGCTCTTGGAGCTTGTTGCCGCGCTGCGGAGCGCCACGAAATGACGTAATGCGGTGTTCGGATCAGCCAGGAATCTGAGCGCGATCCAGCCGGCGAGGAACTCGGCCTCGATATAGGCGTCGCCCGAGACGAGCCCGTGCTTCTCGGCGATCTCGTATGCGATGCGAGCTTGACCGGCGTTCAGCGCCTCGCGGCAATTAACACGGCGCTCCACCCACCAATTGTTGAGATCGAGCAGAACGTTAGGCTCGCTCGGAGCGTCCAGAAGCATCTTCCACGCTTCTTTGTCGCGATCCTTGCGCCGGAGCCACTGAATGCGGTTGAACCGGAGGCCGGCGTCGGCCTCGACCGCATTGGCGGGCAGGGCATCGAGCAACTTGCCAGCGTTTCCGCCCCTCTGAACCACGGCAATTCGCGCGGCGATTTTCTTCTGCTCATCGGCGGGAAGAAGCTTCGCGACACGGAGCGCCGCGGCGATGGACGATTTGTCGTCCGGATAGAGCAGCCGGTCGATGCGCGCGCGATGAGTCTCGGCGGTGAGCATGTAGCCGTACTTGGCGAGAATCTTGGTCTCGACGGCCTGGTTGAGCTGGTGGTCGCGCCACGCCGAGGTGACGAGGTCGCGGGCCCCTTGCTCGTTGCCCTCTTTCAGATAGATACCGGCAAGTGCCGCTTTGCCGGCGCCCGTCTGCGGACTCGAAGAAGCGAAGAAGGCCTTGACCGCCTCGGGACTGGCATCGTTGAGGAAGAGAGCGGTCTCGGCCCTTTCGCGCAGATCGTCCTGAGCCGGCCAATCGGGGTGGGTGAGGCGGAACTGCTCGATCGCCTCGGCGCTCCCGTTGACGCCGGTCGACCGATAGCGATACCAGAGCGCGAAGGCGCGCGCCGCTTCGTCCTTGATTCCCGACGCTGCCGCGGTGCCGCCATGCAAGACGTCTCTGAGAGCAGATTCGTCGCCGTCGCTGAGCTCATAAGAGGTCAGTGGCTTCAGGATCCTCGCATAGTCCAAGGCCGGAGCCGGCGCCTGAATGGCCGGCGTGAGCGTGCCCTTCATGACGATGGGAAGCGTCGCCTTGCGGTTGGGATTGGGATCGGGCAGCGGCGTATCATCGGCTGCCCCAGTGGGCGTGGATGGAGCGGGAGTCGGCGGAGCCGGCGCCGCTTGCTGCGGCGCGGGCGGTGGTGGCGGGACCAAGGAGGCTGAATGTGGGAGCAAGGAGATTTCCTCAGCCGCGGCAAGCACGGGTGCGCCGGCCGTGGGGTTACGGTCGGGCAGGGGGACGATCGAAACGTGCGCCGCCTGATCTGATGTCGGGTTGACCGTGGACGTCGCGGCCGCCTCATCTGCTCCAGGCGCATTAGGATTGCGGTCGGGAACGGTGGGACTGGGGGTCGCCACGGCCTTGGGATTGCGGTCGGGCGGCGTCAGCACCTGAGCGGCAGCGAGTGCATCCGAGGGGGCGACGGCGCCAGCAGTCAGTCCGACGCTTCCCGTTGTCGTGGCATCGCCCGCAACGGCCTGCGGAGTCACCGAGATGGTCTGCGGACCGGCGACAGTTTGCGGGGTGGCCTGATCGCTGGAAGCTGTTCGGTTAGGGTTACGGTCGGGAAGCGGTGGAGGGACAGCGGCCTCTTTCTTCGCTACCGCGGCGGCGGCGCGATGGGCCTTTGCCGGCGCGTGGTGTCGCGATTTGGCCGCGGCGATAACCGGCGCGAAACACGCAAAGAGCACGAGCAATGATAGAGCGTGCGCGGTAAAGCGTTTCATCTCGTCGAACGGGACCGGTTACAATCCTGTAAGTCTGGTCAGGACGTCCCCCAAGCCGGGGAGCCGCGACGAAGAGGGCACTGTATCGTGCCTCAATTCAACAATGTCTGAAAAAATCCGGCGGAAAGATGACTTGGCGAGGCACTGGCGATCAGACGACTTCTGTGAAAGCCATCCTAACCGACTGGCTAATATGGACTTTGTAGGAGCGGATCGCGACCTAACCTGAGTTGGTCGCCAGCGTCTTAGGCCACGACTGTTGCAAATGCGCATCGTCTTGCCGCTTGGTGGCTCAGCCCCTATTGTCCGCCCGGTTTTGTGACGCCGTCCGCCATGATGGCCCGCGTCCGCCCAGGAGCTGCTCTTGCCGATCCCCCCATTCAAAGGCTCGATCACGGCCCTCATCACCCCGTTCAAGAACGGCAAGCTCGATGCGCCGGCGTTCAAGAAGCTCGTCGAGTGGCAGATCGACCAGGGCACGCACGGGCTCGTGCCGTGCGGGACCACGGGCGAATCACCGACGCTCAGCCATGACGAGCACAAGCAAGTCATCGAGCTTTGTATCGAGACGGCGGCCGGTCGCGTGCCGGTGATCGCCGGCACCGGCTCGAACTCGACCGCGGAGGCCATCGAACTGACACGCCACGCCAAGGAGGCCGGCGCCGATGGCGCGCTCGTCGTCACGCCTTATTACAACAAGCCGACGCAGGAAGGCCTCTATCTCCATTACAAGGCGATCAACGACTGCGCCGATATCCCGATCATCATCTATAACATTCCGGGGCGGAGCGTGATCGACATGTCAGTCGACACGATGGCGCGTCTGTTCAAGCTGTCGAACGTCGTGGGCGTGAAGGACGCGACCGCTAACATGGCGCGCGTAAGCCAGCAGCGCGCGGCAATGGGTGCGGACTTCATCCAACTCTCGGGCGAGGACGCGACCGCTCTCGGCTTCATGGCGCATGGCGGGACGGGCTGTATCTCCGTGACCGCCAATGTCGCGCCCGCGCTCTGCGCCGAGTTTCAGCTTGCGTGTCTTGCCGGCAATTTCCGCTTGGCGCTTCAGCTGCAGGATCGGCTCATGCCGCTGCATGATGCTCTGTTCGTCGAATCCAATCCGGGTCCGGTGAAATATGCCGCCTCGAAGCTTGGGCTGTGCAGCGGGGAGACGCGTCTTCCGCTTGCGCCGATCGCCGCCGCATCGCGCAAGCGGGTCGACGATGCCCTCGCCACGGTGGGTCTCGCTCTCGTCTAAAGCATGATCCGGAAAAGTGGGAACCGGTTTTCCGATAAAGTCATGCGCCAACAACCGACTCGCTAAAGGTCACAGCTCATGGCGCCGAAGCGCGAGAGCGGCAAGCTCGTCGCCGAGAACCGGAAGGCGCGCTTCAACTACGACATCGGGGAGAAGCTCGAGGCCGGCATCCAGCTCACCGGCTCCGAAGTGAAGTCGCTGCGCGCCGGCAAAGCCAACATCGCCGACTCCTACGCGGCGAGCGAAGGCGGCGAACTCTATTTGGTCAATGCCCACATTGCCGAATATGTCCAGGCCGGCCGCAACGGCCACGCGCCCACGCGTCCGCGCAAGCTCCTGCTGCACCGCAAAGAGATCGGGCGGATCGCGGGCGCCATTCAAAGAGAAGGCATGACGGTCGTGCCGCTCAAGCTCTATTTCAACACGCGCGGCATCGCCAAGGTCGAGCTCGGGATGGCCAAGGGCAAGAAGCTGCACGACAAGCGCGAGACGGAGAAGAAGCGCGATTGGGAGCGGCAAAAGGGGCGCCTCATGCGCGAGAAGGGGTAAGCGTGTGAACGAGGGCGAGGCCGATCATCTCAAGCCCGGGGCGAAGCTGCCGCCTTTGGCGCTCCCCTCGACCGGCGGCAGAGATGTCTGCCTCGCGAGGCTTGCCGGTCGGAGCGTCATTGCCGTCTATCCCTGGACCGGACGGCCGGGCCGGCCCAATCCTCCCAATTGGGATGACATTCCCGGCGCGCATGGATCGACGCCGGAGCTCGAAGGCTTCCGCGACTATTTCGAGGACTTCGCCAGACGCGGCGTGATGATCTTCGGCCTGAGCCGGCAGACGAGCGATTATCAGCGCGAGATGGCCACGCGCCTCCGCTTGCCTTTTCTCGTTCTGAGCGACGCGGAGGGCGGGTTCGCTGCGGCTCTCCGTCTACCGAGTTTCACGACTGGCGGAGATATCTATCTCAGGAGGCTGACGCTCGTCGTGACGGACGGAATGATTGAGTGTGTCATCTGTCCGGTGCCCGATCCGGCCGGTCACGCCGCCGACGTGCTGAAGCGTATCGTCTAGAGCGCGTCGTCTTCGGTGTCTTCGACCGAATAGCCGAGCCGGTCGAGCCCTTCCTCCAAATAATCCGGCAGGAGCGGCATGCCGAGCAAGTAGTCCGCGGTGCGATTGGTGCGCTCGGCGCGGGCAGTGGCGATGGCCTCATCCAGTTCCTCTGGCGCGAACGAGCCACGGCCGATCCAGGCGAGCGCGACCAGGCTCACCTGCTCGTCCTCATTCAGGTCCCGAATGAATTCCCTGAGCTCGGCCTGGGTGGCATCGTCGGAGAAATCCTCGAGGATCGACTCAGCGTCGTGGTCTGAGGTGGCGCCGTCGTCCCACGCCGCTACCTTGGCCGCCATCTCGCGCCCCTTGAGGATGACGAAACCGATCTTGTCGGTTGAGATTTCGAGCCCCGTCATGAGGACGTCCACCACAAAGTCAAACCTGAACGCGCAAAGCATGCCTGAGTTGAAGCGTGGCAGCAAGGCGGCTCAGTGTCATTGTGGATGCTGTTGATGGTGATGGAGACTTGCCGCAGCCTCCCCGACAACATGCTCGAACATGGCGGTGGTCAGCCGCCCCGTATTCGTGTTCTGCCGCGAGCAGTGATAGCTATCGAAAAGGATGAGTCCACACGGAAGCGCGTGACGCGCGCCGTGCGCAAAGGGGTAAGCGCCGCGCTTGAGCTGGAAGGCGTCGAGGATGCTGTCATGGGCGATGCGGCCGATTGCAAGCACGGTTCGGAGATGGGGGAGGGCCGTTATCCGCGCGATCAGGAACTGCCGGCAGGTGGCAATCTCTTTCGGCGTCGGCTTGTTTTGCGGCGGCACGCAGCGCACGGCATTGGAGATCATGCAATCGGCGA
>DATHCZ010000027.1:0-5508 GCA_035319265.1 Methyloceanibacter sp. | reverse complement strand
CGACGCCACCAAGCCGGAGATCAAGGCCGCGATCGAGCAGCTGTTTGGCGTGACGGTGGTCGCGGTCAACACGCTCACCCGCAAGGGCAAGACCAAGCACTTCCGTGGCATCAAGGGAAAGCAGCAAGACGTCAAGAAAGCGATCGTGAGGCTCGCCGAAGGCGACAAGATCGACGTGACGACGAGGATCTGACGGAGATGGCGCTCAAGTCCTATAAACCCACGACGCCGTCGCAGCGGCAGCTTGTCCTCGTCGACAAGAGCCATCTGCACAAGGGCAAGCCCGTGAAGGCGCTGACCGAGGGTCTGACCAAGACCGGCGGGCGCAACAATAACGGCCGGGTGTCGATGTGGCATCGCGGCGGCGGACATAAGCGCGCCTACCGCGTCGTTGATTTTAAGCGCGCGAAGCACGGCATACCGGCGACCGTCGAGCGGCTCGAATACGATCCGAACCGCACTGCCTTCATCGCGCTGATCAAATACGAAGACGGCGAGCTGTCTTACATCCTCGCGCCGCAGCGGCTTGCGCCGGGCGACACGGTGATCGCCGATGCGAAGGTCGACGTGAAGCCCGGCAACGCCATGCCGCTCGCCAACATGCCGGTCGGCACCATCGTCCACAATGTCGAGATGAAGCTCGGCAAAGGCGGGCAGATCGCGCGCGCCGCGGGCACCTATGTGCAGCTCGTGGGCCGCGATGCCGGCTACGCAATCCTCCGGCTCAATTCCGGCGAAACCCGCATGGTGCCGGCCGAGTGCATGGCCACGGTCGGTGCCGTGTCCAATCCCGACAACTCCAACGTCTCGATCGGCAAGGCCGGGCGGGTGCGCTGGAAGGGACGGAGGCCAGTCGTACGCGGCGTGGCCATGAACCCGATCGACCATCCACATGGCGGCGGCGAGGGCCGGACCTCGGGCGGCCGGCATCCGGTCACGCCGTGGGGCAAGTCGACCAAAGGCAAGAAGACGCGGCACAACCGGTCGACCGACAAATACATCCTACGCAGCCGCCATCAGAAGAAGAAGGGATAGCTCACGTGGGTCGCTCGGTGTGGAAAGGTCCGTTCGTCGACGGATATTTGTTGAAGAAGGCGGAGAAGGCGCGCGGGTCGGGCTCGAACGCCGTGATCAAGATCTGGTCGCGCCGCTCGACCATCCTGCCGCAATTCGTGGGCCTCACCTTCGGCGTCCATAACGGCCAAAAGCATATTCCGGTGCTCGTCACCGAGGACATGATCGGCCACAAGTTCGGAGAGTTTGCGCCGACGCGGACGTTCTACGGCCATGCCGCGGACCGCAAGGCGAAGAGGGTAAAGGCTTAGGATCATGGGCAAGCCGCAGCGCGAACGCGCGCTCAAGGACAACGAGGCGAGGGCGGTGACGCGGCTCATGCGCGTCAGCCCGCAGAAACTCAATCTGCTTGCCGAGCTCATTCGCGGCAAGAAGGTCGATCGCGCGCTCGCCGATCTCACCTTCTCGCGCAAGCGCGTGGCCAAGGACGTGAAGAAGACGCTCGAGTCGGCCATTGCCAATGCCGAGAACAATCACGATCTCGACGTCGATGCACTCGTCGTGTCGGAGGCCTATGTGGGCAAGAATTTGGTGTTGAAGCGCATGCGGGCACGGGCCAGGGGCCGTGCGGGGCGCATCCTGAAACCATTCGCGCAGATCACCGTTGTCGTGCGCCAAGTCGAGGAGTCCGCCTGATGGGACAGAAGGTCAATCCGATCGGGCTCAGGCTCGGCGTCAACCGCACGTGGGATTCGCGCTGGTTCGCCTCGCGCAGCGAATATGCGCGGCTGCTGCACGAAGATCTGAAGATGCGCAAGCACATCCTCGAGTCGCGCAAACAGGCTGGCATCTCCAAGGTGGTGATCGAGCGCCCGCACAAGAAGTGCCGTGTCACAGTGCATACGGCCCGTCCCGGCATCCTGATCGGCAAGAAGGGTTCGGATATCGAGAAGCTCCGCCGCGAGCTTGCGTCGATGACCGACTCCGAGGTGCATCTCAACATCGTCGAGGTGCGCAAGCCCGAGATCGACGCCACGCTCGTTGCCGAGGGCATTGCCCAGCAGCTCGAGCGGCGCGTCGCCTTCCGTCGCGCCATGAAGCGCGCGGTGCAGTCGGCGATGCGCATGGGCGCGCTCGGCATCCGCATCAATTGCGGCGGCCGGCTCGGCGGCGCGGAGATTGCGCGCATGGAATGGTATCGCGAGGGCCGCGTGCCGTTGCACACGCTCCGCGCCAATATCGATTACGGCACGGCGCTCGGGCGCACGGCCTACGGCATCATCGGTGTCAAGGTATGGATCTTCAAGGGCGAGATCATGGAGCACGATCCCATGGCCCAGGAGAATCGCGCGCTCGAGGCGCAGGAAGGCGGCCGCTCGCAAGGGCGCCGCGAGCCTGCTCCGGCACAGGCGTAGGCGGTGAGAGACAAGGCTTAAGTCATGTTGCAACCAAAGCGCACCAAGTTCCGCAAGGCGCATAAGGGCCGCATCAAGGGCGCGGCATCGAGCGCGGTGAACCTCAATTTCGGCACCTATGGGCTGAAGGCGCAGGAGCCTGCGCGCATCACCGCGCGGCAGATCGAGGCGGCGCGGCGCGCAATGACACGCCAGATGAAGCGCTCGGGCCGAGTGTGGATTCGCCTGTTCCCCGATGTGCCGGTGTCGAAGAAGCCGACCGAGGTGCGCATGGGCAAGGGCAAGGGCACGCCCGAGTTCTGGGTGGCGCGGGTCAAGCCCGGGCGCATCATGTTCGAGATCGACGGCGTGAACGAGGTGACCGCGCGCGAGGCACTTCGTCTTGCCGCCGCCAAGCTTCCCATCAAGACGCGCGTGGTGGCGCGCATCACCGAGGTTCAGGCATCATGAAGGCCGCTCAAGTCCGCGGGCTGACCGAAGATCAGCGCACCGACGAGCTGATCAAGCTCAAGAAAGAGCAGTTCAATCTGCGCTTCCAAGCGGCGTCCGGCCAGCTCGAGAACACGGCGCGGGTCAGGCAGATCAGACGCGACATCGCCCGTATCAAGACGATCGCGCGGCAGGGTGCCTCGGGCGTGTCTGCGACAGCGGTCAAGCCGAAGCCCGCGCCAAAGCCCAAGGCAGAACCGAAGCCCAAGGCCGAGGCCAAACCGAAGGCAGGCGCCAAGCCAAAGACCAAGAGTGCGAAAGCCAAGACCAAGGCCAAGGCCTCAAAGAGCTAGGACAAGAGACGATGCCGAAGAGAGTTCTGCAAGGGGTCGTGGTGAGCGACAAGAACGACAAGACCGTGGTGGTCCGCGTCGAGCGGCGCTTCACCCATCCCTTGCTGCAGAAGACGGTCAGGCGGAGCAAGAACTATCACGCCCACGACGAGAAGAACGAGTTCAAGGTGGGCGAGATGGTGTGGATCGAGGAATGTCCGCCGGTCTCGAAGCAGAAACGATGGATGGTGCTGCCGCGCGAGCACGCAGCTGGATAAGAAACGGATTTTTCGGGCCCTGCGGGGCTCGAGCCAAGGGCAAGTGCCATGATTCAGATGCAGACCAATCTCGACGTCGCCGACAATTCCGGCGCGCGCCGCGTCCAGTGCATCAAGGTGCTCGGCGGGTCGAAGCGGAAATATGCCGGAATCGGCGACACCATCGTGGTCTCCGTCAAGGAGGCGATCCCGCGCGGCCGCGTGAAGAAGGGCCAGGTGATGAAGGCCGTGGTGGTGCGCACCGCTAAGGGCGTGCGCCGTCCCGACGGCTCGATCATCCGCTTCGACCGCAACGCCGCCGTGCTGGTCAATCCGCAAGGCGAGCCGATCGGGACGCGCATCTTCGGTCCCGTCACCCGCGAGCTCAGAGCCAAGAAGCACATGAAGATCGTGTCGCTCGCTCCGGAGGTGCTCTGATGGTCAGGCTCAAGATCCGGAAGGGCGACCACGTGGTCGTCATCACCGGCAAGGACAAGGGCAAGAAGGGCGAAGTGCTCAAGGTGATGCCGGCGGAGAACCGCGTCATCGTCAGGGGCGTCGCCGTGGTCAGGCGCCATCAGCGTCAGACCGCAACGCAAGAGGGCGGGATCGTCTCCAAGGAGGGGCCGATCCATGTCTCCAATGTCGCGCTTGAGGACCCCAAGGACGGGACCCCCACGCGCGTCGGCTACAAAGTTCTGAAGGACGGGCGCAAGGTTCGCTTTGCCAAGCGCTCGGGTGAGATCATCGATGTCTGAAGCCAGCTATACCCCCCGCCTCAAGCAGCACTATCAAACCGTGCTGAAGCCCGAGCTCGCCAAGACGTTCGGCTACAAGAACGCCATGCAGGTGCCCCGCCTCGACAAGGTGGTGCTGAACATGGGCGTCGGCGAGGGCATCAACGACTCCAAGAAGGTGACGGCAGCCGCCAATGATCTCGGCCTGATCGCGGGCCAGAAGCCCGTGATCACGCGGGCGCGGAAGTCGATCGCCACCTTCAAGCTGCGCGAGGGCATGCCGATCGGCGCCAAGGTCACGCTCCGGCAGAACCGCATGTACGAGTTCATCGACCGGCTGGTGAACATCGCGCTGCCGCGCGTGCGCGACTTCCGCGGGCTCAATCCCAAGAGCTTCGACGGGCGCGGCAACTACGCGATCGGGCTCAAGGAACACATCATCTTTCCCGAGATCGACTACGACAAAGTCGAGGATGTGCTCGGCATGGATATCATCGTTTGCACGACGGCGCGCAGCGACGACGAAGCGCGTGCGCTGCTGCAGGGTTTGAATTTTCCGTTTCGCGGCTAGGAAACTGGCAGCGACAGGAGGACGTGAATGGCAAAGACAAGCATGATCGAGCGCAACAACAAGCGGCGGCGCTTGGCGAAAAAGTACAAGGCGAAGCGGACGCGGCTCAAGGCGATCGCCGCCGACCGCAAGCTGCCGGCCGAGGAGCGCTTCGCCGCGAGACTCAAGCTTACCGAGCTGCCGCGCAATTCCTCGCCGACGCGCATCCGCAATCGGTGCGACCTCACGGGGCGCCCGCGCGGCTATTACCGCAAGCTGCGCATGTCGCGTATCGCGCTGCGCGATCTCGGAAGCCAGGGCCTGATCCCCGGCATGATCAAGTCGAGCTGGTAAGGACGATCGATGAGCATTAACGATCCGCTAGGTGACATGCTGGCCCGCATCCGCAACGCGCAGATGCGGCACAAGGTGAAGGTCACGACGCCAGCCTCAAAGCTTCGTGAGCATGTCCTCGACGTGCTGGCGGAGGAGGGTTATATCCGCGGCTATGCGCGCGTCGATTATTCCGGCGGCCGGTCGGAGTTCGAGATCGAGCTGAAATATTTCGACGGCGAGCCGGTGATCAAGGACATCAAGCGGGTGTCGACCCCTGGGCGCCGAGTCTATTCGTCGGTCAGGGATCTGCCGACGGTCGCGAATGGCCTCGGGGTCGCCATACTGTCGACGCCGAAAGGCGTCATGTCGGATTCCCGCGCGCGCACCGAGAATGTCGGCGGCGAGATTCTCTGCAACGTGTTCTAGGCGGGCTTTGGT
>DATHCZ010000026.1:0-14750 GCA_035319265.1 Methyloceanibacter sp. | reverse complement strand
ATGGCTGTCGAGCCTTGAGGCTTTCACCGGCAAGGAGCGCGCGCTCACCGAGCGTTTGACCATCGAGATCACCGAGACCGCGGCCATCTCGGACCTCGCCGAGACTGTGAAATTCGTAAGCGCTCTCAAAGCCTTAGGCTGCCGCGTGGCGCTCGACGATTTCGGCGCCGGCTATACCTCGTTCCGCTCGCTTCGGCTTCTCGGCGTCGACATGGTCAAGATCGACGGCTCGTTCATCGAGAACGTCGCGTCCCATGCCGAGGATGAGATGTTCGTGCGCACGCTGATCGACCTGGCACGCAATTTCGGCATCGTCACGGTGGGTGAATGGGTGGGCGACGAGCGGACGGCCAAGCTCCTCGAGCGAGCCGGTGTTTCTTACATGCAGGGCTATTTCTTCGGCGCGCCGGAGCTTGCCAAAGACGAGGTGGCCGACAAGAACGCGGCGAAATCCGTCTAACCGGTTAGTCGGCGAAGAGCCGCTCGGCGAGAGCGGACAGCGCCCGATCGTGCACGCCCGCTTTTTCCAGATGGCGCACGGTGTTCAGCACATATTCGATATTGCCGCCCGCCTGCCCTTTGCCATTGCGGACGATGTGGAGTTGCTCCTCGAGCGAGAGCGATCCCGCATATTGCGGGTGGTTGGGGTTGACCAGATAACAGAGGGCGCGAAAGCCGCGGTTCGATCCGTCGAGCAGCGTGATCGGCCGGGACGCTTCGACATAGACGTCGGTCACCTGCTCTCGCGCGCGCAAATAGGCGAGCGTCTCGTCCTCCGCGCCCTGAACCACGCGGAAGGCGACGCCGCGGCAAGCGCCGCCTTTATCGAGTCCGAGCACGAGGCCGGGCTCGGCGTGGGTGCCGCGATGTACGACGGAATAGACGCAGAGCGCGCGATGCGCGCCCATGAGCCGCGCCGGCGCCTGCTCTTCGAATGCGAAGCCCGGACGCCACATCAGCGAGCCGTAACCGAACACCCACAGCTCAGCCATATCAGCGCGTCAATCGTCGTGGCCATGGGGGCGGCCGAAATCGGGCGCCGGCGTATCCTGGCCGGCTTCGATGATGCCGCGGCGGATGGCGCGGGTGCGGGCGAAGTGGTCGTAGAGCGCCGCGCCGTCGCCCTTTCGGATTGCCTTGGTCAGCGCCGCGACATCCTCGTTGAAGCGGCCAAGCATCTCCAAGACGCCGTCCTTGTTGGCGAGGAAGATGTCGCGCCACATGACGGGATCGGACGCGGCGATGCGGGTGAAATCGCGGAAGCCGCCAGCCGAGAATTTGAGCACTTCCGAGCGCGTCACCGTCTGCAATTCATCGGCGGTGCCGACGATGGTGTAAGCGATCAGATGCGGCAGGTGGCTGGTGATGGCGAGCACCAGGTCGTGATGGTCCGGCGTCATCCGCTCGACATTGGCGCCGAGAAGACTCCAGAACGCGGCAAGCTTCTCGACCGCTTTGGGGTCGGTTCCTTCCGGCGCCGTGAGGATGCACCAGCGATTCTCGAACAGTTCGGCGAAACCCGCATCGGGGCCCGAATGCTCGGTGCCGGCCACCGGATGCGCCGGCACGAAATGAACGTTGTTTGGCAGATGCGGTCCCATGTCGCGCACGATCGAGCCCTTTACCGAGCCCACGTCCGACACGACCGCTCCGGGCTCGAGATGCGGACCGATTTCCTTGGCGACGTCGCCGCAGATGCCGACCGGAACGCAGACGATGACGAGGTCGGCACCTTCGACCGCCGCTTCATTGGTCTCCGTGACCTGGTCGGCAATGCCGAGCTCGACGACACGCTTCCGCGTTTCGGGCGACCGTGCGCTCGCCACGATCCTTCGCACGGCGCCTCGCGCGCGGGCGGCGCGCATGATGGACGAGCCGATCAGGCCAGGCCCGATGATGGCGAGCGTTTCGAACAGCGGCTTCGTCATTTGCGGTCCGAGCCTTCGGCTCGCATGAACGCGCGCAGTCCCTCGAGCACGGCGCGGTTGTCGTCCTCGGTGCCGACGGTCATGCGGAGCGCGTTGGGAAAGCCGTATTCGGTGACGCGCCGCAGGATGATGCGCCGGCTGTGGAGGAACTTTTCCGCCTCTTCCGCCGAATGGGCCTTGTCCTTGGGGAAGTGGAGCAGAAGGAAATTCGCGGCGCTCGGCGTGACGCGAAGGCCAAGCTCGGTGAGCGCCTCGGCCATGGTGGCGCGCCAGGTCACATTATGCTCTGCCGCGCGCTGCACCTGGCGCTGATCGTGAAGCGCAGCGGTCCCTGCGGCAATCGCCGGGCCGGAGACGTTGAACGGACCTCTGATGCGGTTCAGCGCAGCAGCGATCTCTGCCGGGCAATAGGCCCAGCCAAGCCGGAGCGAGGCGAGCCCATAGATCTTGGAGAAGGTGCGCGTCATCACCGTGTTGTGGGTGGTGGCGACAAGCTCGATGCCGGCCTCGTAGTCGTTGGCCCGCACATATTCGGCGTAGGCCGCGTCGAGAACGAGCAGCACGCGCTTGGGCAGACCATCGCGCAAACGCTTCACCTCGTCGAAGGGGAGATAGGTGCCCGTCGGGTTGTTGGGGTTGGCGATGAAGACGATGCGCGTCAGCGGCGTCACCCGCGCGAGGATGGCATCGACATCGGCGGTGAGGTCGGTCTCCGGCGCGACCACGGGCTTGGCACCGCGCGAGAGGATGGCGATCTTGTAAACGAGAAAGCCATGCTCGCTGTAAATCGCCTCGTCGCCGGGGCCGAGATAGGCGGTCGCGAGCAGGTTGAGAAGCTCGTCGGAGCCTGCGCCGCAAACGATGCGCGCGGGATCGAGACCATAAAGCTCCGCGAGTGCCTCGCGCACCGGGCGCGCCGAGCCGTCGGGGTAACGCGAGAGCGAGGCCGCCGCGGCGTGATAAGCCTCGACAGCTGCCGGGGAGGGGCCGAACGGCGTCTCGTTAGAGGAAAGCTTGATGACCGGCGCAACGCCAGGGAGCGCGCTCGTGCCGGGCACATAGGGCGCGATGTCGAGAATGCCTTGACGCGGGATCGGCCCACGCTTGGCGGGCATCTTGGCGCACTCCTCGGGTGGGATGTTGCAAGGCGCCTCTCTTGGGGCATTTCTTAGGCCAAAGCAAAGAAAAGATTGACTTTCGTTGCTAAGGTCCTAGCTAACCCCGCATTGTATAAAGATGGGGCTAAGTGGCCTCATGGTTCGAGACGCGCCCTTCGGGCGCTCCTCACCATGAGGCTTTGATTCCTCATCCCGAGGAGGGCCGAAGGCCCGTCTCGAAGGATGAGGCCCGGGCGAAACGAGATGGGCGATACGTCTACGGCTGAAGTCATTACCGATCCTTCGTTGCGACTGGCGCAGATCGCCAATCCGCAAAGCGAGATCGTGCATTTCGACGAGGCGCTGCCCCTCGACTGCGGCTCCTCGCTCGCGCCCTTCTGCATCGCCTACCAGACCTATGGCGAGCTGAACAAGGACAAGTCGAATCTCGTGCTGGTGTGCCACGCTCTGACCGGCGACCAGCATGTGGCAAACCTGCATCCCGTCACCGGCAAGCCGGGCTGGTGGGACACAATGGTCGGGCCCGGCAGACCGATCGACACCAACCGCTATTTCGTGCTGTGCGCCAATGTCATCGGCGGCTGCATGGGCTCGACCGGTCCGAGCTCGATCAATCCCGCGACGGGTCGGCCTTACGGGCCGGACTTTCCGGTCATCACCGTGGCCGACATGGTCCGGGCGCAGGCGCGCCTGCTCGATCATCTCGGCGTCGGCGAGGTTCTGTGCATCCTCGGCGGCTCGATGGGCGGCATGCAGGTGCTGGAATGGGCCGCGACTTACAAGGATCGCGTGTTCTCCGCGGTGCCGATCGCCTGCGCCGCGCGCCACTCCTCGCAGAACATCGCCTTCCATGAGGTCGGCCGCCAAGCTGTGATGGCCGATCCCGACTGGTGTCAGGGCCGCTATCTCGACGAGGGCAAGAGCCCGCGCAAAGGCTTAGCCGTCGCGCGCATGGCCGCGCACATCACGTACATGTCCGACGACGCGCTCCACAACAAGTTCGGCCGCAATCTCCAGGACCGCGACAAGGTCACGTTCGGATTCGATGCCGACTTTCAGGTGGAAAGCTATCTCCGCCACCAGGGTTTGACCTTCGTCGACCGCTTCGACGCGAACTCCTATCTCTACATCACGCGCGCCATGGACTATTTCGATCTTGCCGCCGACCACGGTGGGGTGCTCGCCAACGCGTTCGCCGGCACCAAGACGCGCTTCTGCCTCGTGTCATTCACCTCGGACTGGCTGTTCCCGACCGAGGAAAGCCGCGAGATCGTGCATGCGCTGAACGCGGTCGCCGCCAATGTCAGCTTCGTCGAGATCAAGACCGACAACGGCCACGACTCCTTCCTGTTGCACCAGCCTGAGTTGTTCGACACCATCCGTGGCTTCCTCGCCGCGGCGGCGCTGAAGCGCGGCATTGCGGAGCCGAAAGGATGGCTGCCATGAACGTCAACGTGCCGCCTCATGCCGTGCGGGCGGTGACCGATACCGCGCGCGTCGACCTGCTCCTCATCGCCGAGATGGTGGCGCCCGGCTCGCGCGTGCTCGATATCGGCTGCGGCGACGGCACGCTGCTCCGCCTTCTCGCGGCGCGGAGGGACGTCGACGGCCGCGGCATCGAGCTTAGCCAGGCAGGCGTGAACAATTGCGTGGCGAAGGGTTTGTCGGTGATCCAGGGCGACGCCGACACCGACCTCGTCTATTACCCTGATCTCGCCTTCGATTATGCGATCCTGTCGCAGACCATCCAGGCGACGTATTCGCCGCGCCACGTGCTCGAGCAGCTGCTCCGCATCGGCAAACGCGTGATCGTGTCGTTTCCCAATTTCGGTCATTGGCGGGTGAGGACGAAGCTCCTATTCGGCGGCCACATGCCGCGCACGGAGTATCTGCCCGATCGCTGGTACGACACGCCCAACATCCATCTTTGCACCATCAACGATTTCACCGATCTCTGCCGCGATGCCGGCGCGAAAATCGAGCGCGCGGTGGCGCTCAACGCCTATGGGCGGAAGCTCGGCGTGTCCATGCCGCTGTTCGCTCAGAACCTGTTCGGCGAGCAGGCCGTCTTTCTTCTGTCGCGCTAGTTTTGGGCCTCGTGGTTCGAGATGCGCCCTTGCGGGCGCTCCTCACCATGAGGAGTGAAATCCTCATCCTGAGGAGGGCCGTAGGCCCGTCTCGAAGGATGAGGCCCCGGCAGCCGGCGTGATCCCGGCGGGGAGGGGGACGATGCGACGCTTCACTTTGCGCTCGGTCGCGCGCGCCGGGACCGCGGCATAAACCTGCTTGGTCGCCTCGACCAAGATCACGCCCGAAAACGCCGGCCACAGCACGAGGCCCAGCCGCTCCCAGAAGACGGGCCATCTGAGCAGCACGGCCCAATTGAAGGGCGGCATATAGAGCGCGTATTCCCACTCCTCAGGCGAGAACAGAGCCTCCTTGAGCAGCTTGGTCAGCTGCGAGCGGCTGAACGGGCTGCCGTAGCCGAACGGCGTGGTATCGACGCGCGCCCACAAGCCCCTTCGGTTGGGCACGACGAGCAGGAGCCGCCCGTTCGGCGCCAGCACACGCCAGAGCTCGCGGAGCAGCGCGCGCGACTTCTCCGACCATTCGAGCGTATGCACGAGCAGGATGCGGTCCGCGCTCTCATCATCGAGCGGAAGCTCGGTCTCTTCGACCAGCGCGCTCACCGACTGCCCTTGCTCCGGCCACGGCACGGCGCCGAGTTCGGCCGGCATCAGCGCGCCGAGCACCGAGGCCTCACCTCTGAAGGGCGCAAGATAGGGCGTGGTGAAGCCGAGGCCGAACACGCGCAGGCCCTTCACCTCGCCCCAGCGCGCCCGGATGCGGGGAGAGAGCAGGCTCCGCACCACGAGCCCGAGAGGGCGGGCATAGAAGTCCTTGAGGTCGATGACGTCGAGCTGCATGAGCGAATTGTCGCGCTTGCGCGTTTAGAGTTCGTTCGCGAACTTCCTCGTGGCTCCATTTAAGTCTCCGGCCAGGAGATGTTAGGGTCCGCGCCGAAAGCAAGAAAGACCATTGGAAACGTCAAATGGGCCAATTACAAATTCACCAATTTCCGACGCGGAGCGACAATTTCGGCGTCTTGATCCACGACCCCAAGACCGAGGCGACCGCCGCGATCGACGCGCCTGACGCCGAGGAGCTGCTCGCCGCGCTGCACGACAAGGGCTGGACGCTGACCCATATCCTCGTCACTCATCATCACCACGACCACACCGCCGGCAACACCATCGTCAAGCGCATGACCGGCTGCACGATCGTGGGCCCGGCCAAGGAGGCAGGATCTATCCCGGCGCTCGATGCCACGGTGAAGGAGGGCGATACGGTCGAGATCGGCGGCGCCAAGGGGCGCGTGATCGAGACGCCCGGCCACACCAAGGGTCATGTCAGCTATTTCTTTCCCGACGACGGCATCGTCTTTGTCGGTGACACGCTGTTCTCGGTCGGCTGCGGCAAGCTGCTCGAAGGCGACGCCAAGACGATGTGGTCGTCTTTGTCGAAGCTCGCCAAGCTGCCGCCCGAGACGAAGCTTTATTGCGGGCATGAATATACCGACAAGAACTGCCGATTCGCACTGACGGTCGAGCCCGAGAACGACGCGCTCAGGGCGCGCGCGGCGGAGGCTGCGGCGCTCACCGAGAAGGGAGAGGCGACCTTGCCCTCGACGATCGGCCGGGAGCTTGCCACCAATCCCTTCCTCAGGCCGTCGAGCCCGGCCATCCAGAAGCGCCTCGGCATGGAGGGGAGGGAGGCGTTCGAGATTTTCGGCGAAATTCGCAAGCGCAAGGACCGGTTCTGATCGATGTCCGAAGCGCTGACGGCAGACGAAGTGATCGCGCATCTCGATCTTAAGCCGCACCCCGAAGGCGGCTGGTACCGCGAGACCTTCCGCGACGAGCCGGGTCACAAAGGCCGCGCGCACTCGACTGCTATCCTCTATCTACTGAAAGCTGGCGAGGTGTCGCGTTGGCATCGGGTCGACGCCGCCGAGCTTTGGCACTGGCATGGTGGAGCGCCGCTCCTGCTCGAGGTCAGGGACGGCGAGACGCGTCACGAATACCGGCTCGGAGCGAACCTTCTTGCCGGAGAGCACCCGCAGGGGCTCGTGCCGGCCGGCGCCTGGCAATCGGCGCGCAGCCTCGGTGCCTGGACGCTGCTCGGCTGCACCGTGGCGCCCGGCTTCGACTTTGCAGGGTTCGAGCACGCCCCCGAAGGCTTCGAGCCCTAGCGGCTCAATCCATGAACTGGCCGCCATTGATGGTCAGCGTCGAGCCGGTGATCCAGGCCGCCTCGTCGGCGGCGAGGAACACGACGCAGCGCGCGACCTCGTCGGCCTCGCCCAAGCGTCCGACCGGGATTTGGCCCACGATCGACTTCATCACCTCGTCCGAAACGCCGGCCAAGAGCTCCGTCTTGACGTAGCCCGGAGCGATCGCGTTGACGGTGATGCCCTTGCGCGCGCTTTCGAGCGCGAGCGCGCGGGTGAAGCCGATCACGCCGGCCTTGGCCGAGCAGTAATTGGCGAGACCGAGCTGGCCCTTCTGCCCGTTGATCGAGGCGATGTTGATGATGCGGCCGAAGCCCCGCTCGCGCATGCCGTTGATGATGGGGCGGGTCTGGTTGAACAGCGAATCGAGATTGGTGCGGATCACCTGCTCCCACTGCTCATGCGTCATCTTCTGGAGCATGGCGTCGCGCGAGATGCCGGCATTGTTGACCAGCACCTCGATAGGGCCGACCTCGTTCTCGACGGCGACGATGCCCTGCTCGGCGGCGACGTAGTCGCCCACGTCCCACTTGAACACCGGGATCTTGGTTTCCTTGTTGAAGGCCTTGGCGGCATCGTCGTTGCCGCCGTAATTGACGGCGACTTGATAGCCCGCCTTCTTCAACGCCTTGGCGATCGCGGCACCAATACCGCGCGTTCCTCCCGTGACGAGAGCGACCCTTCCCATGCCTTCCTCCCTTAAGCGCGTTCTAATTGACGCCTGTTGCAGAATGAATTCGTCATTCCGGCGCAAGCCGGAATCCAGGCCAACTCGCACCGAGCAATGAACTCTGGATACCGGCTTTCGCCGGTATGACGAAAATGCTTAGGCTTGGCGGCCGGGGCGAGCCCGGCCGTGACGCATTCCAACTAAAGCGATCACTCCCGCTCGACGCACATGGCGATGCCCATGCCGCCGCCGATGCACAACGTGGCGAGGCCTTTCTTGGCGTCGCGCCGCTTCATCTCGTGCAACAGGGTGGTGAGGACGCGGGCGCCGGAGGCGCCGATGGGGTGGCCGATGGCAATCGCGCCGCCATTGACGTTCACCTTGCTTGTGTCCCAGCCCATATCCTTGTTCACGGCAAGGGCCTGCGCGGCGAAGGCCTCGTTGGCCTCGATCAGGTCGAGATCCTTGGGCTTCCAGCCGGCCTTGTCGAGCGCCTTGCGCGAGGCGGGGATGGGGCCTGACCCCATGATCTTGGGATCGACGCCTGCCGTCGCCCACGAGGCGATGCGGGCCAGAGGCTTGAGCTTCCGCTTCTTGGCTTCCTTGGCGGACATCAGCACGAGCGCTGCAGCACCGTCATTGATGCCCGAGGCATTGCCGGCGGTGACGGTACCTTCCTTGTCGAAGGCGGGCCTGAGCTTTGCCGCGTCTTCGACCTTGGCGCCCTCGCGGATATATTCATCATCGGCAACGACGGTCTCGCCCTTGCGCGTCTTCACCGTGACGGGGGCGATCTCGTCCTTGAACTTGCCGGCCTTCCTGGCGGCCTCGGCCTTGTTTTGCGACGCGGTGGCGAACTTGTCCTGCTCCTCGCGCGTGATCTGCCATTGGCGGGCGACGTTTTCGGCCGTGTTGCCCATGTGATAGCCGTTGAAGATCTCCCACAGACCGTCCTTGATCATGGTGTCGATGAGCTCCATCGCGCCCATCTTCTGCCCGGTGCGGAGATGCGCGCAGTGGGGCGAAAGGCTCATGCTCTCCTGGCCGCCGGCGACCACGATGTCGGCATCGCCGGTCGCGATCTGCTGCGCGCCGAGAGCGACGGCACGGAGGCCCGAGCCGCACACCTGGTTCACGCCGAAGGCCGTCGCTTCGACCGGAACGCCGGCGGCGACCGCGGCCTGGCGCGCGGGGTTCTGGCCCTCGCCCGCGGTCAAGACCTGGCCCATGATCACTTCATCGACATCGGCAGGCGCCACGCCGGCACGATCGAGCGCCGCCTTGATGGCGATCTCGCCGAGCGCATGGGCCGTCAGGGTCGACAATCCGCCGTTGAACGAGCCAACCGGCGTCCTCGCCGCGCTGACGATGACAATATCCTCGTCTTTCATACCCATCTCCAACTCCCGAAAGGACCAAGGTCATAACGTAGTGATTCCATCTATGGAAGCCCACCCTTGGGGGCTGGGCTTTGATCTCTATTAAGGGTGCGGCAAAGTCTCTGGTGCTGCGCACAAAGAACGTGCTACTGATCTCGCAGGTGCGGTATGAAGTAGTCTTGGGCCTGGGCCCCAAGGCGTAGGAGCGCAAGGCACGTGGCAAGGGACGCGGACCAAGAGAGCCGGCCGGTCATCATCAAGAAATATGCCAACCGCAGGCTCTACAATACCGACACGAGCACCTATGTGACGCTCGAGGACCTCGCGGAAATGGTGCGCGGCGAGCGAGACTTTGTCGTCTACGACGCCAAAACCGGGGAAGACCTCACCCATTCTGTCCTGACCCAGATCATCGTCGAGCAGGAAAGCCGGGGCACCAACCTGCTTCCTATCGGCTTTTTGCGCCAGCTCATCCGCTTCTACGGCGACTCGATGCAGAAGCTCGTGCCGAGCTACCTCGAGTTCAGCCTCGATTCGCTCACCCGCCAGCAGGAGCAATATCGGAGGCGTTTCGCTCATGCCTTCGGTACCGCCGCCTTCGAAGCGATGCAGGAGCAAGTGCGCAAGAATTTCGCGACATTCGAAAAGGCGCTTGGCCTGTTCACTCCCTTTGCCAAAGGTGGCAGCGAGGAGGCGAATGCTCATGGCGAAGCGGGCGCACAAGATGGCGAGACTCCGGCAGCCTCGGCCAAGTCAGACGACGAGATCGCCACGCTCAAGGCCGAACTCTCTGCCATGCAGCAGCGGCTCGAGCAGCTCTCCCGGCGGTAGTTCCAGCATCACGTGTAGACTCCTCATTGCCGGGCTTGACCCGGCAATCCATTCCATTGGCGCTTCAGCGGGCTGAGCCGCAGCGGCATGGATGCCCGGATCAAGTCCGGGCATGACGAAACAACGGGAGAGAAGCCTAAGCGGCGTTGGCCTGAAGCCGGCGCATGTGAGCGGCGGTCAGGTCAGCCTCGACCAGAGCACGGTCGTCGGAGTTCTCGGCCAAAAGGTGGATATGCACCTCGTTGGCCCCGATCTTGGCACCCTCATGGCGGAGATGAGCAAGATTGAGGGAGACGGCGTCATCCTTGGTCTGACCGAAGGCGAGCGCCACGCGTCGCCCGTCATCGTAGCGGCGGACGAGGATGTAATTTGCGCGCGGCAAAGCGGGGCAGCCGATCAGGCTGTAGACGCTATGCAAATAGCGCCGGCCGGAGGCCCCGCGCCAATAGTGGAAGGCCTGGGCGAAGGCAGCCTCCGAGCAGACGAGAGCCGGCTCGTCGGCCGGGCCGAACTCGTCAAACTCCGGAGCTTCGACTTTGCGCATCCACATGGGGGTCTCGTCCATTAACCCTGAACTTGCACTGTCAGATGGGCCGACTGGTGACGATTTCAAGACAGTACTCGCTACGAATCTCTGGAACAAAGATAGAACTCGCGTCATCAGACAGTCAAGCACTCAAAGGTTAACGCCCTGCATACTGGCGGATTCCTTGGGTCTTGCTTCGGCAAGAAGACGGTCCGAGGCGGTTTCGATGGCAGCGGTGAGTCGGCTCATGAATTCGCCCTTCGGCAAGCCCGGCGGAATGGGATCGAGGAACTCGACGACGACCGTTCCGGCGTGGCGAATGAGGCTCCGCCTCGGCCAGAAGAGGCCCGAATTGAGCGCGACAGGGACGCAAGGGATGTGGAGCGCTTCGTAAAGCAGGATCACTCCCGTCTTGTAGTCCGGGGGCGCCCCCGGCGGGCGGCGGGTGCCCTCGGGGAAGATGATGATCTCGCGTTCATCCTCGACGCGCGTCTTCGCCTCGCGCAGCATGCGGCGAAGTGCGGCCGGGCCTTTGTCGCGATCGACCGGGATCATCTCGAATTTCTTCGAGAACCAGCCGTGGAACGGGATCCAGAACAGCTCGCGCTTCATCAGCAAGGCGGGGTCGCGGAAGAGGGGGATGAGCGCGAAGGTTTCCCAGGCCGATTGATGTTTCGAGGCGACGAGGCAGGCACCCTCGGGCAACTTCTCCTTGCCACGCACCTCAACCTTCAGTCCGATGATGACTTTCAGGAGCCAAAGCTCGAAGCGAGCATGCACGGCGAGAGCGGCCATTGCCCAGCTGCGCGGTGCGAACAGCAAGGGGCTGCCGAGAACGACAAACAGAGTCGTCGTAACGTAGAACAGGAGATTGAACAGAAGCGAGCGCGCCATCAGGCGAGTGACCGCTATGGCTCGGGCGCGCTCTCGGCGACCTTGTTTTCTCCCGCTAACAACAGGTTGGCGAGCCTGGTCGCGCCGAGCCGCCCGAGCGCCGGGAGGTATTTCAGATATTCCGACATCAAAAGTTTGGTGGTGCCGGGATAGGTCCACCAGCGATCGAGATGCACGTTCTTGTCGATGACGGGGTAGGCGATGAGCACCACGTCAGGCATCGCCCGGCCGAGCTCGGCGAGCGCGCGCGGCATGTGATAGTTCGAGGTCACGACGATGACCGAGTGAAAATGCTGCTGCGCCACCCATTCCGACGTCTCGGTGGCGTTGTCGATGGTATTGCGCGCCTCCTTGTCGATATCGACGCAGCAGGCGAAATATTGATCGCCCTGGCTCGCGAGCTGTTTCAGCTCCTCCTTGGTGGTGGCGCGGTAGACGCCGGTGATAAGAACGCGCTTCGCCTTGCCTTGCGCCAGGAGCTTCATCGCCTGGTCGATGCGGTCGGCCCCGCCGGTGAGCACGGTGATGCCGTCCGCTCCCGGCACCGTCTCGCGCGGTTCGCGCTCGACTCCGGTCGCGAACACGGCGAAGCCGATGAAGAAGAGCACCATGAGGAACAGCATCCCATCGAAGATGAGCCTGACTCCCCCGAAGAAGCCGCTGAACCGGCCTGGTTTTTCTTCCTCTTCCTCGCTCACCGGTTACTCCAAAGCTGCCAGGCGGACGCGAGAATAGGCTGAAACGTGAGGCCCATGAAACTGGCTTTACCGCTTCGAGTGAGAAAACTTCCGGGTCACTCGTAAGATTTGAGGACGCGGATCACTCCGAGCCGCGAGGTGACCATGCAGAGGCAAGCCACGACGAAGACCACGAGAATGCAGAGGAAATAGCCCGCAAGATCGAGCTCGCCGGAACCTATCAGCCGTTCCGTCTCGGTCGTCGTGACGATGCCGCCGCCGAGCATATGGGTGAGCACGGGCAGCAGCAGAAAGGCAATCGCGGCGGCAAACGCTCCCATCAGGCCCGCTCTCACGCCGAGTCCGAGGAAGTGGCGCTCGAACTCGCGGCTGATGAAACGCTCGTTGGCGCCGACGAAATGCAGCACCGCGATGATCTCGCGGTTGGTCGCCATGGCGCTCCGCGTCGCCGAGACGATGACGGCGATGGTCGCTGCGGCGACGAGCCCGAGCACGGCGAGGCCACCGAGCGCGGCGGAGCGGGTCAGCGTCTTGATCTCGGCTTGCCAGCGGCGGTGATCGTCGAGCGTGACGCCCTCAAAATTCTGCGTGAGCGCGTCCTTGATCACGCCGATATCGGGCGGATTGGAGCGGTCGATCTCGACCGCGATCAGCCGGGGGATGGGGAGCGCCGAAAGAGCGGTCGTCTCGCCGAGCCAGGGCTCGAGCAGCTTGGCGCTGTCATCGGCGGTGAGGGGCTTCACTCGGGTAATGCCCTTCTGCTTGGCGAGGAACAGCGAGACGAGCGTCATCTTCTTCTCGATGTCGGCGGTGTTGATCGGGTCGAGCTCGACGGTGATCTCGCTCGTGATGTCGTTCACCCAGGCTTGCGCCGAGCGGTTGACCATATAGACGGCGCCGGCGGTCAGGCAGGCGAGGAAGGACATGATGGCGATGACGACGGTGAGCGCATTGCCGGCGATCGAGGCCGACGGAACGATTTGCGAGGAACGCGCCTGGAAGCGCGCCGGCAACCAGGTAACGACACGCGCGGGCAGAAGCCCGGCGATGAGGCTCGTCCAAGGGTAGTCGCGAATGTCCGAGAGCAGGGTCACGTGGGGCTAGCGCATCTGCAAGTGGCCGTTGAACAGGATAAGGCGGGGAGCGTCGAGCTGGTCCATCAGGGCATGATCGTGCGTCGCGATAATGACCGAGGTGCCTAGCCGATTGAGCTCGACGAACAAGCGCAAGAGCCGGTTGGCGATGACGGGATCGACATTGCCCGTGGGCTCGTCGGCGAGCAAAAGCTCCGGGCGGCCGATCACGGCGCGGGCAATGGCCGCGCGCTGCTTCTCGCCGCCTGAAAGGATCTCGGGATAGGCATTGATGCGGTCGCCAAGCCCTACCCAGCGGAGCAGATCGGTCACGTCCTCGCGATAGTCCGATTCCCGCTTGCCCATGACGCGCAAGGGCAGCGCCACATTCTCCCAGGTGGTCAGGTGTTCGAGCAGCCGGAAGTCCTGGAACACGATGCCGATCCGCCGCCTAAGCTCGGCCCGGCCGGCCGGGGAAAGCTCCGCGATATTCTCGCCGAGAACGAAAACCAGCCCCCTGGTCGGCCGGAGCGACATGAAAAGAAGGCGCAAAAGTGTCGTCTTTCCGGCCCCCGACGGTCCGGTCAGGAAGTGAAAGGACCCGGGAAGCACGTGGAAGGTGACATCGCGCAAGATCTCGGGGCCGCTGCCGTAGCGCAACCCGACATTGTCAAAGCGAATCACCCGTCTTCCTAAAGCCTCTTATCATTGGCCGCGACTTTCGCTCTTTATGCTGAACTCGCTGTCCGGTATCAATGGAATTGGGCAACGACATGGGGGCTGCCGCAGAATCCACGGTTGCGGCCGCTTTTGGTTTTCCGATGGCAACACTCATTATCTGCCCGACTTGCGAGACGCGCTACGAGACGGCGGCCGTTTTCCCGCCTGAAGGGCGCAAGGTGCGCTGCTCGAAATGCGGCCATGTCTGGCAGGCCAAGGCGGTGACGCAGCCCGAGGGTGCTGCGACAGGGCTCAAGGTCGTCTCCAAGGCGCCTGGCCCTGCCACACCCTTGCCGCCGCCAACCCCTCCCAAGGCTAAGGCCAAGCCGAAGCCGGTCAATAATGCCATGGGCGGCTTCGCCGGCGGTGCGGCTGCGGCCAAGGCCGAGCCTAGCCTCGCCGAGCGAGCGGCGGCTGCGGCCGCCAAGGTCCAGCCGGACGCCGATTTCGGCAGCGACGAGGATCTGGCCGCCCAGGTCGAGCGCATGAATGCCGAGGCGGCGATGGCGGCGGAAGGAGTCCTTCCCGACGAGAAGCCGTCAGGCGGCGGGATCTTCGCGAGGCTGAAATCGAAGCGAGCGCCGGCGCCCGTCAAGCCTCCCGAGCCTCCCGAGGAACCCGC